>DATNJF010000314.1:0-2330 GCA_035604035.1 Allostellaceae bacterium | reverse complement strand
GGCCTCTGATCGGTGGCACCGTGCATCGCTACCTCCTCGCTCGCTTTCACTATGCAGCCAGTCTCTGCCGTGCCGCGTCTTTGATGATCGCCCCGCCCTTTTCGGCGATCATGATCGTTGGGGCGTTGGTGTTGGTCGAGGTGACCGCCGGCATCACCGAAGCGTCGATGACCCTGAGCCCGTCGAGCCCGCGCACGCGTAACTCGTCATCGACAACTGCTAGCGGGTGCTGGCCCATCATGCAGGTGCAGCTGGCGTGATAGCAGGTGCCGCCGTTGCGCCGCGCGTAATCGAGCAGTTCGTCCTCACTCTGGACCCCGACGCCGGGGAGGCTCTCTTCCCGAACGAACTTCTTCAGCGCCGGAGCGTCGAACAGCCGGCGCGCAAACCGCAGGCCGCCGATGATGGCCCGGCGGTCGCTCTCTTCCGAGAGGTAGCGCGGGTTGATCGCCGGCATGTCGCCTGGTCGGTTCGACTTCGCCTCGACATAGCCGCGCGACAGCGGCCGCATTTGCCAGGCGCCGGCGCTCAGCCCGGGTGTCTTCTCCAGCGCACCCATCTGGCCGTCCTTGAAGCTGCCCGGCGCGAACGTCACCTGCATATCAGGTGTTGCCGATTCCTCCAGCACCTTGACCGAGGCGGCGACGAGCGAGGGGCTGTAAGTCATCATGCCCTTGCCAGTGACCAGCCAGCGGATGACCTCGCCGGCGAGTGGCAGGCCGCGCGAGCGCTCGTTGGCGGTCTGGGCCCCGACGACCGGATAGGAGACCCGCGCGACGTAGTGGTCCTGCATGTTCTTGCCGACGCCGCGCAGTTCATGGACGACCGGCACGCCGATGCGACCGAGGTGCTCCGGGTCGCCGACTCCCGACAATTGCAGGATATGCGGCGAGCCGATCGCGCCGGCCGACAGGATAACCTCCCGCGCTGCGTCGGCTCGTTCTACCATGCCACCTGGCGAGAACTCGACGCCGATCGCGCGCTTCCCGTCGAACAGAATGCGATGCACGAGCGCCTTGGTGACCAGCTGGAGGTTCGGCCGCTTCAGCGCCGGCCGCAGATAGGTGCGTGCGGCGCTGGCCCGGCGGCGGCCGCCGCGGGTCTGCTGGCACCAGCCGATACATTCGCCGGCGCCGGGTGTGATGCTGTTGACGTCTTCGCGGTATTCGAGCCCGAGTTCTTTGCCGGCCTCAACCACGCTGGCGCAGATCGGCGAGCGGTCGATCCTCGAGGTGAACAGTGGCCCGTCCTTACCGCGGACCTCGGTTTCCTCGCCCTCCCAGCGTTCCGCCTTGCGGAAATAGGGCAGGCAGTCGTCCCACGACCAGCCTCTGTTGCCGAGTTGGCCCCAATGGTCGTAGTCCTCGGGTTGGCCGCGGATATAGATGAGCCCGTTGATCGACGATGAACCGCCGACTACCCGGCCGCGCGTGTAGACGATGGCGCGTCCGTTGGTTCCGGGATCGGGTTCCGAGCGAAATTTCCAGGTCAGAGTGTTGTGGTCGAGCATCTTGAAGAATCCGGCCGGGACATGGATCAGCGGGTTCCAGTCCCTTCCGCCTGCTTCGATCAGCAGCACCCTGACGCTCGGATCCTCGGTCAGCCGGCTGGCCAGCACGCAGCCTGCCGAACCTGCTCCGACGATGACGTAATCCGCCTGCATGCGTTTCACTCCCCGAGCCGTGGTTAGCCCATCGCGAAATCGCTAATTCTCACTCCTAGTCTAGCGCATTGTGGCTCCGCCGAAAGCCGAGCGAATTGCTTCCCCTAATGACCGCTGGCACGCGTGTCGGCCAACGTAGGAATCCCACCCTTCTGTAATCACTCAGCCGGCATTAGCGAATGGCTGAAAAGGGGGGCATGATCAGCCGACCACGACAGCAACGGCGAATGGCCGTTCATGACTCGTGAGCCGACCATCCTTGTTCTGCATCGGCTGTCGCCTCAGCGCCAAAAACCGGACCTTCCTGCATCCGTTCGGCTTCGGCAGAGTTCGACCGAGGCTGCTGTTTTTGCACAACCTCGACCCGAAGCGGAAGTGTCACGCAGCGCATAGATAGCGAGGGCTCGGGAACAACACGGCGTTCACGGTCCCTCAACGATTGGCGCTCAACAATGGGATGAGAAATCTGATCTGGGGGCAACTAAGGGGTAACTGCCTCTGATGCGCGGGTCTGGCGGACGAGGTTTTGATGGGTCGGAAATGGTATGTCGTTGCCTTATGCCTGTTGCTGACGGGCGCGGCCGGCGCAGGGTGGATCTTGTGGTCGGGACTCAGCGGGTCGGACAACTCGCTGGTACGGACGATTGTCCCCGGCTCGAGGGTTTTG
>DATNJF010000313.1:0-7327 GCA_035604035.1 Allostellaceae bacterium | reverse complement strand
CGCTGTGGTCGCGCGAGCGTTCGACAACCATGCGTGGCCGGCCTATGTCCGGGGGTTCGAGACCGACTATGTCGGCGGCGGCCTCGTCACCGATCTCGCGATCGAATCATTCCGCACCGATCCCGACCGGGTTTGGGTCCGCCCGCCGGTCGAGCTCATACTGTCGCATCGCACCGAGATGGCGCTGGTCAATGCCGGGCTTTTGCCGCTCTCGGTGCTGCCGTTCGGGGAGGAAACGGTTTTCCCCGCGGCTCGCAGTCTGCAGGCTCCGGCATCCTATATCGGCCCGACCGCCGCGGCCGCCGATGCCAATGCACGCCTGTCGGCTCAATTCAATTCAATGCTCTGCGTCTCGCGCTTCGCTCATTACATTAAGATAATCGGCCGCGACATGACCGGCTCATTCAAGACTGCCGAGGAGATCGAAAGCCGGATCCAGTCGTGGCTGACCAGCTACGTCAATTCGAGCCTGATTGCCGGCCCCGAGATGAGAGCCCGCTTTCCGCTCGTGTCGGGGCATATCAGCGTGCGCGAGCGACCTGGCCGCCCAGGGGTCTTCGGCGGCGTCATCCACTTGCAGCCGCATTTCCAGCTTGACAACGTGGCTGCCACATTCCGTTTGGTCACGGATATCCCCGCGCTGGGCGCGCAAGCATGACGGAAGAGGCTTGATGCCGGATACGCAGGAAACCGCTGGCGCATTGTTTCGGGCCGGCAAACTCACCGCGGCGATCGAAGCGGCGAACGCCGCCGTACGTGCAAAACCTGGGGATTTCGGTGAGCGTTTATTGCTCGCCGAGCTTTTGGTGTTTGCCGGAAACCTGCAGCGTGCCGACGTCATTCTCGATGCGGCGGCAAAAACCGACCCGACAACAGCTGTTGTCGTCGCCGAGTTTCGCCAGCTGCTGCGCGCCGACATCGCCCGTCGCCAATGCCTGGCGGAGGGACGCATTCCAGAATTTCTCGGTGAGCCGACCCCGGCGCTGCGGGCGGCGCTCGCCGCTTTGGTGGCGTTGCGCGCCGGCGAGACCGACGAGGCTGCGCGCAAAGCTGCCGAGGCCGAAACCGGTCGCCCCCGCGTCGCCGGCACTATGAAGCGGGCGGATGGTGACGTGGCGTTCGATGATTTCCGCGATGCCGACGATCTCTATGCGGGTTTCTTCGAGGTGCTGACCACCACGGGGAAGTACTTCTGGATCCCAACCGAGCGCGTGGCCTCGGTTGAATTCCACCCGCCCCAACGCCCGCGCGATCTCGCGTGGCGCCGCGCGGCGATGTCGGTGATCAATGGCCCGGATGGCGAAGTGTATCTGCCGGCTCTCTATGTTTCCGCGCAGTCGGGCCCCAGTGATGACGTAAGCCTTGGCCGCACCACGGAATGGCTTGGCGAGGAAGACGGGCTCGTGCGGGGTGTTGGCCAACGAATCTTTGTGATTGGCGACGATGCCTATGGCATCACGGATCTTTTGAGCCTTCAGTTCGGCGCATGAACAGCCGCAATTTACGCCGCCGCCCTCAGGATCAAGTCCCTCGCGTCCAGCTGCCGCTGCTCGATCGTTTGATCGACGACGCGCCCGACGCTACGCGCGAAGTGCCGATGTCGTTTGGCGACGCCGAAAATACGTTGAAGAACAGCGTACGGCGCGATTTGGAGGCGTTGCTCAATGCACGGCGCCGCTGGCGCTCTTTACCCGAGAGATATGCTGAGCTTCCCTCGTCCTTGATGGGATACGGGATCTCCGATTTCGCGTCTGGCGCGTTCAACGATGTGCAACAACGCGATCGATTGCGTTCCGAGATCGAGCAGGCCATTCGCCAGTTCGAGCCGCGACTGACCGGGGTTCGGGTAACTCTTGTCGAACGCAACGACAACCTTGACGCGACGCTGCGCCTGCAAATCGAAGCGATGCTGCGCACTGAGCCGGCGCCGGAACCGATCACGTTTGAAACCCTTGTCGATTCCGCCACCACCGAGGTGCTGGTCAAGCAGGACAGCGAAAAGCCGATGACGGCACCTGGCGATGTCTGACGCTCTGCTGCCCTATTACGACCGCGAGCTCAATGCGCTTCGCCGCCTTACCGCGGAGTTTGCCGCCGCGCACCCCAAGATCGCCGGGCGGCTTCGCCTCACCGCGGACGCCGTCGACGATCCGCACGTCGCGCGGCTGCTGGAAGGCGTGGCCTTTCTTGCCGCGCGCGTTCACCACCGGTTGGACGATGAGTTCCCGGAGCTCACCGACGCATTGCTCGGGGTCTTGTACCCGCACTATCTCGCGCCATTTCCGTCGGCTGCGATAACCCAGTTCGTGCCGCAGCCTGACCTAGCGACCGCGCTGTCGCTGCCTCAGCATATTGCGCTCGACGCCGAGCCGGTGCATGGCGAGACCTGCCGGTTCCGCACTGCCTGGCCGGTGACATTGTGGCCGATAGAAATCGAGAATGTTCGGCTGTCGGGCCTGCCGCTCGCGGCGCCCGCCAATCCGATCGCTCCCGGCGCCGTCGCGGTGCTGCGAATTACCCTCAAATGCAGCGCGGCGGAGGGGAATTTTACCCGGCTCGGCGTCGACCGCCTGCGGTTCTTCCTGCGCGGCGCTGCCAACGTGACCTTGCCGCTATACGAGCTGCTCTGCGCGCATGCGGTTTCGGTCGCCTATGCCGATAGTGCCACGGACCCGGCACCCGTCATCCTTCCTGCCGATGCGATCCAACCGGTTGGGTTTGCTCCCGAGGAGGCGCTGCTACCCTGGCCTGCCCGCAGCTTTGCCGGGTTTCGCCTGCTCAGCGAATATTTTGCCTTCCCGGAAAAGTTCCTGTTTGTCGACTTCGATCGCATGGACGCCAAGACGCTGCTTTCGGGCGGCAACCGCTTAGAGATATTCGTCTACCTCGATCGTACTGTTTCCGAGCTGGAGCGATCGGTGACCACCGACGTGCTGGCTCTCGGTTGCACCCCGATCGTCAATCTGTTTTCGCAGCGGTGCGAGCCTATCCAGCTCACCCACATGGATACAGAATATCGCGTCGTACCGGACTCGCGCCGTCCGGCCACGACGGAGGTCTGGCAGATCGAGAGGGTTCGCGAAAGCCAGTCGGACGGCAGTTCCCGGCCGTGGCGGCCATTTTACCGGCTGACCCATGGTGATCCCGACGGCGATGCGGCGGGCGCCTTCTACTACCCCGTGCGCCGCCAGACCGCGGCGCCGCTCGCCGGAAGCGAAGTTTATATCGCTCCGCACGACCCCGACTTCGACCCCGATGGTACCACCAGCGGGGTCTTGTCGATCGATGCGGTATGCCTCAATCGCGATTTGCCCGCGGACCTCCCCTTTGGCGGCGGTCATCCGGAACTGCGTTTTGTCGAACCTTCTGCCGGGGTGACGCGGGTCAATTGCCTCACCGCGCCTTCGCAACCGCTCCGCCCACCGCTGCGCGAGCAACGGTTTTGGCGGCTCGTCTCGCATTTGTCGCTCGGCCACCTCTCGGTGGTTGGTGGCGAGGAGGCCGCGTCGGCGCTGCGCGAAGTGCTGCGCCTATACGATCTACGCGACTCCGCCGAAACCCGTGCCGCGATTGACGCATTGGTGAGTGTCGCCTCGAAGCCCGGGAGCGCGCGTGCGCCTGGCGGCAAGGGGGGCGCCTTCTGCCGGGGGCTCGATGTCACGCTGGAATTCGAGCCCGGTGCCTGGGAGACGGCCGGCCTTTATTTGATGGCCTCGGTCCTCGACCGTTTCCTCGCGCTCCATGCGACGGTCAATTCCTTCGTCCGAACGCGCGCCCTACCGCGCGGGCGCACTGGCCGTGGCCGCACGTGGCCGGCGCGGGCCGGCATGCGCGTCTTGCTCTAGCGATCGGCGAGCTGACCGCAGATGAGCGAGCCCTCTCTCGAGGTGATGGCACCCCCGCCGGAACCGGAGATTGCCCCCGCGCCTGTGAAGTCGCCGCGGCCGCGCTCCACCTACGCACGGCTGCTTGCAGAACCGCGCCGTTTCCGCTTCGACGCGGCCCTGCGGGTGTTGGCGCGAGCGATGAAAACCAGCGAGATGACCGAAGCGGCCCGATTCCACACCCCGCCGGGTGTCGGCTACCCGGCGGCGGATATCACCGCGATCGAGCCACCGGAAGGCGGTTTGCCGGCTAAGGTAACGACTCCGGTCATGACCCTGACCGGCCCGACCGGTGTGCTGCCACATCTCTACACTGAGACGCTGACAATAACGCTGCGCAACCGGTCACGCGCCCTCTACGACTTTCTCGACACGCTGTCGCAACGGATCGTCGCGTTTTTCGCGCAGTCCGGTCTCAAATATCGGATCAACCGGGTCGCCGAAAGCGTCGCTCCCGAGACAAAGCCGAATGAGGATCCGGTTGCGCGCGCGCTGCTGGCCTTCACCGGATACGCTACGCCCAACCTGACCCGGCGCCTTGCCATCGGGACGGAGCCGCTGCTCCATTACTCAGGCTTTTTTGCCGGGCATCCACGCTCGGCCGAGAGGCTCGGCGCACTCACCTCGGATTGGCTCGGCCGCAAGGTCGAAGTCGTGCAGTTCGTCGGCGCCTGGCTTCCGCTGTCGCCTGACCAGCGCAGCAGTTTCGCGGTGGGGCGCCGTCCGGGAGCCTGGAACCGTCTCGGGGTCGACGCCGCGATTGGGGTGCGCGCCTGGGACCCGCAGGCGCGCATCATTCTGCGGGTCGGGCCCCTAGATCGCGCCGGCTTCGCCGCCTTGCTGCCCGACCGGCCGGGGTTGCAGCGGCTCGTATCGTTGGTCCGCGCCTATCTCGGCTTCGAGATCGGCTTTGCCGTCAACCCCATTCTTGCCGGGCCCGAGATTCCACCGCTACTGCTCGGCCCGGGTGCCGATCCGCCACCGCGCCTCGGCTGGAATACCTGGGTTCCGGCGCCGCCATCGCCCGTCGGCGGTATAGTGCCTGCCGACGCCTACGACGCGGTATTCGCGGCTGAGATCGTCGAGGCGGAGGAAATCGCCAGGCAGAGAGCCCAATGACGCGCAGTGGCGATAGCTGGGGCGAGGGCTATGTCACCGACATAGCCTACATGCCGGGCTATTACCCCAACCAATCGCCACTGCATCTGCATCTGGCGTGCCTGCTCGGCGGCGTCGCCGGGGTCGAGATGACGCCAGAGACGTCGCTTTCTTATCTGGAGCTTGGTTGCGGCCATGGATTTGGCGCGCTCGTCCTCGCTGCATCAAACCCCGCCTGGCGGGTGACCGGGATCGATTTCAACCCGGCCCATATTGCCGCGGCGCGTGACCTTGCCGCCGAGGCCGGGATCGCCAACGCCACATTCATCGAAGCCGATCTTGCCTCCCTGACCGGCGGTCCGCTCGCGGGCGACGTTCCGCGGGCCGATATCGCCACCATGCACGGGCTGTGGAGCTGGGTCGCCGATCCGGTGCGCGATGGCATTGTCGCGCTCCTCGACCGCAAGGTGAGGCCGGGTGGCGTCGTCCAGATGAGCTACAACGCGCTGCCGGGCTGGCAGGGCGCCATCGGTATGCAACGGCTGCTCCGAGAGGCCGGCCAGCGCCTCGCGACCCGGAGCGATCGGCAAGCCGAGGCAGGTGCCGAGATTGTGCGGGCGCTCGCCGAGGCGAACGCCGGTCACCTGCGCGGCAGCAGCTTTGTCCAGGGGTTGCTGGAGCATTTCGGCAAATACAACAGTGCCTATCTGGCACATGAATATATGACCGCCGCCTGGCGCCCATGCTTTCATGCCGACGTCGTGACCGCGCTCGCGGGGGCGAAGCTCAACTGGGTCGCTTCCGCCCAGCTGATCGAGAATTTCACCGCGCTGATGCTTGGCGACGAGGCTCGCAAGGTCCTCGATCGGTTCGATGATCCGGTCATGCGGGAGCTGATCAAGGACATGTGTGTGAACCGGCCGCTGCGACAGGACGTGTTTGTCCGAGGGGCGCAGCGGCTTAGCAATGTCGAGCGGGACGCCGCGCTCGGCGAGGTCATGCTGGCGCTGCTCTGTCCGGCCGACAAATTTACGTGGCAGATCGACGCTCCCGGCGGGCAGGCCGACTTGGATCGGAGCTTTTTCGGTCCCATCGTAGAGGCTCTGGCGGCGGGCCCGCGGCGGGTCAGCGATCTGCTTGAACTGCCTGGCTTGGCTCGACGAGGTAATCCCGGCGAAGTGGTGGGTATGCTTGTCGGCACGCAGCAAGCAATGCGGGTTTTGGCGCCCGCTGCCGAGCCCGATCCTCGCGTCAGGCGATTGAATGCCGCGGCGGCGCGTCGGTTTGTCCGCTCCGACAATCTCAACAACAGCATGGCTCTGGCGACATCGGGCACCGGCGCGCCGTTGTCCTGCCCGATGCTCGACCTGTTCGTTGCCAGCCAATTGCAGGCGCGTTTGGCGCCGGACCCGGGTGCCTGGGCCAATGCGCTCGGTGCCGATTACGCGGAGACCGAGCGACAGCGCTTGCAGGAATTTATCGCTCTGCTGGTCGCCGAGCGTGCGCCGATCTGGCGCCGTCTCGGGGCGCTGCCCGCCACTTCCGGCGCGCCGCGACCAGGCGAACCCGTGCTATAAGTGGTTGGGATAACCCGCTGACCTTGCGCTCGGAGATAGGGCAGTGGCGATTTTGCGGCCAACTCGACGCACCGCAACGACCGTGAGCGCCGCTACGCTCCTTTTGCATACCGCGACGGTTTGCGATGGATGAGCCGCGTCCCTCGCGCTTTCCGACGCGGCCGGAGGACCGCACGATCGTTGGCCGTCCGCGGCCGGCCGCGGTGGGGCCAGGCACCGTGCTTGGTCATACCTATCGCATCGAGGCGCGGCTCGCCGGCGGCAATATGGGTGACGCGTACCGCGTGCGCCATGTCGAACTTGGGACCACGCACGCAGTCAAGATCATCCCGCCGGCGGTCGCCAACAACCCCAGTTTGATCGAGCTGCTGGTTGCCGAGGTGCGCAAGCTTAGCGGCGTGCACAACGACGCGATCATCAATTACGAGGGGCTGCTGCGCGACGAGCAGGGGCTGCGCTTCCTCATCATGGAGTACGTCGAAGGCGAGACTCTGCAAGCGACCATGGTGCGGCGCCGGCTGGAGCCGAACGAGGTACAGGGGTTGTTGGAGCGTTTGGGGCGCGGTCTCGCCGCCGTGCATGCAAGGGGCATTATTCACCGCAACATCTCCCCGACCGAGATCATCCTGCCGGACGGCGACGTCAATCGAGCGAAGCTGATCGATTTCGGGATCGCTCAGTCGATGGACCCGGGAGACGCGACGCTGATCGGCGTCGATGTCCTCGCCAAACACGCCTATGCCGCGCCGGAGCAGCTGGGCCTCTTTG
>DATNJF010000312.1:0-2080 GCA_035604035.1 Allostellaceae bacterium | reverse complement strand
GAGATCGCGTTCTTCTTAGGCAAACTGCTCGCCGAGCGTCTTAACGCCGCGACGACCTATCTCGTCGACCTGAAGCGGCAGCTCGAGGGACAAGGCAACCATTTCGGCATGGTCGGAGAGATACTCGAAACGCTGATTCACCATCAGCACGAGGAATTCATGCCGGCCCGGAAGGTGAGGCCGATCCGCGACTCTGAGCCAATCCGGAATCGCTTCCAGCCACGGCACCGGCCGCTCGAGCGGGTCGCAGAGGCGGGTAAACTGATTGCCCGCGGAGGAAAACCACAGCGCCTCGCCCGCGTCGGTATCGATGATGATGTGGGTCGGCCGAGCGCCAAGCTGGTTCCCGGCATTGAAAATCCAGGTGGGCCCGATGCGATCGACCCACGAGCCATCCTTTATGAAGGGTGACTGATGCACGTGACCGGATAGAACGATCTCCGGCCGATACTGATCGATCCACTCTCTCCGTTCAACATCGCCAAAATACCGGGCGCCTCCACTGATCGGTGATTTCGCGGGCGGGGCGTGAGGGATCCAAATCTACTGCTTCGTCATCCACTGCTTCGACCGCTTCGCGGCAGCCTCGGCGAGCTGCGCGGCGATACCAGCACGCGCGACTGGCCCATCCCACCAAGGGCAGATGGTGAACAGCGTCTCGTCGAGAACGAAGGACTCTCCATCGGACAAGATCCCTTCGTTTTGCGATCCTCCAAGCCATTTGGCGACCTTCTCGCCGGCCTCGTTGCGCGAATCGAGATCATGGTTGCCGGAACAGATCAGGAGCCGGGTTCTCGCGCGCAACCGGCTGAAATATTTCCGGACCACGACGCTCTGCGCTCGACCGTCAACGAGCGAACCGATGTCGAGATGATCTCCGGCCATCACGACCATGTCGAAATCGCCGGCAATCTCGAGGACCCAGTCGAACAGCGGAAGCGAATGATGGAGGTCGGCTACCAGGAGGAGGCGCACGGTACGGTGTGACTAGGCCGATTTGGGCCGTGTGCAAGCCATCAAACCAGGCGGTGCGCCTCAAGCCCGGATTGATGCCGACACCGGCGCAAACACGGTCTGCGCTTGGTCGACACCCTTGAGCGGGAACGCGCCCAATTCTTGCAGCTCATGTTCCGATAAGCGCTTCTGAAACGACGTCGACAGGAGCAAACTCTGATCGAGCTCGCCGCAAAGGTCGGCGATGCGTGACGCAAGATTCACGTCGCGGCCGATGACCGTATAATCGAGACGCGCGCCGGAGCCTACATTGCCATAGGCCGCGTTTCCGAAATGCAGTGCGATGCCGACCTCGAAGCGGATCGCTCCGCCCTTCTTGGCGTTGCGGCGCGCCACCCTTAACAGACCGGCGCGGGCCGCCGCGAAGGCACGCATGCAGGCTTCGATATCCCCGTCTTCGCCAGCGCGGAAGATCGCCAAAATCCCGTCGCCCATGAATTTTAGCACTTCGCCGCCCCGCTCGTCGATCGGCGGCACGATGCAGTCGTAATATTCATTGACGAGGGCCGTCGCCGCTTCTTCGGGGAGGTGGGAGGTTAATCCGGTGAAGTCCCGCATATCGGCGAACAGGATCGCGGCGCGAATGCGCAAGACCTCTCCCCGTCTCACGTCGCCCGAGAGAATTCTAAGATGCGGCTCGTCGCCGACATACATGCGCATCACCTCGCGCATGACGCGCTGCAGCGCGAGGATCTCCTGAATCGCCGCCAGCGTGGGAAAGATGGACCTCAAGACGGCGACGTCCTGACCCGAGAAGCCGCGCGGGGCGCGCGTCGCAAAGGTAAAGCCGTTGCGCATGCCATTCGGGAGCACGACGGGAACGGCGACGTGGTGGGTGTAGCCCGCCGCCTTCAGCGGAGCGACAATGTCGTAGGTGTCGTCGGACATGTCGGGAAGCCAGGAAAAGATCCATTCGTTGAGGCGATGGGCATCCGCGGGCGGCCGCCTACCTGTCGCCTCCGAGCCACGATCATGCGTGTAGACGTGCTCCCGGGCAGGTTTGCCGAATTCCCAGATGCGGGCATTGGCCGCGCGTTCCGCGCGCCGGAGCTCGATCGCGCTGCTT
>DATNJF010000311.1:0-28239 GCA_035604035.1 Allostellaceae bacterium | reverse complement strand
CCTCGATGTTGAGCTCCATGTGTAGAAAGGCGAAGCCGGTGTGCTGCATGGTCGCTTGGGTGAGCAGTCCCTCGGCGAAGGCGTAAACCAGCGCGCCGGGCGCCGGGCGGCCCTTGATGTCGCTCTCATGCGCGAGGAATTCGAGGTTGGTGAACAGCACCTCGACCATCCCGGTGCAGTTCACGAAATTGGTGATGTCGGCCTCGGTCACGGTGCGGCCGATGGTCTGGAATTTCCGCCCGACCGGTAGATCCTCGAAATAGAGGCCGAGCCCGACCGTCTCCATCGCCTTCTTCTCCCTTGCGTCGCCGCCCGACGATACCGCCGGGCTCGCCGGCCTGCTACCATCGCGGCGTTGACGCCGTTGAGGACAGACCTAATGCCCCGGATCGCGCTCATCCATGCCGTCACCGTGGCGATGGCGCCGGTGCACGACGCGTTTCGCCAGCTCTGGCCCGAGGCGGAATGCGTCGACATCCTCGACACCTCGCTATCGCGCGACCGCGAGCGTGACGGGCGGCTGACCGAGGCGATGACCGGTCGCTTCCTGCTGCTGGCCAAATATGCCGAGGACAACGGCGCCGACGGCATCCTCTTCACCTGCTCGGCGTTCGGCGAGGCGATCGAGGCGGTGGCCACGAAGGCGCGCGTCCCGGTGCTGAAGCCCAACGAGGCGATGTTCGAGGCCGCGCTCGCCGCGGGCAAGCGGCTCGGCATGCTGGCCACTTTCGAGCCGAGCGTCGCCGGCATGGAAGCCGAGTTCCGCGATATCGCCGGCCAGGTCAAATCTGGGGCGACGCTCGAGAGTTTCTGCGTTCCCGGCGCGATGAAGGCGCTGCAGGCAGGCGACGGCGCCGAGCATGACGAGCGGCTGGCGATCGTCGCGCCGCGCTTCGCCGATTACGACGCGGTCATGCTGGCGCATTTCTCGACCTCGCGCGCCGCCGCGGCGGTGCGCGCCGCGGTGCGCTGCCCAGTGCTGACCGCCCCCGGCGCGGCGGTGACCAAGCTCAAAGGCATGATCGGTTGAGATGGGCCGAAATTGGATCGCCGTCGCCTCCGCCGACCATGTCCGGCTGGGCCGCGAGGCCAGCTTTATGCAGGTCCACCACGGCAAGGCGGCCGCGTTGCGCCGCATCTCTCCCGGCGATTGGGTGGTCTACTATTCGCCGACCGTCGCGTTTGGCGGGAAGGACAAGCTTCGGGCGTTTACCGCCATCGGCGTGGTGAAGGACGGCGATCCTTACCAAGCGGATATGGGCGGCGGGTTTCACCTGTTTCGCCGCGATGTCTCCTGGCTCGGTGGCCACGACGCGCCGATACAACCGCTGCTCGGCGTGCTGGAGTTCACGGCGGGCAACAGCAATTGGGGATATCAGCTGCGCTTTGGCTTGTTCCCGATCAGCGATCACGACCGACAGATTATCGCCGAGGCGATGCGGGCGCCGGCCTGACGGGCACGCGCCGGGCAGGCTCAGACGGCCCCGCTCATTCCTTCTTCTTGTCGAGCGGTCCCTTGTCGTCCGGCGGCGTCGTGGCGGCCGGGATGTCCATCGGCGTGGAGGTGCGGGTGCCGGCGTACGACACCTCGATGCCGAGGAGCTTGATGTACTCGTCGGCGGTCTTGGCGTCGCCAAGCTGTGCGTTTGTCACCTTGTCGGGCGGGTTAAGCGCGATCTTCAGCGGCCCCTTCGGCTTCTGATAGTCCTCGCAAAACGCGACCAGAGTGTCGATCGCCTTTTGCGACGCCGCGCTCTGGCCGGCGCGGGCGGTGTCGAGCATTAGCGTCGCCATCGCGATCAGCGCCTTGGGGTCGCTGCCCTGCATCGCCGCGACGATGGGGATCACCTTCGACAGCAGCGAATGGTCGTCGTAGACGATTGCGGCGCTCTTCAGCGAGGCGTCCTGCATCGCCGTATCCGGCTTGGCGGTGACATCCGGGCTAATCCCGTCGAGCACCATCGACGTGTCGAGCTTGGCGAGGCCGGTCAGGTTCAATTCAAGCCGGTTGAGGGTGAAGGTTTGCTTGTCCGGCACCAGGCGATAATCGAGCTGAAAATCGGCGGCGAGCTTGTCGAGCCCGGCGAGCTGCTTCAGGTCGAAGGCGCCGCCCAGGTTCGAGCCGGTGGCGACGCCCTCGATCTTCACCTTGGCGTAGAGCGGAGGCTGCTGTTTTTCGATCGCGTCGAAATCGAGGTCCTCGACGGTGATCGTCTTGATGTTGATCGGCTGCGGCGGATCCTTGCTGTCCTTGTCGGTCGGCGGCGGCGTCACCACCGCGTCGGACAGAACAAAGCCGTTGTCGCCCAGCGCCTTGCTGCTCTTGTAGGTCAGCGTGCCGGCCGGGATCTGCGGCTTGATCGATTTTTCGAAGCGGCTGAGCCCATCGGCCAAAGCCGGGCCGGCCGCCAGCGCTACAACGCAAGCAACCACCGCCGCGAGGCGGACATTTCGCAGTTTGGTCATCTCAACCCTTGGACAGATATTGTCGGGGATATTGCCGTCCTTATACGAACCGCGCCGGCGCAACACAACCGACGTGCCTCGGCAATCTTGGTTAGCGAAGGTTTAGCCGTTGCGTGCCGGCCGGCGACACTGGAAGCTCGCCCGGGCAAAGCGGGGAGAAGCGCCATGTCCGGGCCGCTAGCGGGAGTTCGCGTTATCGATCTGACGGTCGCGGTGCTGGGGCCGGTGGCGACACAGATCCTCGGCGATCTCGGCGCCGAGGTGATCAAGATCGAGGCGCCCGAAGGCGACATGATGCGCTCGATCGGGCCGACGCGGCATCCCGGCATGGCCGCCTATTTCCTCAACATCAACCGCAACAAGAAGAGCGTCGTGCTCGATCTGAAGCGGCCAGCGGCGCAGGCGGCGCTGCTGCGCCTCGCCATGACCTCCGATGTTCTGGTGCACAACATGCGGCCGAGCGCAGCGCGGCGCTGCGGTATCGCTTACGATGCGGTCGCCAAGGTCAACCCGCGCATCGTCTACGCCGCGGCGAGCGGGTGGCGGCCCGACCACCCCCATGGCGACCGCGCCGCTTTCGACGATGTGATCCAGGGCGAGACCGGGTTCGCGGCGCTGAACAAGGACAGCGATGGGTCGCCCCGATACGCACCGATGGTGATCTGCGACAAGATCTGCGGCTATGTCCTCGCCTCGATGGTCGGGATGGCGCTCTACGCCCGCGAGAAGACCGGCAAGGGCCAGGAGGTCCATGTGCCGATGGTCGACACGATGGCCGCGTTCAACCTCGTCGACCATCTCTGGCACGGCGTTTTCGGCGAACCCGAGAAGGGGCTCGGCTATCCACGCATGCTGACCCCGCACCGGCGGCCCTACGCGACCACCGACGGGCATGTCTGCCTGTTGGCGACGACCGACCGGCAGTGGCGCAATCTGTTCGGGGCGCTGGACGCGCCCGAGCTCGCCGACGACAAGCGGTTCAACTCGATCGCCGCGCGCACCGCCCATATCGATGAGCTCTACAACTGGCTTGCCGGGGTGATGCGGACGAGATCGACCGCTGAGTGGAAGCAACGCCTCGACGCCGCCGATGTGCCGAATGGCGGGGTCAACGATTTAATGGGCGTCGTCCGCGACCCGTATCTGCGCGAGGCCGGGTTTTTCCAGGAAATCAATCATCCGACCGAAGGGACACTGACGACAATGCCGTTCCCGGTGAGCTTTTCCGGCACGCGCCTCGATCAGAACCTGCCGCCGGCCCGGCTCGGCGAGCACACGCAAGAGGTGCTCGGCGAACTGGGCTTTGGTGCAAAGGAGATCGCCGCAATCCGGGATTGACCGAAGCGGGCGGCTGGTATCCCATCGCTATCGCCACCAGGGACGGGATCGCGATGAGCATCAAGGGAAAGTCCTACATCATCGGCGTCTACGAGCACCCGACGCGGCTCGCCACCGACAAGACCGTGCCGATGCTCCATGCCGAGAGCGCCAAGGGCGCGATCGAGGATGCCGGGATCACCAAGGACGATATCGACGGCTATTTCTGCGCCGCCGGCGACACACCCGGGCTCGGCGCGCTGTCGATGATCGACTACATGGGATTGAAGCTGAAGCACTGGGATTCGACCGATACCGGCGGCTCGTCCTACCTGCTGCAGGTCGGCCACGCCGCCGAGGCGATCGCCGCCGGCAAGTGCAACATCGCGCTCATCACCCTCGCCGGGCGGCCGCGCGCGGACGGCATGGCGACCGGCACCGCGCCGCGCGCGCCGGCGGTGCAGTTTCCGGAATCCGGCTTCGAGTTCCCGTTCGGCCCGGCCACCGCCAACATGTACGCGATGTGCGCGATGCGCCACATGCACCAGTACGGCACCACCAGCGAGCAGCTCGCCTGGGTCAAGGTCGCCGCCTCGCATCACGCGCAATACAACGAGCACGCGATGCTGCGCGACGAGGTGACGGTCGAGGAGGTGGTCAATTCGCCGATGATCGCCGACCCGCTGCACCGCTTGGATTGCTGCGTCATCAGCGACGGCGGCGGGGCGATCATTCTCGCCCGGCCGGAGATCGCCAAAAGCCTCAAGCGGCCCAAGGTTTCGGTGATCGGCTGTGGCGAATCCCCGAAGAACCAGTATGGCGGCAAAAATCTGGACCTGACCTATTCGGGCGCGGTGATGTCGGGGCCGCTCGCTTTCGCCGAGGCCGGGGTCAAGCCCGCCGACATCAAATACGCCTCGATCTACGACAGCTTCACCATCACGGTGGTGATGCAAATCGAGGATTTGGGCTTTTGCGAGAAGGGGCAAGGCGGCAAATTCGTGTCCGACGGCAACCTGATTTCCGGGGTCGGCAAGCTGCCGTTTAACACCGATGGCGGGGGCCTCTGCAATAACCACCCGTCGAACCGCGGCGGCCTCACCAAGGTAGTCGAGGCGGTGCGCCAGCTGCGCGGCGAGGCGCACCCGGCGGTGCAGGTTAGGAACTGTGACGTCGCCCTGGCGCACGGCACCGGCGGCTCGCTCGGCACCCGCCACGGCGCCGCCACCGTGATCATGGAAAGGGAGTAGGGCCGATGGCCGACCGCAAGATCCCCGCGCCGCTGCCCAATCTCGAGACCCAGCCATTCTGGGACGCCGCCGCCGAGGGCAAGCTTCTCATCAAGAAATGCAACGCCTGCGGCGAGGTGCATTTCTATCCGCGCTCGATCTGCCCGTTCTGCTTTAGTGACCAGACTGTGTGGCAGCAGGCCTCAGGGCAGGGCACGATCTACACCTACAGCGTAATGCGCCGCGGCGCCCCGGTGCCCTACGCGATCGCGTACGTGACCCTGGCCGAGGGGCCGACGATGATGACCAACATCGTCGATTGCGACCTCGACGGCATCAGGATCGGCCAGAAGGTCAAACTGGTGTTCAAACCCAGCGAAGGCGGCGCGCCGGTGCCGTGTTTCGCGCCTGTTTAAGCTAGGAGATAAAAAGATGGACACGCTCAACGTCCAAATGTCGCGACCGCGCAATATCAGCCCCGAGGAGTGGGCGGTGCGCGTCGACCTTGCCGCCTGCTATCGCCTCGTGGCGCATTTCGGCTGGGACGATCTGATCCTGACGCACAATTCGGCGCGGGTGCCTGGCGAGCCCGACCACATGCTGATCAACCCGATGGGGCTGATGTTCAACGAGGTGACCGCGTCGAACATCCTCAAGGTCGATTTCGACGGCAATCTGGTCGAGGCGTCGGAATATGAGCCGATCTACGCCGGCGTCGTCATCCACGGCGCGATCTATCTCGGCCGGCCCGATGTTGAATGCGTGATCCACACCCACACCGAGGCCGACATCGCGGTTGGCGTGCAAGAAGAGGGGCTGCTGCCGCTGTCGCAATGGGCAATGCGGTTCTATGGCCGGCTCGGCTACCACGATTACGAGGGCGTCTCGCTCGACATGGATGAGCGCACCCGGCTGCAACAGAGCATTGGCGACCATCCGGTGCTGGTGCTGCGCAACCACGGTTTGCTCGCGACCGGGCGCAACGTCGCCGAGGCGTTCTCGCTGACCTACCATTTCGAGCGCGCCGCCGACGCGCAGCTGAAGGCGCAGGCGGCGTGCGCGTCGGGCGCCAAGTTGGTGTTCCCGCCGAGGGAGACCTCCGAGAAACAGGCGGCGCAATTCGCCACGATGGGCAACACGCCGCGGCTCGGCGGTCAGCGCGAATGGCCGGCGCTGTTGCGGCTGTGCGACAAGCTCGACCCGAGCTTCCGGACCTAGGAAGCCGGCCGGGCTTGGCCAACAAGCCCCTCGAATTTGGCCAGGGCCGCTGTTATATCTCGGGCCATGGCGATGAGTTGCGGATGGATGCAGCGAATTAGGCACCCGGTCCTCGTCTGAGGATCGGGCCGCATTCGTTTTCGCCGCATCTCTTCCAAGGACTCACCATGCCTACGGATTACCGTCCGACCGTTTTCTTGCCTAAGACCGATTTCCCGATGCGCGGGGATCTGCCGAACCGCGAGCCGGTGATCCTGGCGCGCTGGGAGGCGATGGGCCTCTATAAAAAGCTGCGCGAGGCCTCCAAGGGCCGCGAGAAATTCGTGCTGCATGACGGCCCGCCCTACGCCAACGGCGAGCCGCATCTCGGCACCGCGCTCAACAAGATCCTGAAGGACATCGTCAATCGCGGGCATCAGATGCTCGGCAAGGACGCGCCGTATGTCCCGGGCTGGGACTGCCACGGCCTGCCGATCGAGTGGATCGTCGAGGAAAAATACCGGGCGAAGGGCGAGTCGAAGGACAGCGTGCCGATCGTGCAATTCCGCAAGGAATGCCGCGAGTTCGCCGCGCACTGGATCGAGGTGCAAAAGCGCGACTTCAAGCGCCTCGGCGTGGTCGGCGATTGGGACAATCCCTACACGACAATGGCCTTCGCCGCGGAAGCGCAGATCGTCCGCGAGATCGGTAAGTTTCTGATGAATGGCGGGCTCTACAAGGGCTCGAAGCCGGTGCTGTGGTCAGTGGTCGAGCAGACCGCGCTCGCCGAGGCCGAGGTCGAGTACGCCGACCATCGCTCGACCACGGTGTGGGTGCGGTTTCCGATTTCGCATGCGAGCCGGCCGTCGCTGCGCCATGCCGGCGCGGTGATCTGGACGACGACGCCGTGGACGCTGCCGGGCAACCGCGCCATCGCCTATAACGCCGAGCTCGAATACGCGGTGATCCAGGTCGACGAGGTCGCCGAAGGGAGCCGCGCGAACGGCCCGAAGGACGGCGCGCTCGGCGACAAGCTGCTGGTGGCGATGACGTTGATCGACGATTTCTGTCAGCGCGCCAAGATCGAGCGGCATACCATCGTCGATCTGTTCCCGGGCAGCGCGCTCGCGGGGACGGTCGCCAAACACCCGCTGGCGAGCCAGGATCAAGGTTACGATTTCGACGTGCCGTTGCTGCCGGCCGGCTTTGTCGAGGCCGACGCCGGCACCGGCCTCGTCCACATCGCGCCCAATGCCGGCCAGGATGACTGGGAACTCGGCCGTGAGCACGGCATCCCGGTGATCGACACGGTCGGGCCGGACGGTGTTTATCTGCCGAGCGTGCCGATGTTCGCCGGGCATTCGGTGTACACGCCGGAAGGCAAGGAGGGCGACGCCAACCGCACCGTGATCGCGGCGATTGACGCGGCGGGGGCGCTCTTGGCGCGCGGCGCGCTGGTCCATTCCTACCCGCATTCGTGGCGGTCGAAGGCGCCGCTGATTTTCCGCAACACGCCGCAATGGTTCATCAGCATGGAGACCAACGGTCTCCGCGATGCTGCGCTGAAGGCCATCGACGATACAAACTGGGTTCCACCGCAGGGCAAGAACCGCATCTCGGCGATGGTCGAAGGACGGCCCGATTGGTGCGTCTCGCGCCAGCGCGCCTGGGGCGTGCCGATCCCGGTCTTCACCAGCAAGAAGACCGGGGAGCCGCTGCGCGACCAGGCGGTGATCGACCGCATCGCCGCCGCGGTCGAGACGGGCGGCGGCGACGTGTGGTTCGAGAAGCCGGCGGGCGACTTCCTCGGCAATGCCTACGACCCGGCCGAATGGGACAAGGTCACCGACATCGTCGAAGTGTGGTTTGATTCCGGTTCGACCCACGCCTTCGTGCTGGAGCAGCGGCCGGAATTGAAATGGCCGGCCTCGCTCTATCTCGAGGGCTCGGACCAGCATCGCGGCTGGTTTCACTCATCGCTGCTGGAGAGCTGCGGCACACGCGGGCGGGCGCCATACGAGGCGGTGCTGACCCACGGCTTCGTGCTCGACGAGACCGGACGCAAGATGTCGAAATCGCTCGGCAATGTCATCGCGCCGCAGGACGTGATGCGGCAATCGGGCGCCGACATATTGCGGCTGTGGGTGGTTGGCTCGGACTATTCGGAAGATCTGCGCATCGGCCCCGAGATCCTGAAGCACCACAGCGACATCTATCGCCGGCTGAGGAACACGCTGCGCTATCTCTTAGGCGCGCTCGACGGCTATTCGACAAAAGAGGCGGTGACGCCGGAGGCGATGCCCGAGCTCGACCGCTGGGTGCTGCACCGGCTCGCCGAGCTCGATGGGTTGGTGCGCCAGGCGGTCGAGGATTTCGATTTTCACGCCATGTTCACCGCGCTGCATAATTTCTGCGCGGTCGATCTGTCGGCGTTCTATTTCGACATCCGCAAGGATCGGCTCTATTGCGACGCTGCGGACGATGCGGGGCGGCGCGCGGCCCGCACGGTGTTGGATCGCACCTTCGACTGTCTGGTGCGCTTGCTGGCGCCGATCCTTTGCTACACCGCCGAGGAGGCTTGGCTCGCGCGTCACGGCGACGCGGCGGGCCGCAGCGTCCATCTCGAAACCTTTGCCGACGTGCCGCAATCCTGGCTCGATCCGGCGCTCGGCGAGCGATGGGCGGTGCTACGCGATTTGCGCCGGGTCGCGACCGGCGCTCTCGAATTGGAGCGCGGCGCTAAGCGGATCGGGTCGAGCCTGCAGGCGGCGATCGAGCTCTATGTCCCAGCCGCCCCCGCCGCGCTGCTGCGCGATGTCGACCTCGCCGAACTGTGCATCACCTCGTCCGGCACGGTGACGGTCGGAGCGCCGCCCGAAGGCGCCTTCACGCTGGCCGAGGTGGCGGGTGTCGGCGTCATCGTCACGGACGCGCCGGGCGACAAATGCGAGCGTTGCTGGCGGGTGCTGCCCGAGGTCGGCGCGGTCGATGGCCATGCCGATTTGTGCCGGCGCTGCGCCGGCGTGGTCGGCGAGATGGCGGGCGCTGCCGAATGATCGGGCGCGGGCTGCGCATTGCGGTCGGCGTTGTTGTTCTCGACCAGCTGGCCAAGCACCTGATCTTGTTGCGTTTTGGGAGGGATGCCTGCGTCGAGGCCAGCGAGCGGGTGACCGCGTTCTTCGATCTCGTGTCGACCTGCAATCGCGGCATGAGCTTCGGCCTGTTCAACTCGGGCCAGGGCTTGAGCGTGCCGCTGTTCTCGCTGGCGGTGGTGGCGATTGTCGCGGTTCTGGTGTTCTGGCTGTCGCGGGTGCGCACCGATATTCTCGCTTATGCGATCGGGCTAATCATCGGCGGCGCGGTCGGCAATCTGATCGACCGGGTGCGCCTTGGCGGGGTCATCGACTTTCTTTATTTCCATCTCGGCTCGTGGTATTGGCCGGCGTTCAATGTTGCCGACTCGGCGATCTGCATTGGAGTCTTCATAATGCTGCTCGACGGATTGCTCTCGCGTCGCCGCGAGATGCAAGCAACGCGTGAGGATGATCTCCGGCCATGACAGGTATTTACCGAAGATTTATTGTAATAAGTGAAGTTGCCGTTCCGATTTTTGTTTTGGGTTTACTGTCGTTATCGATGTCCGGCTGCAGCGATTTTAAAAAGATGGTTGGGATTGAGAAGTCCTCGCCGGACGAGTTCGCCGTCGAGTCGCGCGCGCCGCTGACGATCCCGCCCGATTTCGACCTACGTCCGCCGGCGCCGGGCGCTGGGCGGCCGCAAGAGGTTAGCGCCGCCAACAAGGCGAAGACCGCGATCGACAATGCCGGGCCGGGTGACCCCGGCAAGCAGGCGGCCGGGACCCTGCACTATCCGAGTAATCAGCCCGACGCAGATTCCCAGGTCGCCGATCAGAGCCTCGCGGCCAAGCTGTTGCAGTCGGGCGATACCGGCAACAGCGTCGTGGTCGAAAAGCGCGAGACGACGCCGCTGAAAGGGGTCTATTAGACCCCGGCTCTAGCCTCGGGGAGCGGCGATGCGCAGCCTGTGGTCGAACCGCGATGCCGAAGCAATGGTGACGCATTACGGCGCGGCCGGGGTGAGCCGCGACCTAGCGCTGCGCGTCTATACCTCTCGGCTCCTCGGCGGCGACCCGAACCTGGTGCTGCACGGCGGCGGCAATACCTCGGTCAAGACCGAGGCGACCGATCTCGTCGGCGATGCGGCCGAGGTGCTCTGCGTCAAGGGCAGCGGCTGGGACATGGCGGCGATCGAACCGGCTGGATTGCCGGCGGTGCGGCTCGGGCCGCTGCGTAAATTGCGCCAACGCGAGGCGCTTTCCGACGAGGACATGGTGCGCGTCCAGCGCGCCAACCTGCTCGATCCGGGCGCGCCCAACCCCTCCGTCGAGACGCTGCTTCACGCCTTCCTGCCGCATAAATTCATCGACCACACCCATGCGACCGCGGTGTTGAGCCTCGCCGACCAGTCCGACGCAGCCGAGCGCTGCGCCGACCTTTATGGCGGGCGGCTGGGTCTGGTGCCCTACATCATGCCGGGGTTCCTATTGGCCAAGAAGGCGGCCGAGATCTTCGAGGAGGACGAGGCGGTCGAAGGGCTGGTGCTGCTGAAGCACGGCATCTTCACCTTCGGCGACAGCGCCGAAGAAGCCTATGAGCGGATGATCGCGGCGGTGACGCTCGCCGAGGAGCGGCTGCAACGCGGCCGCCGCGATGTCTTCGCCCCGGCGGCGCTGCCGGCGGAGCTCGCGGACCAGCAGGATGTGGCCTCAATCCTGCGCGGCGCCTGCGCCCTTCCCGACCCGGCGATGCCCGGTTCCTACAAGCGCTTCGTGCTCGATTTCCGCGGCGGGCCGGCGGTCCTCAATTTCGTCAGCGGCGCTGAGGTCGAGCGCTATGGCATGGCCGGGGTCGCCACGCCCGATCACACGATCCGCACCAAGAACTACCCGCTGATCGTGCCGGCGCCGGAGGCCGGCAAGCTCGATGATTTCGCCACCGCGGCGCGCGCGGCGGTCGAGCGTTTCGTCGCCGAATATCACGCCTATTTCGCGCACAACAACGCGGCGGTTGGCGGCATCAAGCGCGAGCTCGATCCGATGCCGCGGGTGGTCCTGGTGCCGGGTTTGGGTTTGTTCGGGCTCGGGCGCAGCGCCAAGGATGCGGCGGTCGCTGGCGACCTCGCCGAGAGCTGGGTGCAGACCGTGACCGACGCGGAGGCGGTCGGCACCTTTGAGTCGCTGCCCGAAGCCGAATTGTTCGAGATGGAATACTGGTCGCTGGAGCAGGCGAAGCTCGGCGGCGCGGCCGAAAAGTCGCTGGTCGGCCAGGTCGCGGTGGTGACCGGCGGCGCCGGCACGATCGGTTTGGCGACGGCGAAAGCGCTGCGCGACGCGGGCGCCGAGATCGTGTTGTGCGACCGCGCCGAGGCCGATCCCGAGGCCGCGGCAAAGAAGCTCGGCGGGCTGGGGATTGCCTGCGACGTCACCGATAGCACGGCGGTTGCCGCCGCATTCGAGCGCGTCGTCGGCCGCTTTGGCGGGGTCGATATCGTCGTCCTGAATGCTGGCGCCGCCTGGCAGGGCAAGATCGGCGAGGTCTCCGACGCGGTGCTGCGCGAAAGTTTCGAGCTGAATTTCTTCGCGCATCAATCGGTGGCGCAGCAGGCGGTCAGGATCATGCTGGCGCAGCAGACCGGCGGCTGCTTGCTGTTCAATGTGTCGCGTCAAGCAGTGAGCCAGGGACCCAATTCCGGGCCCTACGGGTTGCCCAAGGCGGCAACCCTGTTCCTGATGAAGCAATATGCGCTCGAATACGCCGGCGCCGGCATCCGCTCCAACGCGGTCAACGCCGACGGCATCCGCAGCGGGATCATGACCCCTGACTACATCAAGTCGCGCGCCGCCGCTTATGGGCTCAGCGAGACGCAGTACATGGCGCGCAACCTGCTGGGGCAGGAGGTTACCGCCGAAGATGTCGCCGCGGCGTTTGTCGGTCTGGCGCTGGCGCGCAACACCACCGGATCGTTCGTTACGGTCGACGGCGGCAACATCGCCGCCGCGCCGCGCTAGCCTAAATGCTTAGCGGCCGGGATAGCTCACCGCCATCCCGGCGCGAACGTCCTGCTGGATGCCGTATTGCGGGAACGGGTAGCGCAGCCCGTTCTTCGACAGTGCCTCCATCCCCGCGATCGCCTTGGGTAGGTAATCGGGCGGGATCGCCATCAGCATCTCGTCGTCGAGCACGCCGCCATAGCGGCGCTCAGCGAAACACGGAATCGACAGGCTCGGCTCGCGGGTCTTGAGCGCGCGGCCCCAGGAATCGGCGCAGGCCGACTCACCGACGATGCCCCAGTCGAACTTCTTGTACCCAGCCCATTGCAGGCCGTTGATGAAATACATCATCGCGCCCGGGGTCGCGTAGAAGAGGGCAATGTCAGGCGGGTCGAGCCGGCCGCTCGCCAGCGGCGCCACCGCCATCGCTTGGTAACTGCCGTCGGCGACGCAGTTCATCGCCGCCTGGTGCGCGGTGGCGTCGGCTTCGGTCGAGTACCACACCCCGACCATGTGCTTGCCGGATTGCCACTCGGCGTCCTTGGCGTTGCCGAGGCCGATAACCGCGCGGCACTGCGCGCCGACCAGGTTGTCCGCGGTAATCCCCACCGTCCAGCCGAGCCGCGACGCCTGACCGACGACCTGATCGAAGGTGTGGATCGATTGCGGGCGGCGGATGCGCGGGATCGCCTCCATCTCCTCGCGCTTCTCATAGAGCTTCATCGCGAAGACGAACGAGCGCAGCTTTAGGAGGCGCTCGAGATCGGCGGTGAGCTTGGCCCAATCTGTAGAGTTGGCGGTCTCGGTCATCTCATCGGCTCGGGGTCAGTGGGTCGCGGCCGTCTGGCGGCAGCGCGCGTCGGGTTTGAACGAAAACTGCTTACCGCAAGCCGACTGACAAGCGTCGGCGCTGCCCGGACAGGTGAAGTCGAGGTTTTGCTTGTCGGCGATGCACTGGCAAAGGCCCCAATCGATCGGCACCGGGGACATCGGCGCGGCGGCGGCGGGCGGCATCGCTGGAGGCGCCGGGGCGGCGGAGGCGGGGGGTGTCGCGGCGGGCACGAGCGGTGGCGCTTTGGCAAGCGGCGCCGGCGCCTGAGCGGCCGGCGACTGCGCTCCCGGCGCCAGTTGCTGCTGCGCGCCGGCGTCGTGGAACAACGCCGGGAGACATACCCCAAGGGTCAATGGGAGCACCAAAAGCCAGCGAATGATTCCAAGTCCGAATGGCGTCCGCCTCGACATCTCTCGCCTCGCTTCCTCGCCTTGATCAGGCCGTGCGGTCAGCAATCAATAGCGTAAACTCATCCTACCGCAACGACGCTATTTCTCTTCCATCACATGCGAGGGCGTCGCACAGGGCATGCTCTGACCGGAGGCGAGCGGCGCGTAATACGACGCCGGAAACCCGGCGCGGTCGCGGGCGTCGCGATTGAACGGCGGCTTTAGCGCGCCGCTGAAATGGCGGCGCACTTGGTCTTGGAATGTCGTGACTGGGTCGAGCCCGCGCACGGCGCAGAAATGTCTGAACCAGCATGCGCCAATACCGACATGGCCGATCTCGTCCTCGTAGAGGCGGCGCAGGATCGCCGCGCTCTCCCGGTCGCCGGCGTTTTCCAGTCGGTCGATCATCGCTGGGGTCACGTCGAGCCCGCGCGCCTCCAGCACCAACGGAACCACCGCGAGCCGGGCGAGGAGGTCGCACGCGGTTTCATGCGCCGCTTCCCACAGCCCGTCATGCGCCGGTAGCGCGCCGTACTTACCGCCGAGCGCGGTAAGCCGCGCCTCGAGCAGCGCGAAATGCTCGGCCTCCGCGGTGGCGACCCCGACCCAGTCGTCGAAGAACTGGCGCG
Organism: Allostellaceae bacterium; assembly: GCA_035604035.1. Taxonomy (GTDB): domain Bacteria; phylum Pseudomonadota; class Alphaproteobacteria; order ATCC43930; family CGMCC-115725; genus DATARH01. The sequence continues at coordinate 14,110 of DATNJF010000311.1, read as the reverse complement.
GCAGGTCTTCGCCGGAAAACCGCGCGATGATGTCCCAGCCGAGGTCGATCGCGTTCAGTTCGATATGCGCCAGCGCGTGAACGAGCGCGATCCGCCCGGCGGGCGCGCCGATATTGCGCCGCCTTGGCATCTCGCGCGGTGGATGGAGGGCTGGGCGCGCCGGCCGCGCTGGCCGGTCGGGCGGTGTCGCCACACCGACAGCCATCCCGCCCTCGCGCCACTCCTCCGCCAGCGCGCGGCTGAGCCTGATTTTTTCGGCGGGATCGGCGGCGGCGAGGATCGCGACCGCGCTGGAAGCAAGCGTCGCGATCAGAGCGCCTGTGCCGCCTTCAACACCTCGGCGACATGGCCCGGCACCTTGACCTTGTGCCATACGCCGCGGACGACGCCGCCTTTGTCGATGAGAAAGGTCGAGCGGTCGATGCCCATGTATTTGCGTCCGTACATGCTCTTCTCGACCCACACGCCATAGCTCTCCACCACCTTACCGTCGGCATCGGAGCCGAGGGTGAAGGGCAGCTGGTACTTAGCCTTGAACTTGTCGTGCGAGGCGGCCGAGTCCTTGGAGATGCCGATCACGGTGGCGCCGGTCTTGCCGTAATCCGGAAACGAGTCGCGAAAGCCGCAGGCCTCGGCGGTGCAGCCCGTGGTGTCGTCCTTGGGATAGAAATAGAGCACCACCGGCTTGCCCTGCAGCTTCGACAATGTGATGGCGCCGCCGCCGTCGGTCGCCAGCGTGAAATCGGGGGCCTTGTCGCCGATTTTGACGCTCATCTTCTGCCGCCTCCTTTTCGCCTCACCAGATGGGGTCGAGCCGCGCGCGCCGGTTCGGCGATCAGACGTTCATACCACTGCGCGACCGCGGTGCAAGCGGCAGTGATATCCGCGTCGAGCCGGGCGAAGTCAATCGCGCCGACGCAGCGCGCCAATGTCGCGCCAAGAGCTCCCGCGAGAGCTTCGGGCTCTGGCGGGCCTTCGAACAGCAAGGTCAAGAGCGCGCGGACATTGCGCAGCAGCGCTTGTGCGTCGCCCAGCGCCTGAACTGCTTGCGGCGGCAGCACACCCGCATCGCCCAGCGCCGCGATCGCCGCGCCGATGTCGCGCCGCAACACCGAGGGCGTTTTTGCAGCTTCGCGCAGCATCAAGCATTGGACAATAAATTCGAGATCGACGAGCCCGCCGCTGCGGTTACGCAAGTCCCAGATGGCGGGCCGCGGATGCTCATCGGCAATGCGCTGGCGCATCTCGGCGACATCGGCGACGAGCCGGGCAGGATCGCGCGGCAAGACCAAGGCCGCTGCGATCGCCTCCTCAAGGTGTCGGCGCAGCCTATCCGAACCGGCCACGGGACGAGCGCGGGTCAACGCCATATGCTCCCAGGTCCAAGCCAATTGGCGCTGATAGAGGACGAACGAATCGAGGCTCACCGCGATGGGTCCGGATGACCCCGAGGGCCGCAGCCGCATATCGACTTCGAAGAGCCGGCCTTCCGCGGTCGGCGCGGTAATCGCGCCGATAAGGCGCTGGGTCAGCCGCGCGTAATAGGTCAAGACCGAGAGCGGCCGCGCCCCATCCGATTCCGCGCTGGTTTCTGGCGTGTCGTAGATCAGGATCAGGTCGAGGTCGGAGGCGAGCGTCATCTCGCGACTGCCGAGCCTTCCCATCGCCAAGATCGCCATCTCGCCATCCGGCACCGATCCATGGGCGCGGGCGAAATCCTCGGCGACCGCGGGAACCAGCGCCGCGAGCACGGTCTCGGCGATGTCGGCAAGAGCAGTCCCTGCGCTGCTGCCGTCGAGGCTACGGTGAAGCAGCTGGACGCCGACCTGGAAGCGCCGCTCATTGGCCCAGCGGCGCAGCAAATCGAGCGTGTCGGAGAAGTCGCGCGCGCCGGCGAGAAGATTGCCGAGATCGGCGGCAAGCTCTGTGCGGCCTGGTAGCGGGGCGAGGAAATCGGCGTTGAGCACCGCGTCGAGCAGCCCGGGCCGGTGCGCCAGGCTTTCGGCCAGAAGCGGCGCCTCGGCCATGATGTCGGCGACGAGGCGCAACAGCCCCGGATTGGCGTGGAGTAACGAAAACAGCTGCAGCCCCGCCGGCAACCGGGTCAGGAACCGGTCGAAGCGCTGGAGCGCGGTGTCGGGGACGGCGGTGCTGCCGAAGATGCGCAGTAGCTCGGGCACGAGATCGGTAAGGATTTCTCGTGCCCGCTGGCTGCGTGTCGCGCGCATGCGCCCGTGGTGCCAGTCGCGCACCATGCCGGCGACTGTGCTCGGGCCGGTAAAGCCCATCTGCGCCAGCGTTTCCAGCGTGCCCGGGTCGTCGTCGGTCCCGGTGAAGACGAGATTGCTCGACCCGGCGAGGCTTGGCGCTTCCTCGAACAACTCGGCGTAGTATTTCTCGACCGAGGTAAGGTGCGCGACGAGCTCGCCGGTAAACGAGGCCACGTTGCCATAGCCGAGAAACGAAGCGAGCCGGGCTAGTCCTTCCGAATCGTTCGGCAAGCGATGAGTCTGCGCGTCGTCGACCATTTGCAGGCGGTGCTCGACCCGGCGCAGGAAGCGGTAATCGGCGATCAGCGCCGCACAGCAGGCAGCATCGATATGGCCGGAAGCGGCGAGGCGGCGCAGCGCTTCACAGGTGGTGCCGACGCGCAACTGCGGACGTCGCCCACCCCAGATCAACTGCTGCGTCTGCGCGAAGAACTCGATCTCGCGGATGCCGCCGCGGCCGATCTTGATATCGTGGCCGTTAACGGCGATTCGTCCGCCGCCGCGATGGGCCTGGATCTGGCGCTTGATCGAATGAATGTCGGCAATCGCCGCGAAGTCGAGGTGCCTGCGCCAGATATTGGGCTGCAGCTCGGCGAGAAAGTGCGTCCCGGCAGCACGGTCGCCGGCCACCGGGCGCGCTTTTATCAGCGCCGCGCGCTCCCAATTCTGGCCGGCGGTCTCATAATATGAGAGCGCCGCGTCGACCGACATGACCAGCGGAGTCGAGCGCGGATCGGGGCGCAGGCGCAGATCGGTGCGAAAAACGTAGCCATCGCCGGTGCGCTCGTCGAGAATACGCACGAGTTCCCGGGCGAGACGGTTGCACAGGCTATGAAGAGCGTCGCGCGCCAGCGGCGGAGCCCGTGCCGAGTCGTAGAGCAGGATGAGGTCGATATCGCTCGAGTAATTGAGCTCGCCGCCGCCGAGCTTACCCATGCCGAGGACGATGAGACCGCTCTTTTCGGGTGCGGGCGCGTCGGCGGGGAGAAGCTTGTCCGCGGCGGCCTTGCGCAGCAAATGACCGATCGCCGCGTCGAGCGCCGCTTCGGCGAACCCGGTCAGCGCTCGCATCTGGCGTTCGAGGTCCCAGGCGTCGGCGATGTCGGCGACCGCGACGGTAAGCGCGACCCGGCGGCGGGCGATGCGCAGCCGGCGCATCAGCTCGGGCTGGGTCTCGCCGTCGGGTGGGTTCGAGGTCTCGGCGATCACCGCGTCGAAGGCTGCGTCGGCGCCGTCCTCGACGAGGCGGGTGAGAAACGCCCATTCGCGCACCGCGACACCGGTAAGAAAGGGGCTGTTGCCGAACAGTGCCGCCAACAATTCGTGGCCGTCCTTGGTCCTGCTCCAGGTGCGCGCCGCGCCGGCGGCATCGCCGGCCTCGGCCAGCGCTTCCTTCCATGCCCCCTCACCGAGCGCGAGCAGGCGCGCGTCACCGGGCAAGGGCGGCTTGCCGCCGCCCCTGCGTCCATTTGGGGAGAGGTGCGATAACAGGTTCACGGCGCGGTTCCGGCGCTCGCGGGGACACTCGCGCGCCTGATGGTCGCGGTCAAGACCGTGCCGCCGCCGCCGTCGCGCGCGTCCGGCAGCGATATCGGCCGCATCGCATTGCCCGCACCCCGGTTCAACATGTCGGACATCACGCACACCGCCTTTTGGTCCGGCTCGCCAGCGTCGCCGCGGTGCTGATCCTTGTCGCCGGGGCTGGGATCTGGCGGCTGATGCAGGGGCCGATCGAACTCGACCGGCTCATCCCCTATGTACAACAGGCCTTGGAACGCTCCGGCGCCGGTCTGGGCGTCGCGGTCTCGGGGGTCAGCATCGCGATAGATCGGCACACGCATCAGCTCGACCTGCAAGCCAAGAACGTTCGGCTGGCGCTGCCCAATGGCGAGAAACTCGCCAATTTCCCCGAGATGGCGACGAGCTTCAGCCTTGGTGCGCTGCTGGGCGGCAGGCTCGAACCGACCCGGCTCACCGTCGAGCGCCCGGTGCTGCTGCTGACCCGCGATGTCGGCGGCGGGCTCAGCTTTCAGATCGGCGATCCGGGGCAGGCGGCGCGCGGCCTTGGCTTGGACAACCCGCTCGGCCTCTTCGGCCCGCTGCGCGATGGCGCGCCGTGGAGTCTGTTGCGCCAGGTCACGATCCGCGATGCTACCGTGATCATCGACGATCGCCAGACCGGGCATGTCTGGCGCGCCGACCGGGTCGCCGCCACGCTCGATCGCGGTGAAGACGGTGTTGACGGCGATCTGTCGCTGGCCGCCGACCTCGGCGGCAATACTCCAGAGCTGCACGCGAGCTACCGTTACGACACGACAGCGCAGCATCTCGATCTCAAGCTCGCGGTCGACGGCCTCGACCCGACCGCGCTGGCACCGCTGGCGCCGGTGCTGGTGCCGCTGGCGCAAGCGCAAATGCCAGTCTCCGGAACGATCGCCCTGCGCTTCGACCTCGCCGGCAACAAGGTCGAGACCGCCCGCCTCGACCTCGGCCTTGGCGCCGGGAAGCTGGACACACCGCTCCTGCCCGGCGGGTTGCCGGTCGAAAGCGGTGAACTCCACGCCGACTACGTTCCGGAAACTTCCGAGCTCCGGCTCGAACAGCTGGCGCTCAATCTCGGCGGCGGGACACGACTGGTTGTCGATGGGCAGCTTGGTGGTCTCGGGCCACTATTAGCTTCCGCCGGCTCGGCCTGGCCGGACAAACTCGGCGGCGCGCTCGGCGTCACGCTGACGAACGTGCCAACCGCGCGTCTCGATGCCTTGTGGCCGCAAGGCGTCGCCAAGGGCGGGCGGCGCTGGGCGACAGCCAATCTCGCTGATGGCATGCTCGACGAGGTGACGGTGCAGCTCGGGGTATCGGTGGACCCGACGGCGCAATCGGCGGCGTTCTCCAACCCGCGCGGAACAATGCGTTTTCACGATATGACCGTTACCTACCTCGACAGCCTGCCGCCGGCGAAGAAGGTCAGCGGCACCGCGTCGTTGGTCGACCGGCAGCTCGATTTCACCTTCACCGGCGGCCAGCTTAAAACGCTGAAGGCAACCGGCGGCACGGTGACGGTCACCGATCTCGGCGCGCCGGTCGAGACAATGACGATCGACATCCCACTCAGCGGGCCGCTGCAGGACGCGCTCGAGGTGCTCGACACCAAACCATTTCATTATGCGCACGAAATCGGGCTCGACCCGGCGCGCATCGGCGGCAAAGCTGAGGCTCAGCTGCACTTCAAGCTGCCGCTGCTCAACGATTTGAAGTTCGATCAGGTCGATTACGGCGCCAAGGCGACGCTCACCGGCGCCTCGATCGCCAAAGTCGCGCTCGATCGCAATCTGAGCGATGGCAATTTCACCGTCGACCTCGCGCGTACCGGCGTCCACGCGCAGGGCAGCGGCAAGTTCGACGGCTCGCCAACCACGATCGATGGCAACATCTATTTTCATGCCGCGAACGGGCCCCGCACGCGCTGTCGCATTGGCCTTACTCTCGACGACGCGGCGCGCCAGCGGTTGGGATGGGATGATGGCGGCGACAAGTTGATCGGGCCGATCAAGGCCGACCTGACCTATAGCGCGCCTCCGACCGGGACCAAGGCGATGCTCGACGCCCTGCTCGATTTGACCGCCGCCCGGATGTCCCTCGCGGGAGCCGGATGGGAAAAGCCGCCGCAAGTGCCAGGCGCGGCGAAGCTTTCCGTGGAGCTTGATAACGACGCGGTGGTGCGGGTGCCGGTGATCGAGCTCAAAGCGCCCGGGCTCGATGGCAGGCTCGCGGTGACGCTGAGTGCCGACAAAGACCACATCTCGCAGGTCGACATCCGCCATCTCGTCGTGGGCGACAACGACCTGGCCGGGACGGTCAGCCGGCGCCCGGACGGCGGTTGGCGGGCCGATATTCAAGCCGCGCGTCTCAATCTCCACCATGCGCTGAAGAAGGTGCTCAACGAGGACGGCCCCGACAAAGGACCGCCGTTGCAGATCGACGCGCGGGTCGCGCGACTGGCGCTTGGCCCCAGCCCGCATCGGGAGCTTCGCGATGTCACCGCGGCGCTGGTGCGCGGCAAGGGCGGATGGCAATCGGTCAGGATCGGCGGCGCCTACGCCGATGGCAGCCGGCTCGATATCAGCCTCCTGCCTTCCGCCGATGGAGCCTGGAAGCTGCACGTTGGATCGGACAATCTCGGCGCCAGTATTGGCCTCTTCGGCATCGCCGATAACGTCGTCGGCGGCAAGCTGACGATCGACGGCACGGTGATCGAGGCGGGCGGCCATCAGGTCGCGCACGCCCATGTCGACGGCACTGACTACAGCCTGGTGCGGGCGCCGGCGCTGGCCAAGCTCTTGTCGTTGGCGTCGCTCGACGGCGTCTATGGGTTGATGTCGGGCTCGGGCATCCCGTTCACCAATCTGCGCGGCGATCTCACCTTCTCGCGGGGGCGCATCACGCTCGATCCGATGATCGGATTTGGCGGCGCGCTCGGCGTCACCGCCAAGGGCTGGCTCAATCCGGGCGAGGATCAGATCGATATCGACGGCACGCTGGCGCCCGCCTATGTGCTCAATTCGATTGTGGGCAATCTGCCGGTGATCGGATCGTTGCTAACCGGCGGCGAAGGGCAGGGGCTATTCGCCGCGGCGTTTCGCCTGACCGGGTCGAACGACGACCCGACGGTGACCGTTAACCCGCTCTCCGCGCTAACCCCTGGGTTGTTGCGCCACCTGTTCGATCCGCTGGTCGGAACGTCGCAAACTCCGCAGACCCAGCAGGCGCAGCACTAGGGGCGAAAGATGGACGACAGCGACGCCGTGCTCGCCGCCAACCTCGAATTCTATCGTGCCTTCACCACCCGCGACGCCGAGGCGATGGACGCGCTGTGGGCGCGGCGCGCGCCGGTTGCCTGTGTCCACCCGGGGTGGCCGGCGCTAGCCGATCGGGACGCCATCATGGAAAGCTGGCGCGGCATCCTCTCCAACCCGGATTCGCCGCGCATCGCCTGCTACGACGAGCGAGTGTTCCTCTACGGCGACACAGCGCTGGTGGTGTGCGAGGAGGAATTGGATGGCGGTACGCTGATCGCCAGCAACTGGTTCGTCCGCGAGGATGGGCAGTGGCGCCTCGCCCATCACCAGGCCGGGCAACTCGTCGCCCGCCGCCCGACCGCGCCGCGGCAGCGACTTAATTAAGCCGCCGATAATCGCGGAAGCGGTCGCGTTTGGCGGCTTCGAGCGCGGCGGTCGATGCATCGTAGAGCTGCGCAACCTCGACAAGGCGAGCCGATGTCTCGCCGTCGAGCCTTCCATCCCAGCGCTCGGGGCGAAAGCGGCGCTGAAACGCCGCGATCGCCGGTTCCACGTTGGCGGGCTCGACCTGATAGCCGATGCGAGCGAGATCGGCGAGCGCGCGCGCCCGCTCGACAATGCCGACCCCACGGCCGCGGCGGCGGTGCAATTCCGCTGCCGGCTCGGGCCACAGCCCAATCCCGGCGCGCGCCAGGCGCGGCCAGTCGAAGAGCTCGCCCGGGTCGCTCTTGCGGGTGGGCGCGATGTCGGAATGGCCGACGATCCGGTGCGCGGGAATGCGCCGCCGCGCGATGATGTCCAGGCCCAGCGTCTCAACCGCCTGCATTTGCGGCTCGGGAAAGCCGCGATAGCCCCATTCATGACCGGGATTGACGATCTCGACCCCGGTCGAGACGGTGTTGAGCGCTGTCTCACCCTGCCAATAGGATACCCCGGCGTGCCAGGCGCGGCGCTCCTCGGGCACCAGACGCCAAATCGTGCCGTCCTCGTCGACCACGTAATGCGAGCTGACCCTTGCCGCCGGATCGCATAGGCGGTCGAGCGCGGCCTCAACGCTTTGCATGCCCGTATAGTGCAACACCAGCATGTCGATGCGCGGCGGGCCACCGATCGCCTCGCTCCGGCTATCGTGGTTTGGCGAGGGACGTTCGCGAATCGCCAGGGTCATGCCCGCGGCGCCGACCCGTCTTTCATCAGCTGGTCGTGCGCGGCATTGATCTGCGCGACGCGGGCGGTGGCGCGTTCGAGGATTTCCGGCGGCAGCCCTTGTGAGAGCAACGCGTCGGGATGGTGCTCGCGCACCAGCCGATGGTAGGCGACGCGGATTTCGTCGGCCGAGGCGCCGGTGGCGACACCGAGGATCGAATGGGGGTCGTCCTCGGGCGGCGGGCCGGCATGGGTGGCGCGAATCCGCGCGTACTCCGCCGCGCTGAAGCCAAACAAGCGGGCGACCTCGCGCAGATAGGCGTCCTCGGCGGCGCAGACCTCGCCATCGGCGAGGGCGATGTGAAAAAGCCCGCCGAGCAAATCCTCGAGCACGGCGCGGTCGTCGGCGAAAAGGCGCGCGACCTGCCGTGCATAGCTTTCGAACCCATGCGTGCTGCGCCGCGCCAGGTCGAAAATCGTGCGCATATGGGCTTCTTCACCCGGCGGCACCTGGAAGACTTCGTTGAACGCGGCGACCTCGTCGCGAGTTACCTCGCCGTCGGCCCGCGCCATCTTGGCGCCCAAAGCGATGACCGCGATGGTGAAGGTGATGCGCCGTCGTGGGTCGCCGTGGCCGTTATCGGCCGGGCGGCCGTCATGGCCGAGCGGCGTGTGCCAATGCGGCAGGTGTTCCGATACCCCCGCCAGCAGATGGCCGAGCGGCCCGCCAAACGACAGGTGGCGGGCACCGACGATAATGCGATCCACAACGCTCATAACGGCTCCCTATACGATGCTTTGCCGCTTCAGTCGATGCAACGGCGCGGTCAGGACCTCTCCCTCCACCGCTGGTAGCAGAGGCCGACGGCAATGTTCTCATCGGCGGTTTAAACGACGGTGTGTCCGGCCCAGAAAACACGCCGACCCCATTGCAATGGCCGGATTCTCGGATAGTGTGCGGACGCTCTCGTGGAGAAATGATGCGCATGCGCAAATGGGTGCCGACGCTCGCGCTGCTTGTGCTGCTCGCACCCGCCGCGGCTCTTCCGCAATCGAAGAACACCAAGAGCGGGGTATACGAGCAGCTCAATCTGTTTGGCGAAGCGTTCGAGCGGATTCGTCAGGATGCGGTCGAGCCGGTCGCCGACCGCAAGCTTATCGAGACCGCGATCGCCGGGATGCTGTCGAGCCTCGACCCGAATTGCGCCTATCTGAGCGAAGCCGAATACAAGGCGCTGCAAGCCCCGGCCCAGACCGATATCGGCTCGATTGGGCTGGTCATTACCCTGCAGAGCGGTCAGGTCAAGGTGGTGTCGCCGCGCGACGGCTCGCCCGGCGCGGCCGCTGGGATCAAGCCTGGCGAGACGATCTTCGCGATCGACAAGGATCCGGTTTACGACCTGACGCTGTCGGAGGTCGAGCAGAAGCTGGACGGGCCCGTGGACAGCGAGATCACGCTGACCCTGCGCCGGGCCGACGGCAAGCCCGCCGACATCACGGTGAAGCGCTCGAACGCCAAGCTGACGACCGTCGCTTCGCATCTCGACGGCGACGATGTCGGCTATATCCGGATCGCCGGCTTCGACGACGCCACCCAGGCGGCGCTCACCGCGGCGATCCAGGACATGCAGCAAAAGGCCGGCAAGAAGCTGGTCGGCTTTGTCGTCGATCTGCGCAATAACCCCGGCGGCGATTTCGATACCGCCGTAGCGGTGGCCGACGATTTCATCGACAAGGGTGACATCGCCGTCGTCAAGTCGCGTAAGGGCGACACCAAGCGCATCCCAGCGACACCCGGGGACGCCGCCAACGGCCTGCCGATCGTGGTGCTGGTCAATGGCGGCAGCGCCCGCGAGGCGGAGCTGGTCGCCGCCGCGTTGCAGGACAACCACCGCGCCATCCTGGTCGGCACCAAGACCTTTGGCGAAAGCGCGATCGAGTCGCTCATTCCCTTGAACGGCAACGGCGCGATCCGGCTGACCACGGCACGCTATGAGGCGCCGGGCGGCCGGGCGATCCAAGGTAAGGGGCTCGATCCTGACCTCAATGTGGTGCCGGTCAAGCTGGAGCGGCTGGCGCAGGGTTTCAATCGCCGCGAAGCCGATCTGCGCGGCGCCCTGAAAAATACCGACCCGACCGCCAACCCGGCGCCGGCGGCACCCAGCACGCCCGGTCCGACGCCGCCCAACCAGGCGACCGCGCCGCCGCCCAGTAAGGAAGCCAATACGGCGGTCGCCAGCGCCGATCTTGGTACGTCCGGCGACGAGCAGCTGACCCAGGCGCTCGACGTGCTGCGCGGGCTGGCGCTGGTCACGGCCAAAAACGGGCAATAGTGCGGATCCTGGTCCTTGGTGCCGGTGCGGTCGGCGGCTATTTCGGCGGTCGCCTCGCCGAAGCCGGGCGCGACGTCACCTTCCTGGTACGCCCAGCGCGCGCAGCGCTGCTATCCGAGTGTGGGCTCAGGGTGACCAGCCCGCTCGGCGACTTTACGGTTAGGCCGCAGCTCGCCACTGCTGAGCGGCTGTCAGGCCCCTACGATCTGATCATCCTGACGGCCAAGCACTATGACCTCGATCAGGCGATCGAGGCGGTGCGACCGGCGGTCGCACCGCGCACCGCGGTGTTGCCACTGCTCAACGGCCTCGTTCATCTCGACCGGCTCGCGGCGGCATTTGGCGGCGAGGCGATCCTCGGCGGGGTCGCCTATGTCGGCGCCAGCCTGCGGCCGGACGGCGGCATCCGCCACCACAATCGGCTGTCGGGGATCGCCTTTGGCGACCGTGGTGGCGGGATCAGCGAACGGGTGCGGGCGATCGCGGCGGAGTTCGCTGGCACCAAGGTCGACGCGCCGGGCAGTGACAACATCATGCTCGATATGTGGGAAAAGTTCGTGATGATCACGACGATGGCCGGCATGAACTGCCTGATGCGTGGCACCATCGGCGACATCGCCGCGACCGAGGATGGCGAAATGCTGGTGCGTCAGCTTTTTGCGGAAAACCAGGCGGTGGCCGAAGCGGCCGGCTACAAGCTGCGCCCCGCCTATGTCGAGCAGATCGGCCGGATGCTGACCGAGAAGGGCAGCGTCAACAACGCCTCGATGCATCACGATTTAGCGCAGGGCTCGCGCACCGAGGGCGACTGGATTGTCGGCGACATGCGCCGGCGGGCCATCCAATTCGGGCTGGAGACGCCGCTGTTGCGCGCCGCCTACGCCCATCTCCAGGTCTACGAGAACCGCCGCGCGGCGAGCGCGTAGGGCGGATAAGCACAGCGCCATCCGCCAACTCGCCCGCTTGGCATCGGCGGAAGACGCTCCGCTTTTCCGCCCTACAGCACGCCCTCGCCCTTTAGCGCTGCGACGCCGGCGGCGTCGATCTTCAGCCAGCTCTTCAGCACATCGGCCGTGTCCTGACCGAGCGCGGGCGAGCCCTTGATTTTGACGCTCTTGCCGTCGACCCGCACCGGCCAGCTCGCCATCTTGTATTCGCCGTTATGGTGCTTGACGGTCTGCATAAAGCCGCGCTCGACAAAGCTTGGCTCGTTCTGCAGTTCCATCGTGTCGAACACCGCCCCGGCGGGCACGCCGACGGCGATCAGCTTTTCCATGACCTCGCGCTTGTCGTGCTGGCTGGTCCATTCGCCGATGATGTTTTCGAGCTCCACGGAATTCTTGACGCGCGCATCGCCCGTCGCGAAGCGCGGATCCTCGACCAGGTCCTCGCGGCCGATCAGCTTCATCAGCCGCGCGTAGTGTTCGGGGTTGGCCCGGCTGGTGGTGATGTAGAGATAGTCGTTGGGGCCGCCACCCTTGCAAGGGAAAAGCCCGGCCGGCGCGTTATTGCCGGCGCTGGGCTTGGCGCCGCGGCGCTGGGCCGGCTTGCCGGTGCGCGCCATCGTGGCGAAGCAGGTGCGCATGTAGTGCACCATCGCGTCCTGCATCGCGATTTCGAGGCGTCGCCCCACGCCGGTGCGGTTGCGCTCGTGCAAGGCGCCCAAGATCGTCGCCGCCATTAGCATGCCGGTGCCGGTGTCGCCAAAGCTCAAGCCCGGCTTGACCGGCGGCTGGTCGGGCCAGCCGGTGACGCTGATCGGGCCGCCCGCGGCCTGGGCGATCATGTCGAAGGCCAGCCCCTTCTCGTGCGGGCTGCCGCTGGCGAAGCCCTTGACCTGGCAATAGATGATGCGGGGATTGATCTTCTTGACCTCGTCGTAGCCAAGGCCGAGGCGCTCGATCGTGCCGGGGGCCATGTTCTCGGCGACGATGTCAGCCTGCTTGATCATGTCCTTGACGATGGCGAGGCCCTTGGGCTCCTTGAGGTTGATCGCGATCGACTTTTTGTTGACGTTGAACTGGTAGAAGTACCAAGGGTCGTCATCGGGTTTGCCGGGGCGGAGCCGCCGCCCGGGATCGCCGCGGCCCGGGTTCTCGATCTTGACCACCTCGGCGCCGAACCAGGCGAGCACCTCGGTGCAGGTCGTCCCCGCCTCGAACTGGGTGAAATCGACGACCTTGACGCCGGACAGGAAATTGAAGTCCTGGGTGTTATCGCTCATCGCGGCTTCCTCCCGAGAATAGGCATGGCGCTAGCCTGCCCCTTATCGGCTCCGGCCGCAATGTTCCCGCGGCACCCTCGCGCGCGCGAGGCGAAAAAAGATCAGGGTCAAGCTATTGGAATTTCTCGATTTATGATTTCAAAAACAGGCAAGAACAGGCTTCTATCAGGCTCGCCGCGGATTTGGCATCAGGCGCCTACAACGCGGGGCGACTCCTTAACAAATGTTCACTATACGTTCCGGACTCAAGCTCTCCGTCCGGGCTTAGTGTGCAATTTTGAACAAATCGTATGGTGACCCCTTCCCAGCGAGCACCAGATAGGAAATCGGTCTATCCGGCCGCGGAGCGCCAACCCTGAAAATGCGAGAGTTTCTGGACACTGCCGACAACCATTCTACTTACTAGGAGCATCGTCAGCGCTGTCCTGCGGGGGCCAAGCCCGCCGGGCCGGAACGGAGGACGGAGGATGGTTGCCAGCGACAGCTTTGCCGAGTTCCTGCGCGAGCAGCTCGCTCCGCTCGGCCGCGTCACAATGCGCCGTATGTTCGGCAAGACCGGCGTGTTCTGCGACGGGCAGATGTTCGGGATGGTGACGGACAACATGCTCTACCTCCGGGTTGATGACCACAACCGGGCGGAATTCAAGGAAGCCGAGTCCTTTCCACCCCTCAGCTACGAGAAGAAGGGCTGCACCATAGATCTCTCCTTTTGGCGCGCGCCGGAGCGGCTGTTCGACGAACCCGATGAGCTTGTCACGTGGGCGCGAGTGGCGCTGGCGGCGGCGCGTCGGGTTACGGCGAAGCGAGAACGGACAGCGCCGAGGCGAAAATCACAGCCGCAGCCCACAGGGTCGCGGGCCTGAGCCTCATCACCGCCACCACGCGAGGTTCGCGTTACATTCCCGGCCCTCGCGGCCTAGCGTACGATTTTGCACAAATCGTGTGGTGACCCCTTATTCCGCGGCCTCTTTCACCGGCGTCAACTCGTAGCGCTGCATACCCAGGCCGACCGCCTCGTCCCAGCCCTTCTGGCGCACGTCGAATTGCACCGCGTCGGGGCCGAGATATTTGAGGTTGACGGCGTCGATCTCGCGCATCGGCGTCGGGTCGGTCATGTCGAGCTTGTCGCGGGGCACCGGCGCGACCTGCGCCTGCTCCAGCGCCTTGGCCGTCGCTTGCAAATCGTCGACCTGGAAGCCGATATGGTGGATGCCGCGCAGGTCCGAGGTCTGACCCGGCCCGAGCTTTGGCGCGTCGGCATCGCCGTATTTGAGGATGGCGAAGTAAATGTAGCCGTCGCTGAGCCAAACACCCCGTTCGCCGGTGCTGCTGGGGCGG
>DATNJF010000310.1:0-2249 GCA_035604035.1 Allostellaceae bacterium | reverse complement strand
GCGGTTACGGTGGATTGCTGCCGTGGCGTGAAGGGAGAAAACTGAGATGACGACCGAGGTGGACGCGCGGGCCCGCCTGCCGGAGGACCCTGTCAGCAACGTCCTCAAATGGATTCTCCTGGTCGTCGCCGTCGCGTGTTTCGCCGTGCTCGGCTGGACCGCCGGCCTCACCTATCAGCAAGCGCCGCCGCTTCCCGATCGCATCGTCTCCGCCGACGGTATGACCCTGATGTCCGGCGCCGACATCGTCGCCGGCAAGGCCGGGTTCCAGCAGGCTGACCTGATGGATTACGGCAGCCTTTATGGCATGGGGTCGTATTTCGGCGAGGATTACACGGCCGCCAACCTCGTCCGGCTGGCGACGCTGACCGAGGAGAACATCGCTAAGACCAAGCCCGGCAAGGCTCTTGCCGACCTGGCTCCAGAAGAGCGCGCCTCGGTCGAGGCGGCAATGCGCGCGCAGCTTCAGGGGGCCGACCTTACCAAGAGCGTCGTGACCCTCCCGCCCGCACTCGCCGCGGCGATCCCGGCGCTGCGCGCGGAAATCGCGCAATCTCTGCTCCGCCAGGATTTCGCCAAGGGCTGGACCCAGGCCTACAGCCTCGATCCGCAGAGCGCGGCCCAAACTGCCGATTTCCTCATTTATTCGTCGCTGACAACGGTCGCGCGCCGGCCCGGCTCAAATGTCTCCTGGACGCAGAATTGGCCCTTCGAGCCGCTCGTCGGCAACACGCCGACGACGGCCACCTTTCGGTGGACCTGGATCAGCTTCTGCTTCACGTTTTTTGCCTTTGGCGCCGTGCTCTTCATCTACGAGCGGTTCCTCAACGATCCCGACCAGGCGCCGATGGACCCGGTGCTGGCGAACTTCACCCCGTTGACACCGAGCCAGCGGCGCATCGGCAAATACTTTCTCGTCGTCGCGCTGGTTCTGCTGCTGCAGATCCTCGTCGGGTCGATCATGGCGCATTACTACTCCGACCGGACGAGCTTCTACGGGATCGAGGTCGACCGCTTCCTACCGTTCAATTTCCTGCGCGACGTGCACATCCAAACGCCGATCGTGTGGATCGGTCTGTCGTGGATTGGTGCCGCGCTGTTCCTCGCGCCGGCGATCAGCGGCGGCGAGCCCAAGGGCCAGGCCTTTCTCGTCGAGCTCTTATTCTGGGTGACGCTGCTGGTCGTCGTCGGCGCGCTTGCCGGCGACTACCTCGGCATCATGGGCTACATCAAGGAAGGCTGGTTTTGGTTCGGCAATCAGGGGCTTTCCTACATCCAGCTCGGTCGTGCTTGGCAGATCGGGTTTTTCGCCGGTCTCGTGATCTGGAGCCTTCTCGTGTTCCGCGATGTGGCCGACCGGCGCGAAGCTGGCCGCGGCGACGCGGCAATTCTGGACGGGGCGGATCAGGCTCGAGCATCTGATCTGGGCGTCGACCGTCAACATCGCGCTGCTTTACGTGTTCGGCATGATCCCGCTCACGGGAATCGAGAAATCGTTCACCATCGCCGATTTCTGGCGTTGGTGGGTGGTCCATCTCTGGGTCGAGCAGTCGTTCGAGTTCTTCGC
The DNA here is from genome assembly GCA_035604035.1 of Allostellaceae bacterium. Lineage (GTDB taxonomy): Bacteria > Pseudomonadota > Alphaproteobacteria > ATCC43930 > CGMCC-115725 > DATARH01. The sequence continues at coordinate 682 of DATNJF010000310.1, read as the reverse complement.
CGCCGCGATCAGCGCCTATCTGTTGATGGCCGTCGGGCTGGTGTCGCGCCAGCTGGCCGAGCGCTCGGTCTACCTCGAGCTGATCCTCATCTTCCTCGGCGGCGTGCTCGGCACCGGTCACCACCTCTATTGGGCGGGCGAGCCTGGCCTGTGGGTGCCGCTCGGCACGATGTTCTCGTTTATCGAGGTGCTGCCGCTAGTGCTGCTGGTCATCGAGGCGATCCAGCACCGGCGGCTGATCCAGGCCGAGCGCGAGTTCAAATACGGCCTCGCTTACACCTACATCATCGGCGCCGCGTTCTGGAATTTTGTCGGCGCCGGTGTGTTCGGCGGCGGTACGCTCAACGCGCCGCTTATCAATTACTACGAGCACGGCACTTTTCTCACCCTCAACCACGCGCATACCGCGCTGTTCGGCGCGTTCGGCCTTTTGGGGATCGGACTCATCTATTTCTGCCTGCGCTATTCGGCGGCAGATCGCGAGCCGTTTGGCGAGCGGATCGGGCGGTGGGCGTTCTGGCTCTACAATGGCGGACTGGTCCTGTGGATCGTGCTCAACTTCTTCCCGATCGGCTGGCCGCAGCTCGACGCGGTTTATGAGCACGGCCTCGCCTACGCGCGCAGCCAGGAGTTCTATGACACGACCCTGTTTTGGCAGTGGATGCGCTTTCCCGGCGACGTG
>DATNJF010000309.1:0-3283 GCA_035604035.1 Allostellaceae bacterium | reverse complement strand
CCGGTAGCTCAGGTACTCGAGCGTCGCGTTGCCGCTGTAGCTCGAGATCGGGAAGACGCTCTTGAAGGCGGCATGCAGGCCTACCGCGTTGCGGCTGTCCTCGGCCGCGTCGGCCTGCAGGAACTTGCGGTACGAGTCGAGCTGGATCGCAAGCAGGTACGGCACGTCGAGGATGCTCGGACGCTTGCCGAAGTCCTTGCGGATGCGCTTCTTCTCGGTGAACGAATAAGCCATGAGCTCACCCTCTGCGGTTCACGCGGCCAGGGCGGCCGCGTGTTGCGGAACCAACCTCAATGGGGTCCGCGCGAAAACAATTCAACCCGCCAAGCACAGCCGCCCGCCCGGCGCCATTGCGCCGGGCGGGCAGGAGATGCGAGCGGCTCTCGCCGGCACCTGGCGCGGTATGCACGCCGCGCACGGATGCCTTACTTGACCTCGACCTTTGCGCCGACGTCCTCGAGCGCCTTCTTGATCTTGTCGGAGTCCGCCTTGCTGACGGATTCCTTGACCGTGGAAGGCACGCCCTCGACGAGGTCCTTGGCCTCCTTGAGACCCAGGCCAGTCAGTTCGCGGACCACCTTGATGACCGTCACCTTCTTCTCGGCCGGATACTCCTTGAGCGTGACGGTGAACTCCGTCTGCTCCTCGACCGGCGCGGCGGCGGTGACGCCGAACTTCTCTTCCATCATCTTGACGAGATCGACGACCTCGATGATCGTCATGTTCGAGATCGCGTTGAGGATCTCTTCCTTGTTAGCAGCCATTGCAGTGCTCTCCAGAAAAACAGTTCAGAAATGACGTTGTTGAACCCGAAGCTACCTTGCGAAGTGCGCTCAGCCGGCGGCCGCCACCTTCTGGTCCTTCACCGCAGCCACGGTGCGAACCAGCTTGGCGTGCGGCTCGACGAGAGTGCGCACGAACTTCGTGATCGGCGCCTTCAGTGCGCCAAGCAGCATCGCGAGCGCCTGCTCACGGGTCGGCAGGCTCGCGACCTGGTCGATCGCCTTCGGCGGCAGCACCTGCCCGCCGAGCGATACCAGCGTCGCGATCAGCTTGTCGTGGTCCTTGGCGAAGGCCTTGACCACGCGCGCCGCGGCGCCCGGGTCCTGCTTCGAGAAAGCCAGGATCAACGGACCCTTGAGCCGCGGGGCGATGCATTCGAAGGTCGTGCCGGAGACCGCCTTGCGAGCAAGCGTGTTCTTCACGACGCGGACGTAGACCCCGGCCTTGCGCGCCTGTGCGCGCAGGCTCGTGATTTGCGTCACCGTCAGACCACGATACTCGGCAGCCACGACCGATTGCGCCGACCGCGCAACCTCGTGGACCTCGGTCACCAGCGCCTTCTTCTGCTCTAAATTGAGTGACATTGCGTGCCTCGCAGAAGATCAGTCCACGGAGGCGGCCGATCGTGCGACCGATCGTTCCGCCTCCACCCTTGTCGCGCCGGCCCCTCGTGGGGCCGGCACTCGCCGTGGCCGCCGCGGGTCCCGCGAACGAGACCTGCGATACCACGGTCGACGGTGACCTTCAGCCAGTCCTCGCGGACCTTGCGTGGCGATGGGCAATCGTGCCCGCCGTCACTCGCTTCGGGTGACACCATCTGCGCAGGCCACCGACGGATCGCCCCGCCGGCCGTTCATTGAGCGGCCTCGGGATCCTCGCGGATCCCGGCCGCGCCTGCGGTCTTGGATGGCTGCAGGGGCTCGCACCCCGGCCGTCATCTCTGCGGCTCGCGCCGCAAACCAGCGTGGAACGCGCCGCGGCGCGACCCACCGAATTCAGAGTCCTCACAGCCCCAGCGACGCGCGGTCCACGGCAACCCCCGGGCCCATCGTCGAGGACACCGCGATCTTCTGGATGTACACACCTTTCGATGCCGCCGGCTTCGCCTTCTGCAGGTCCGTCAGCAGCGCCTGGAGGTTCTCCTTGAGCTTGCCGGCCTCGAAGCTGGCGCGGCCAATCTGCGCGTGCACGATGCCGGCCTTGTCGCAGCGATAGCGAACCTGGCCCGCCTTGGCGTTGCGGACGGCACCCGCGACATCCGGCGTGACCGTGCCGACCTTGGGGTTCGGCATCAGACCGCGCGGGCCCAGGATCTTGCCGAGGCCGCCGACGATGCGCATCGCATCGGGGCTTGCGATCAGAACGTCGAAGTTGAGCTCGCCGGCCTTGACCTTCTCGGCCAGGTCCTCGAGGCCGACGATGTCGGCGCCGGCGGCTCGCGCGACATCCTGGTTCTTGCCACCCGTGAAGACCGCGACCCGCACGGTCTTGCCCGTGCCGTTCGGCATCACGGTCGAGCCACGGACCTGCTGGTCCGACTTGCTGGCGTCGATGCCGAGATTGACCGCGACGTCGACCGACTCGTCGAACTTCGCGGTCGCGAACTGCTTGACGAGCGTCAGCGCCGCGTCGACGTCATAGAGCTTCCCGGGCTGGATCTTCTCGGCCCAGGCCTTCATTCGCTTCGGCAGCTTGACCTTAACTTGCGCGCTCATCGTCAGCCCTCCACGTCCACGCCCATGCTGCGGGCGCTGCCGGCGATCGTGTTCACTGCGGCGTCGAGGTTCGCGGCCGTCAGGTCCGGCATCTTGATCTTGGCGATGTCCTCGAGCTGCTTGCGCCTGATCTTGCCAACCTTGTTCGTGTTGGGACGTCCGCTGCCCTTTTCGATGCCGATCGCCTTGCGGATCAGCACCGACGCCGGCGGCGTCTTCATGATGAACGTGAAGCTGCGGTCGCTGTACACGGTGATCACGACCGGCGTCGGCAGCCCCTTCTCGAGGGCGTGCGTCTGCGCGTTGAACTGCTTGCAGAACTCCATGATGTTGACGCCCTGCTGACCGAGCGCAGGACCGACCGGCGGGCTGGGGTTGGCCTGCCCGGCCGGGATCTGGAGCTTGACGTAGCCTGTTACCTTCTTAGCCATTACCTACCTCGGTGGGTGCAAACGCCTCGCGGCTCCCCGGTTGATTGCGGTCGCGCGGGCGCGACCGGCAGCAATTCAAGCTTTCTCGACCTGCGCGAACTCGAGCTCGACCGGCGTCGAGCGTCCGAGAATTTGCACCGCCACGTGCAGGCGGCTCTTCTCGTAGTTGACCGATTCGACGACGCCGTTGAAGTCGTTGAACGGCCCGTCGACGACCCGCACCACCTCGCCGGGCTCGAACAGCACCTTCGGCTTCGGCTTGTCGGCACCTTCCTCGACGCGGCGCAGGATGGCGTTGGCCTCCTTGTCGGTGATCGGCGCCGGCTTGTCGGGCGTGCCGCCGATGAAGCCGAG
>DATNJF010000308.1:0-7609 GCA_035604035.1 Allostellaceae bacterium | reverse complement strand
AGGACACGCCGACCATCGCGTCGATCACCGCGTCATGATCGGTGGTGCCGGCCTTCTCGACCGCCTTCACCCACATGTTGAAGCCGATGAAATGGGCTTCCATCGGGTCGTTGAAGACGCGCTTGTCGTCGTTGACCGATTTCTGGAAGGCGGCGACGGTCTCCTTGTTGAGTGGCGTGTCGCCGCTCATGAAATAATTCCAGGCGGCCAAGTGCCCGAGCAGCGGTTTGGTGTCGATGCCGGCGAGTTCCTGTTCGCCGACGCTGAACGCCACTACCGGGATGTCGGTTGCCTTGATGCCCTGGTTGCCGAGCTCCTTGTAGAACGGCACGTTGGCGTCGCCGTTGATCGTCGAAACCACCGCGGTCTTCTTGCCGGCGGAACCGAAGGCCTTGATCTTGGCGACGATCGCCTGCCAGTCGGAATAGCCGAACGGCGTGTAGTTGATCATCAGATCGGCGTCGGTGACGCCCTTCGACTTCAAATAAGCTTCGAGGATCTTGTTGGTCGTGCGCGGATAAACGTAGTCGGTGCCGGCGAGGACCCAGCGCTTCGCATTGACCTGGTCCATCAGGTAGTCGACCGCCGGGATCGCCTGCTGGTTCGGCGCCGCGCCGGTGTAGAACACGTTGCGGCTGCACTCCTGCCCCTCGTACTGCACCGGGTAGAGGAGGATGCCGTTGAGCTGCTCGAACACCGGCAGCACCGATTTGCGCGAGACAGAGGTCCAGCAGCCGAACACCGCGGCAACCTTGTCGACCGAGATCAGCTGCTTTGCCTTCTCGGCGAAGAGCGGCCAATTCGACGCGGGATCGACGACGACTGGCTGCAGCTGGCGGCCCAGGACGCCCCCCTTGGCGTTCTGCTGGGCGATCAGCATCAGCATGACGTCTTTGAGCGGCGACTCGCTGATCGCCATAGTCCCCGACAGCGAGTGCAAAATGCCGACCTTGATCGGTTCGCCGCCTGCTGGTGCGGCGGTCTGCGCGTGGGCCTGTGGAATTAGGCTCGGGACGAGATCGAGGCGCGACGCGGTCAGCGCCAGCCCCGCGCCGAGCAGCCCGAGCTTGCGGCGGTCAATGGTGAATTTTTCGGATGACATGCGAATCTCCCCATTCGGCGCACGGCGGGGGCGCCGGCGTCTCGGGGAGGTTCAGCAAAATAGAGGCCAAGGTCGCCGGAGCGTGGATTTGCCCCGGCACGATTTGCCCAATTCTTAGCCATGCCTAGTTTCTAGGCAGTCTGGTGGATTCTTAAGCGTGCCGGGAAAGCGTCCCTCTGCGACCGGAGCAAACCATCTAGCGCAAATCAGGCCAGCGTGCATCCTGAGCGAGATACTCTGCCGATCGGATCGCCGTCGCCAATTCCGCGGGCGTCGCCATCGGCGGCTTGGCGCCACCTTTCAGTCCATCGAGTGCCGTGCGTACCGCATGCACGGTCGCCGCAAGGATCTCTTGTGGGTAAACGACGAGCTTGATGCCGATCCGCTCGAGGTCCGCGTCACCCGGCATGAAGTGCTTGCCGGCGGGCGAGGTCACCGCGAGCGCAGGCTTGCCGTGACAAGCCTCGATGGACGCGCGCATTTCCTCCTCCGACTGAGGCGAATCGAGAAACAGGATGTCGGCGCCCTCGGCAACGAAGCCTCTTATCCGTGCCAGCGCCTCTTCGAACCCGCGCGAAGTCCGCGCGTCGGTGCGCGCCAGCAGCAGGATGCCTTCATCGCGGCACGCCTCGACGGCCGCGCGGCAGCGCAGGATGGCGGCATCGCGCTCGACCACCAGCTTGGCGCCGCTATGGCCGAGAGGCCGTGGCCACGCCTTGTCCTCAATCAGCACCGCGGCTGCACCGCGGCGCGCGTAGGCGTGAATCGTCTTCTGCACGGCGAGAGCGTTGCCATGGCCGGTATCGCCGTCGGCGAGCCACAGCACGTCCGGCGCGGCGGCGATGCAAACCTCGACCGCGTCGGCCATTTCGGCAAGGCTCAGCAAATCCATGTCGGGCATCGCGAGGCGCATCGCCGAAATGCTGGAGCCAGAAACGAAACCGGTGCGGAAGCCGGCCTCAGCGATCAGGCGGGCTCCCATTCCGTCGCCGCAGCCGGGCATGATCTGGAGGCGAGGTTCGTCGAGCAATGCTTTCAATGCGGCGGCTTGGGGACGCATGTCGGTTCCTTTCTGCGATCGGACAAACTACAGGGAAGCGGCGAGGGTCGCCTCGACGCTGCACGCCATAGCCAGGAGACGGTGATCGTCACCATGCTCACCGACCATCATCAGCCCGACAGGTGCGGCACCAGGCGGCTGGATCGGCAAGGTGATCGCGCAGCGATCGAGGAAGTTGATTACCGCGGTATTGCGCAGGATTAAGCCGTTTAGCCGAAAATAATCCTCGTCGCGCGCGAATGCGGCGATCGGCGGTGCGGTGATCGCGACGGTAGGCATCAGCAGCGCGTCAAAATCGGCGGTGCGCGACGCGACGCGGGCGATGAAATCGGCGCGGGCGGCGCATAGCCTGATATAGGCGGCGGCGGTGACGTCGCGGCCAAACTCGATCCGCGCGCGTACCCTCGGGTCATATTCATTGCCCCGCCTGGCCAGCAATTCCTCGTGCCAGGCAAAGGCCTCACTATTGACGAGAAGACCGCGGTCGCTAAGCCTCGGATATTCGCGGAGTTCATCCAGCGGCAGGTCGACGATACGGGCGCCGGCGCGCGACAATGTCGCGCATGCCTCCGTGAAGGCGCTTGCTACTTCGGGGGCGAGGTCGTCGAGCACAAAGCTCTGCGGCACACCAAGCCGCAATGCCTCGATCGGGACCAGCTCGGGCACGATCGGCGTCTCCCCCGCCATGACCGCGTCGGCAATGGCGCAGCAAGCGACGCTGTTCGCCAGCGGCCCGATTGAGTCGAGGGTCGTCGAAAGCGGTATCGCTCCCTCGCGGGAGATGCGCTTCGCGGTCGGCTTAAACCCGGCGACACCGCACAACGCCGCCGGTATGCGTACCGAGCCTCCGGTGTCGGTGCCAACCGCGACAACCGCGCAGCCGTCCGCCACCGAAACCGGAGCGCCGGCCGACGAGCCGCCGGGAATGCGCCGACGGTCGTAGGGATTGCCCGGCGTCCCATAGTGCGGGTTGATCCCGACGCCGGAGAAGGCGAACTCGGTCATGTTGGTGCGCCCGACGATGACCGCTCCCGCCGCACGGAGGCGCGCGACGATCGGCGCGTCACGCGTCGCCGGCGGCCGATCGTCGAGAGCTTTCGAGCCGGCTAACGTCAGCTCGCCGGCGACATCGAACAGACCTTTGATCGACACCGGCAACCCGGCCAGCGGCGACGCGACATAGCCCGCTTTGCGCAATTGGTCTTGCGCCTCCGCCGCTTCCCGCGCCTGGCCGGCATAGACCTTGGTGAAGGTTCGTGAGCCCTCGCCGGCCGGATCGGCGATCCGCGCCAGCGCCGCCTCGACGAGCGCGCGGCTGGTCGTGCGGCCAGCTGCGAGATCGGCGGCGAGGCCGAGCACGGTCGGCTTGGCAGCGTCCATCGCTGGCTCAGCCCTTGACCGTATCGAGGGTCGGCAGGCGATCGCGGTCCTGCGGATCGTCCCAACCTTTGAAATTGGGGCGCCGCTTTTCGGCGAAGGCGGCACGCGACTCCATTAAATCGCTCTTGGCGCCATGCTCGTGCAGCGCCGCGGCCAGGGCTTGCTGTTTGGCCGACGGCGCCGGTCGCATCTGCCGCATCATGTGTACGGTGTTGACCCGTGAGGCTGGCGGCAGCGTCAGCAAATGCTCGGCCATCGATAGCGCCGCCGGCATCAATTGGTCGGCCTCGACCACCCGGTTGAGAAAGCCGATTTCGTAGAAGCGCTGCGCGGTGAAGCGGAAGCCGAGCGCCATCTCCATCGCGATCGGATAGGGCAGGTTGGCAATGTGCCCGTGATTGTAGCCGCCGAGAAGCCAGCGCTTCGCTTCAGATACTTCGAAGATCGCCTCCTTTACCGCGACGCGCAGATCCGTGCGCTCGACCAGCATAAAACCGCCGCCCATCGCGTAACCATTGACCGCGGCGATTACCGGCTTTTCCAGAGCGCCGGACATAAACGGATCCTCGATCGCCGGCCGCGTCCCGCCCGGCGCCTTGTTCGCCAGCGACTCCTTCATATCCTCGCCGGCGCAGAAACCGCGCCCGGAACCGGTAAAAATCGCCACTTCGAGCTCGTTGCTATGACGGAATTCCGTCCAGGCCTCGGCGAGGAGCGTGCGCATCTCATGGCTTAGCGCGTTGAGCCGGTCCGGCCGGTTCATCCGCACCACAAGGATTTGTCCGTGACGTTCGGTCTCGACGATGGACATGACCTGCTCCTTCGACTTTAGCGCTCAACGCACTCTATCCAAACCACTCGACACTTGGCAGGCATGGTTTGGGATACGGGCAGCGCTCCGTCGCCACACGCTCCGAGAAAGTGTGACCGATATCGAAGAGTTGAAGGGCGGGCGAAGGTTGGTAGGCCCGGCAGGAGTTATCAAACCACGGTGCGTCAACACCATAGACTGGCTACCCGGCGCAACGGCGCACATTGACTCCAAAAGGCTTTTTGCGGGAGTGGCTACCCGGCCTGGCACGTTCGCCGGCGCTTTCGTGTCGATCGCCTTGGTGGCGGCCTACATCGTCGCCGTGGCCGTGATCATTGGGGCGCTCCGATGAGCGCGCCGACCGACAACGCGCGGGGCGCACTGGCACCGCGGGCCGAGCTGCAGACCATCGAGCCGGAAAAGCCGCAGCTCGAGCCGGTAATGGTCGAGCCGCAGAAGCCGCAGCCCAAGCCGCGCAAGCGAGACCTATATCGAGAGGAGCTCGACAGCATCTATGTGCCGCCGGGGCGTCGTCCTATCCGCCCCGACACCGTTGCCGCGCTTGCCGAATCGATGAGGGAGGTGGGGCTTCTCCATCCGATCCTAGTCCGCCACGTTGAGGGGAAGGTGACGCTGCCCGATGGCGGGGAGGTGGATTCCGCCATGCACCTCGTTGCAGGGCGCCACCGGCTGGAGGCGGCAAGGCTGCTCGGATGGGAAGAGATCGATTGTGAGATCGTCGACTTATCCGACCGCCGCGCGCGGATGGTCGAGATCACCGAGAACCTCCACCGCAAAGAGCTCACGGCGCTGGAGCAGTCGATCCAAATTGCCGAGTGGATCCGGCTCTCGGAGGAGGAGAGACAGGCGGCTCGAGTTGCGCCACCTGTTTTGGCGGACGGTCGGAAGGCCGGGCCGCAGCATCAACAGCGCGGCGCCAGAGCGGCCGCACGCGAGCTCAACCTCGACCGCGCAGCTGTTCAACGTGCCGAGAAGATCGCCACGCTACCCGCCGAGGTGCAGGCCGAGGCAACGAGCCTAGGTCTAGATGACAATCAGAGCGCGCTGCTGAAGGCGGCGAAGGCCGCCACGACGGATGAGCAGATAGGCGCGCTGCGGAATCATGCGGCGCCCAAGCCGCCAGCGCCCAAGGCCGCACCACCGTCTCGGCCAGCCACGTCGGGCCGGTCATCCGCACGGCGCAGGGACGAGGCGATCGTCGCACTGATCCCGCTGTTGCGGGCCAAGCCCGAAGAGACAGCCGAAGACATCATGCACGTACTGGCGGACGAGCCGGGCCTCGCTGCCCTCCCATTTCACCGGCGCGTCGAGCTAGGCCGCGGGCTGATCAAGGCGCTAGCGTTGTCACCTGCCGACCTGCGATCTCCAATCCCCCCGGTGGCGGCAGTGGCACCCCCACCGGCACCCGTCGCGCCTGAGCCTGTCGCACCTGACCCCCACCCCGCGCGCACGGCGACGGTCGAGGCCGCGGCCGAGCGGGGAATTCACCGCCGCAGGCGTCTTGCCGATGACCTGCCACGGGGCGAGCCTCGGTTCGCCAAACACGTCGCGACGGGCGATCTTTTGCAAGCCGTCAGGCTGGAAATGAAGCGGCTCGGAATCAAGGTGACCGAATTGGCCGAGCGTATCGGCCGGTCGGAGAGTTACGTCGCCAACGTGATCAACGGCTGGGGGAAACCACTCCAAGCCAACATCGAGGAGCGGTTCAGGCGCTTCCTCGACGGGGCCGAGCCCCTACCAACCGCGACGCCTGATGAGGACAACGAGCTGCGCGCGGCGGTGAACGCTACACGCACGGCCCGGGGGCACACGCACGAAAAGCTGGCGGCAGTCCTCCAACCGCGACCGGACGGGCGTCGCTGGTCCCCGAGCGGTATCGGCAACGCGCTGAGCGGCATTAAAGGTCCTCTGAGCCCAGAAATGCGCGCGGCGTTTGAGGCGTACGCCGCCCAGTCCGACTAAAGAGCGACACGCCGCCGCGTAATTTTGGAGCGCCTCGCTCAGTGGGCAGGCGCCGGATGAGTAACCCCGGCCCAGAGCGAGTGTTCCGGGTGCGGTAGGCGCGGCGGTGATGCCGGTTTCGACCGTATCCCCTTGCGGCTGCCCCAGCGGGCGAAGCCCTCCAGCCGCGCCGCGCACACCTCGATCGAGGCCAGGGAGATTACCGCGGTAAACTCCGGCAGGCGAACATCCGCCGGTCTTGACGGCCCTCAGCGTCGGGCCGCACTCGAGGGCCGCAGCAGCGGGTGTCTAGCCGCGCGGGCATTAACCGGCCGGCAATACCTCCCCGAGATGCTCTGACGGCGCACTATCGATCAGCAATGCCATGACCCTTCAAAAACGAGGATACCTGCGTCTTTGGATTGCGCTCTCTGGGGCGTGGATGGTCTGGCGGTTTTGGTGGATCGCGAACAATTGCGTCCTGTCCGACGGGGACTTCCTCCGTTGCCACCGATCGCCGGCCTATTTCACGTTTGATGTCCCCATGTCGCTCACCGACACGGTGCTCTGGCTGTTGTCCTTCCCGGTCATAGCTCTGATCGCCGTGATCACGGCTTGGTGGGTCACGCAGGGTTTCAGCCCGCGCTCAAATTAGGACTTGCGCGCCGGCGCACGTTTTGGCGCCCGATTCGCTCATTTAGGATTGTTGCAGAAAAAGCACACAGGGGCGCCGCCCTGCTTGCTGGCCGCCAGTAAGCGTGTCCCCGGCGCGACAGTTTGGGACGCCGGGGATTTTCGCGGATAATCGGGTCGATCACGCGGCACTTGCAATGCCCGGATCTTGTGGCCGTTGCACCGGCCAGGCGCAAGCTATAGCGTCTCGCCCCACAAAGCGCAACCACCAGTCACGGCCAGCGCCAGCACCGCGAGGTCCGCCGGGCGTGGACGCATTCAGTACACCAGCGCGCCGGGTGTCTGCCTCACTGGGGGACGCGACGAAGAGGCATGGTGCTCCTAGGCGGGATTCCAGTCGCAGGCGGGTCGCACCGTCAATAGCCGCTAATCCAGGGATGACGCGACAATTCTCAGGGTTGGTAAGTGTTGCCGTAGTGTCGGCCATCGCACTCCTCGCCTTTCCGCCAGTGTCCAGGGGCCAGACCCCGCCATCGATCGGCGGCGGGTACACAGACGTCATCGCGATCCCACCTGCGATCGAGGTGATTGGTGGCGCGCTATTCAAGCCTGCGGGCGCAGGGCCGTTTCCGGCGGTCATTTACATGTCAGGTTGCGGCGG
>DATNJF010000307.1:0-2713 GCA_035604035.1 Allostellaceae bacterium | reverse complement strand
TGATGAAAATCTGCGGCACGGTGCAGCCGCCATGCGCGCGCTCGACCATCTCGCCGCGCCGCCCTGGATCCTCGTCGAGGTCAATCTCGTGATAGGCGACGCCCTTCCTTTCCAGCAGCGACTTGGCGCGCGCGCAATAAGGACACCAGCTCGTCGTGTAGATATCGACTTCGGCCATCTTTTCCGTCCTGGGCCTTTCTTCGCCACATATGGCGCGAATCCGGCCGTTCTGCAAACCCGAAGAAAGGCTTAGCTGCTTCCGGCGCGCAGCGCCCGCGCCAGTACCAGCACCCCGACCGAAGCTGCCCCTGCGCGCTGAAGAATGCGCGCACATTCTTCAGCGGTGGCGCCGGTCGTCAACAAATCGTCGATCAGCACGACATGCTTGCCTTCGACGCTTCGGCCACGGCGCAAGGCGAAAGCGCCACGCACATTGCGCGCCCGCGCCGCCGGCCCCATCAGCCCTTGCGATGGCGTGCGGCGTCGGCGCACCAGCCAATCCGCGCCGACAGGCGGCCCGCCCACAGCCCGGATCGCCTGCGCCAAGATCGCCGCCTGATTGAAGCGACGACCGAAGAGCCGCGTCCAATGCAGTGGCACCGGCACCAAGAGGTCCGCCTCAGCGAGCACCTCATTGCCGGCGCGGTGCATCCAGCGTCCGAACGCGCCGGCAAGGTGAGTCTGGTCGCCGTGTTTCAACATCAGCACCAGCCGCCGGCTGTGCCGGTCGTAGCGGAACACCGACCGTGCGCGGTCCCAGCTTGGCGGCCGGCTGGCGCAGGCCCCGCAAATAGCGCCCTCCCCCATCGGGTGCGGAAACGGCAGCCCGCAGCCGTGTGTGATTTTACCCTTGATGGAAACGCCCTCTCGATTCACATGGTCGATATGAGTAATGCATATTCGTTCATCAGGTTCAGCAGTCCAGAGCAGGCCAAAGGAGACAGCCTGCGACGGCAGCTAGAGGCATCTGAGAGGTTCGCAGCCGAACATTCGTTGAACCTCGATACCAGCTTTCGCGACCTCGGCAAGTCTGCCTCAAAAGGCGAGCATGTCGGCGCGACCGGCGCATTGGGCCGCTTCATCCGGCTCGTCGAGAGCGGTCAGATCAAGCCGGGTTCCTGGCTGATCGTCGAGGACATGGATCGGCTGGATCGCCGCAAGGTCAACATCGCGCTCAAACAGTTCATGTCGCTCTTGGAGGCCGGGCTGATCGTCCACACGATGATCGACAATCAGACCTACACGCTTGAGCGGATCAACGAAGACCCTACGGCTCTGATCCTGAGCATCCTGAAGATGATCGCGGCACACGACTACACGGCGAAGCTCGGTATGCGTATCCAGGAAACATGGGATCGTCGCCGTGCAGACATGCGAGCGGGGCGCGGGAAGCCGACGAACGCCTGTCCTGGCTGGCTGAAGGCTGTGGATGGCAAATGGGCCGAGATCGGCGATCATGTCAAAGTCGTGAAGCGGATCATCGCCGAGCGCCACCTGGGCCTCGGGCGACATGAGATTTCGACCCGGCTGAACCGCGAGCGTGTGCCGACCTTCCGTGGCGGCGACGGCTGGCACCCGAGCACTATCGCCGCTCTGGTCAGAAACAAGGCCCTAATCGGCATCTACCAGCCCCGAAAGGCCGATGGCACCCTGAACGGCGACCCCATCGAGGGCTTCTATCCTCGGCTGATCAGCGACGACGATTTCTGGCGTGCCCAATGGGGACCCGATAACAAGCTCGGAGCCGGGCGGAAGACGAAGGGCCTCGCTAACCTGCTCCGAGGCATCTGTAAGTGTGGGCGCTGTGGGGCCAGCCTCATCTACCTCAACACCGGGAAGGACAACTTCCTGGTCTGTGGGCGGGCGCGGCGCGGCCTGTGCGACAACCGCTATCACCGCACCTACGCGAAACTCGAAACTGAATTGCTATCAGCGTTCGTGCTGTTCGATTTCTCGCGGCTGCTCGACCGGGCCAACCCACAGGCCGATCGGATTGCGGCACTGGAGGCCGAAATTTCCGCCAAGACCGCGACGGTCGGTCGGCTGCTCCAGGATTTTAAGGCCGACACGCCACCCGAAGTATCGAAGCGGATCGGTGTCCTGTCGGCCGAGGTTAAGGCGTTGACCACCGAGCTTGCTGAGGCCAAGCGGGTCGCTCGGATCGCTGAGGCCAATGAGACCAGGGACGCATATACGGAGTTCCGGGCGATGGTGGCTTGGCTCCCGAGGATGGCGGACGATGAGCGCTATCTGTTGCGGACAAGGATCGCAGGTGAGCTTAGCCGCCTGATCGAGTCGGCGACCGCCGATGGCACCACGTTGACCATCGCCCTCGCTCCCACGCCATTCTGTCGGGTTGATATCATAATCGATCGGGCGACCATCTCGGTGTTTCGGATAACGCTAACCGGGTGTGATGAGCCAATCGAACCGGTCGTCTTCCCGCGGGCCAAGGTGATTGCGGATGCACCCCATCTGGCGGGGCTGTTCACCCGGTATGTCGGGACCGATGCAGGTAGGATCGCCGCCTGATGGACAAGGTGGCCGACGATGCGACAGCCCTGTTGATCCGGGCACGCTCTTTCATCAAACGCGGCTGGTGTCGCCACTCGGCAGCAGTGGATGAGAACGGAGTCGAGGTTCACCCGACCAGCGAGCGGGCGGTCGCGTGGTGCGCCATTGGAGCCTTGGATGCCGCCGGGATTCCCTACCT
>DATNJF010000306.1:0-4381 GCA_035604035.1 Allostellaceae bacterium | reverse complement strand
CCCTTGGGCCGGCCGGTCGTGCCCGAGGTATAGAACAGCCAAGCGCGATCGGTCGGTGTACCCGGCTCGGGGCACAAAGGCTCGCCAGCAGCCAGCAACGCATCATAATCGGGGCTGCGGGTCGAGATCACCCGATCGAGTGACGCGACCGAGGTTTCGAGCGGCGCCAGGGCTTCGGCCAAGGCTGGCGTCGTGACCAGCAGCCGAGCACCGGAGTTCTCCGCGATGTATTCAACCTCGCGGGGATGCAATCGGGCGTTGGCCGGCACCGCGCACAACCCGGCCGCCCAGCAGCCGAACAACAGTTCGAAGAACTCGCCACAATTCTCCAGCGACAGCAGAACCCGCTCGCCCGGGGCCAAGCCGTTTGCCCGCAACCCGCCGGCGACACGAGCAACGCGCTCGGCCAACTCGCCATAGTTCCAAGATTGCCGGTCGTCGCTGACAGCCCTCCGATCCGGCAGCCGCCGTGCCATATCGAACAACAGTGCGGCGAGGTTCATCACTAGCCCTGTCAATACCCCCGGGCCCAGCGACCGTGTAGGCCAGCGTGACCCGATTCGGTCAGTTTTCGAGTTTCATACCCTTCTGCACGCCGGGCCGCGAACCAATCCGCTCGCCCCACGCTTGCAGACGCTTCAGCCCGGCATTGTCGGGGAGCGCCTTGCGGCCGGCGTAGATGGGATAGACCGCCAGATCGGCGGCGGTGATTTCGTCGCCGGCCAGATATTGCGTCTTGGCAAGCTGCTCGTCGGCAAAGCGCCACAGATTGACGAAGCGGTCCTCGTAGAACTTGACCGCCGAGTCCGGCACCTTTTCCGGCATGCGGGCGCCAAGGTAGAAGATGGTCTGGTTGACCGATGCGTAATCGGCCGCGCCCTCGGCCATCCACTGAAATACCCGCACCCGTGCGACCGGGTCCGCCGGCAGGAATTTGCCTGTCTTCTCGCAGAGATACATCAGGATCGCCCAGGACTGGGTCACGGTCAGGGGCTTTCCTCCCGGCCCTTCGGGATCGATCAGGGTCGGGATGCGCGCCGTCGGGTTGATCTTCACATAATCGGCGGCCTTTTGCTCGCCTTGACCCAGATTGAGCACATGGATCTTGCACGGAACGCCGCATTCATTAACCGCGATCGCGGCGCGTTGCCCATTGCCGGTGCCGGCGGTGTAAAGCTCCATTTCTCGCCTCCCTCATCGACTGAAGTTCATCATAGCGCCCTCGACATACTGCAAGCTATGGATCGCGCGGATCGCTTGGCGCATCCAACGATTCGCGTCGACGACCGGCCTTACGCACGGTCGATGAAAGCAGTCACGGACGCATTTGCCCTTCGAGACCCGATGGGATTGCACGGTCGGACCAGCGATGGTATCCGATTTGGGTGGAACAGAAACGGAACACTGCTAGCACTGTGCCCGCCATAGACGCGCTGCTCGAGGGGCTGAACCCGGCGCAGCGAAGTGCTGTTGCTTTTGGCATCGGCGGGGCAGGAGGCCCGATGCCGCCGCTGTTGATCGCCGCGGGGGCCGGCACCGGTAAAACCAAGACATTGGCGCACCGGGTTGCAAGGCTGATCCTCGAAGGCGTCGACCCCCACCGTGTGTTGCTGTTGACCTTCACCCGCCGCGCCGCGCTCGAGATGACCCGCCGCGCGCAGCAGATCCTCGCGGCGAGCCGGCGTGGTCGAGTGGTCGCTGGTACCGAGGCCGCGCTGCTACCCTGGTCGGGCACGTTTCATTCGATCGGCAACCGGCTGTTGCGCCGGCACGCCGTCGCCCTCTCGCTGGATCCGGCCTTCACCGTGCTCGATCGGGCCGACAGCGCCGATCTGATGGACCTCGTCCGCAGCGATCTCGGCCTCGCCGGCACGCGCTCGCGGTTTCCAAAGAAGGGCACGTGTCTGGCGATCTATTCCTACACGGTCAATGCTGGATGTCCGCTTGAGGAGACGCTGGCCGGCTCCTACCCGTGGGGCGACGGGTGGGAAGCTCAGTTGAAGAGCCTCTTTGCCGCCTATGTCGCCGCCAAGCAGCGCGACAGCGTGCTCGATTACGACGATCTGCTGCTCTATTGGCGCGAGGCCGTTCAGATGCCCGACATCGCGGTGCAGATGCGGGCCGATTTCGATCACATCCTGGTTGACGAGTATCAGGACACGAACCGGCTGCAAGCCGCGATCCTGCTCGCGCTGGCGCCCGATGGCGCGGGGCTCACCGTGGTCGGCGACGATGCTCAGTCGATCTATGCCTTTCGTGCCGCGACGGTCCGAAACATTCTCGATTTCCCCGATCAGTTCTCACCGCGCGCGGCAGTAATTTCGCTCGAGCACAATTATCTTTCGACCCAGCCAATCCTCGATGCTGCCAACGCGGTCATTGCCCAGGCCCGGGAAGGCTTTTCCAAGACGCTGACCTCGTCAAAGCCGTCTGCCGAGCTGCCCTACTTGGTAACCGTGGACGACGAAATGGCGCAGGCGGTCTATGTCGCCGACCAGGTCTTGGAGCACCGCGAGGCCGGGATTGATTTGCGCCACCAAGCCGTCTTGTTCCGTACCTCGCACCATAGCGGCAGGCTGGAGATCGAGCTGGCGGGCCGCAACGTCCCATTCGTCAAATATGGCGGGCTCAAGTTCATCGAGGCGGCGCACGTCAAGGACCTGCTCGCGATCCTGCGCTGGGCAGAAAACCCGCGCGACACTCTCGCCGGTTTTCGTGTTCTGCAATTGCTGCCGGGGATCGGGCCGGCCAGCGCAAAGAAGGCAATGGCACATCTCGGCGAGCACGGGTTCAATCTGGCAGAGCTTGCCGGTTTTGCACCCCCGGATGCGGCGGCTCTGTTCTGGCCAGGCTTCTCCCGCATTATGGGTCGTCTGCGCGATAGCAAAACCGCTTGGGCTGGGCAGATTGGCCTGGTACGGGCGTGGTATCAGCCGCATCTTGAACGGCTCTACGATTACGCACCTTCACGCGCTGGAGACCTCGACCAGCTCGAACAGATCGCCATGGGTTACCCGAGCCGCGAACGCTTTCTCTCCGAAGTGACGCTCGACCCGCCCGATGCGAGCGGCGCCGAAGCCGGCCGCCCGGAACTCGACGAAGACTATCTGATCCTGTCGACGATCCATTCTGCCAAGGGCCAAGAATGGGACGCGGTCTACGTGCTGAACCTCGTCGATGGCTGCATCCCCTCGGACATGGCCACCGACAAGCCAGCGCAGATCGACGAGGAGCGCCGTCTCCTCTATGTCGCCATGACCCGTGCCAAACAGCATCTCCATCTGGTTCAGCCGCTGCGGTTCTTCCGCACCCACCAGCCTCGCTTCGGCAGCGGCCACACGATCGCCCCACGCTCGCGGTTCCTGACCGACGAGATCCTGACGCTGTTCGCTCGGCGCGCCGCAACAGCTCCCGAAGCTGCTGCAGACTCGCTGGCGCTTCAGCCGGTAGTCAGTGTTGATATCGGAGCGCGGCTGCGCGGCATGTGGAGCTAGCGGAGAGCGGCACCTCGTGAACAGTTCGCCACAGGCCCAACTGGAATCTGCGACCCGGGAGGTTCTGGCGGGCCTTGTCGAGCGCGTGACCTTCCACAACGCGGAGAACGGCTTTTGTGTTCTGCGCATCAAGGCGCGCGGCCACCGCGACTTGATCACCGTTATCGGCCACGCCGCAGTGATCGCCGCCGGGGAGTGGGTCACAGCGTCTGGTGATTGGGTCAACGACCGCACCCATGGACAGCAGTTCAAGTCGCGCTTCATGCGCACCTCGGCGCCGACTTCCATCGAGGGCATCGAAAAATACCTCGGTTCCGGGATGATCCGCGGGATTGGCCCGGTCTACGCCCGGAAGATGGTCAGGGCGTTCGGCGAGAAAGTGTTCGATGTGATCGAGGCGGAGCCCGATCGCCTGCGCGAGGTAACCGGCATCGGCCCCGTGCGCACCAAACGCATCACCGGCGCCTGGGCCGAGCAGAAGATCGTGCGGGAGATCATGGTCTTCCTGCACAGTCATGGCGTGGGAACCGCACGCGCGGTCCGCATCTTCAAGACCTACGGCGCCGATGCCGTTCAGGTCATGACCGAGAACCCCTACCGTCTCGCGCGCGACATCCGCGGCATCGGCTTCAAGACCGCGGACGATATCGCCATGCGGCTCGGCATCGAGAAGACGGCGATGATCCGTGTGCGCGCCGGGATTTCCTACGCGCTGACAGAGGCGATGGACGAGGGTCACTGCGGACTGCCCGCCGAGGAACTGACGCCGTTGGCTGTCGAGTTGCTCGAGGTGCCCGGAGAGTTGATCCAGACCGCGCTGGATCTCGAACTGGCCGATAGAACAGTGATCGCCGATACGGTCGGCGAGACCGCCTGCATCTTCCTTG
>DATNJF010000305.1:0-2748 GCA_035604035.1 Allostellaceae bacterium | reverse complement strand
CCCATGGCTTCGCAGAACCGCATGATGACGCTGGTCGCCTTTCTGCAGGCCCAGAACTGTTCGAACCTGCCCGGCTCGTGGCGCCATCCGTCGACGATGCTGGATTTCCTGACGCCGGAATATTACCAGCGCATAGCGCGCACGCTGGAGGACGGCAAAATCCAGTTAGCGTTTTTCGACGATCGCCTAGCGCTGCCCGATATCTATACCGGCCATCATGCCGAGGCAGTGGCCGCCGGTGTGCGGGCCGTGAAGTTGGATCCCTGCACGATCCTCATGGCGATGGGGATGGTGACGCAGCGGCTGGGGCTCGGCGCGACCTACTCTACGACCTATTACGAGCCGTACCACGTCGCACGCGTCTTCGCGACGATGGATCTGATGCTGAAGGGTCGCGCCGCCTGGAACATCGTGACCTCCCTCAACAGCGGGGAGGCCAGGAACTTCGGCCGCGCCGAACACATGGAACATGGCGCCCGGTACGACCGGGCCGATGAGTTCATGGATGTAGTACTTGGCCACTGGAACACCTGGGAAGAGGATGCGCTGATCCTTGACAAGGCGAACAACCGCTTCGCCGACCCGGCGAAGGTCCATCGGCTGGATCATGTGGGGCAGTATTTTCAATCACGCGGACCGTTCAGTGTGCCCCGCTCGCCGCAAGGGCACCCCGTGCTTATCCAGGCGGGCCAGTCCGGGCGCGGCCAGTCTTTTGCCGCGAAATGGGCCGACCTCGTGTTCGTGATCTTCCACGGGCTGCAGGACGGGATCAGGGAATATGCCGCCTTCAAGGCCGCCGTCGCCAACGCTGACCGCGATCCTGCCAGCGTACGTGTGGCGCCGGCCTGCTACGTGTGCGTTGGCGAGACCGAGGCGGCGGCGCAGGACAAGCGCGCAGTCGTCGAGGCGACGGCGCGCGATGTGGACGCTCTTGTGCTGCTCTCGGAAGTGCTGAACTACGATTTTGCCAGCAAGCCGATCGACGAGCCTTTCACCGACGACGAACTCACCGAATTCTCGTTTCAGGGGTTTCGGGACCGGGTGATCCGGCACTCCGGCAGGAAGAACCCGACGGTGCGCGATTTCATCACTATCTCCGGCCGCGGCACGGTCAAGGAGCACCCCATGTTTTGCGGTAGTCCCAAGCAGGTGGCCGATCAGATGGAGGAATGGTTCACCGCCCCGGCCTGCGACGGTTTCGTGCTGGCGGCGTCCAACATGCCGGGTGCGTATGACGATGTGGTGCGGCTGCTGGTGCCAGAGCTCCAGCGCCGCGGTTTGTTCCAGAAGGAATATGCCGGCCCGACACTGCGCGACAATTTGGGTTTACCGATACCGCGCGCAGCCGACTGGCACGCGGCACGCCGGCCGGCCGCGGAATAAGATGCTCCGGTCGCTGACGCCTTAGCCCGGCACCTCCAGCCCTAGCAGCGGCGCGTATTGCTGGCCGCCGTAAACGTCGCTGTCGAGTTTGGAGCCGGAGCTTTGGGGACGCGGAAAGCTCACCTTGATCGCCAGCGCAGTATCGTGATTGACGACGATGATGTCGGCGGGGTTGCGGTTGTAGAGGCGGGCGATGGCCGCGCGGTTGACAATTTCGGCGTCGCGGGCACGGCGGTAGGCCTCCGCGTCATCAAACATGATGTCGATGGTCAGCCAGAACGGGCCCGCGTTCTTCGACCGCACCAATTTTGCCAGGTCGCCAAGCGTCGCCATGATCAGAGCTCCTCGTATTCGGTGCGGAACAGGGCCGTCGGGCTCGCCGGCGCGAGCACGTGGTTGAGGTGGAACTCGTAGACCGGGCCGCGGTCGATCTCGGGCGGGGAATAGGGGAAGGCGACACCCGAGATCAGCCCGTGCCATTTGGGGATCGGGTTGTGCACCGCCAGGTGCGATACGCTCGTCGCGATCGAGCGGGACAGCTCCTGCGCCTCGCTGATCACATCCCACAGAATGAAGGCCTCATGGCCGCCGACGCTGCCACGCTGCGGCTCTAGTACGCCCATGACCCCGTCGCGGCCGTAGACGCGGGTGACGATCTCGTATGGCCGGTCGCCGATCGTGCTGCGGATGCGCGTCCTGATGTTGTCGTCGAGCTGGGCGAGCCAGCTGTCCATCTGCGCGAGGATATAAGGGTCGCGCACCCCGCCCATCAGGATCGTCGAATAGCCGACCCGGCGCACCCCTTCCAGTTTGATCGTGTATTCGGGGTCGTGCACGAACTCCGACCCCGAAACGCGCACCGCGCGGTCCGAAATCGCCTCGTAGCGGGCGTCGTTGGTCCTCAGAGTGCCGGACGGTTCCTTAAGCTCGAACGGATCGGCATTTTCGTAAAGCGTGTGCGAGGCGACGCTTTGCGGAGTGCAGCGGTAATCCTCGCGCAGCGGAAAGACGTCGAAGCTGTCCTCGTGCAGCACCGCCATCATGCAGTCGGGCGCTGTCCGCACGGCGACCGCGGCGGCGCCGCATTCGAGGATCTTGGCCATGTGCCACACGACGGCCGGGGCGTAGCCCTCGAGCAGCGGCAGCGCCGAGAAGATCGAGGTATCGCTGCTGCGGCCCGCAACGACGATTTGCGCGCCCGACTTCAACGCCTGTTGGATGGGCTCGACCCCCATCATCCCGACGATGTGGGTCGCCGCGTCGATATCGGCATCGGTCAACGGCGCTGAGGGTGGCAAGGCGCGCGCCCGGCCGTCGCGCAAGTGCCGGCGGACGACCTCCCGCGACAGTTCCGAGTGAATAACG
>DATNJF010000304.1:0-17500 GCA_035604035.1 Allostellaceae bacterium | reverse complement strand
CCGCGACCGAGTTGCCGCGCCGACCGCAACGGCGCACCGCCGGCCGCACCCAAGATGTCGACCGCCATGTCGGCGCTCGCGTTCGCGAACGCCGGATCATGCTCGGCTTCACTCAGCAGCAACTCGCCGATCTGATCGGCGTTACCTATCAGCAGGCCCATAAATACGAGCGCGGCATCAATCGCATCTCCGCCGGCCGGCTCTATGAAATCGCGCACGTGCTGAGCGTGCCGGTCAATTATTTCTTCGACGGGCTCGACGGCGATGCGCCGCGCGCGGCCAGCCCGCGTGAGCGCATGTGCCTGGAGCTCGCGCGCAACTTCGCGCAAATCCCCAACGAGCGGTATCAGGAAGCGCTAAGCCAGCTGGCCCGGGTGCTGGCTGCCGAATAAGTCCCGATCAGAACCGAAACCCGACCCGCGCTCCCAGGTCATTGATGCTCTGGTTCTCCTTGGCCAGCCCGCCATTGGAGATATGGTCGAGATAGACTGAAATCTCCCAGGTCGGGTTGATCTGGTAGCCGAGCTCGAAGTCCTCGCGGAACAGGATAGGCGAACCGAGCGCCTTGCGGGTCGCGCTGCCGTTATGGATCTGGCCGTCGTTGCCCCCCGGTCCGAAGAAGAAACTGAAATTGATGCCGTCGCCTGGGTTGATCAGGTTGTGGAGGAGCATCCACGACCACGTCGCGCCCGCATAAAACTGGTCGGTGTCGCCGGCGGTATTGATCGCGACGCCGATCGTCGGACGCGGCTGCAACGCCCAAAGGAGCCAGGGCGGCATGTTGGCGAGCATATCATTGGTAACGGGCGAAGCGAAGATCACCTCGGGATTTATATCGACACCGCTTTCGCGGCCCTCCAGGATCTTCGGATCATGGGCCCAGACCCCGAATTTGAGTTCGCCGTAGGTGATGTTCTGGGCTTGGGCTCGCGACGCTGCAGGGTAAAGAGCAACGAGCATCATCACGAGCGCAAGGGCGACCTCGCGGCAGGCCCGCCTCGGCTGCCTTGCGCACCAGCGGCAGACGTTCATCCAGTCCCCCTCACCCAACGGCGGCGTTAAAATACAGAGAAACAGGCACTCGCCAAAGCATCGTGACACGCACCGCGGCCGTCAACCCTGAACTGTGGCACGCGCGCAACAGCGTTGCCGGCCGATACTGTAGTTATCCCTGGCCCTCGTCAGGTTTTGCGATCGATTTGACCATCTCAAGAAACTTCTGGCGAACCTGCGGGTCGGGGATGGCGTAGTAAAGTCGAATCAATTCGATCGTTTCCGGCCGCTCAAGGTACTCGCGCCACTCGCGCTCCGCCGCCGTCGGCTTGACGTCGTCGGTCTGAAGATCGCCGAAAAAGAACGAAATCGGCACCTTCAGGATCTCGGCCATCGCGGCAAGGCGCGAGGCGCTTACTCGATTGGCGCCGCCCTCGTACTTCTGCACCTGCTGGAACGTCAGCCCGAGCGCGTTCGCCAATGTTTCCTGATTCATGCCCAACAGTAGCCGCCGCATGCGGACGCGCTTGCCGACGTGAACGTCGACAGGATTGGGCACTCCGGTGCCGCGCCCGTATCGAGGCGGCTCACCGGCGGGTTTTGACTTTGCCAAAGGTTCTTTCCCTGTAGTTGAACGGGCGCACCTACACTGAATTGTCACACGCGACAAGCGACATTCCGACCTGATTACGGGCATTCGAACGCATACGTTATTCGCCCTCACGAGGCGGCTCATCATATCCGCGCCGGTTGCTGATGAAGACGAGAGTCATCAGGCCGATACCCAAAGCCAGCGTCGCCAAGACACCGAGCACGAGCGCGATCCAGCCGTTGAGATCGATCCCGGCATCGCCAATCCCGCTCCAATTGGCGATTGCGACCGCGGCAACGACCGCGACGAAAATCACAGAGCCGCCCAAGGCGATCCAGCTTGAGGTCTTTTTCATCGTCACCTCCGCACCTCGACGACCGCCGGTGGTTCCGCGCGGTACCGGCTGATCGCCCTTACGCCGAGCCGGTGGGCGTGGCAGAGTGCGGCAAATCGCCCCCAGCCCCGGGAGACATCGATGCCGACCGAAAGCAAGCATCCGGAAACCATCGTGCTGCATGCAGGCTATCGCAGCGATCCGACGACCAATTCCGTCGCGGTGCCGATCTACCAGACCACGAGCTACCAGTTTAACAGCACCGAGCATGCCGCCAACCTGTTCGGGCTCAAGGAGCTAGGCAACATCTACACGCGGATCATGAGCCCGACCAGCGACGTGCTGGAGCAGCGCGTGGCCCAACTGGAAGGCGGGGTCGCGGCGCTGGCGGTCGCTTCGGGCCAGGCCGCCTCGCTGTTCGCGGTCAACAATATCGCTCAGGCCGGCGACAATTTCGTCAGCTCGACCGATCTTTATGGCGGCACCTGGAACCTATTCCTGCATACGATGCAGCGGACGATGGGGATCGAGGTCCGTTTCGTCGATCCGTCGGACCCGGAGAATTTCCGCCGCGCGACGGACGCGAAGACCCGCTGCTACTACGCCGAGACATTGCCCAACCCCAAGCTTGAGGTCTTCCCGATCGCCGAGGTCGCCAAGATCGGCCGCGAGCTGGGCGTGCCGCTGATCATGGACAACACCGCCGCGCCGGTCATCTGCCGTCCGCTCGACCACGGCGCCGCGGTGGTCATGCATTCGACGACGAAATATATCGGCGGCCACGGCACCTCGATCGGCGGCATCATCGTCGATGGCGGCAATTTCGACTGGGAAAAGCACGCCGACCGGTTTCCGCTGCTAAACCAGCCTGATCCGTCCTATCACGGCGCGGTATGGACCCAGGCGGTGAAGCCGATGGGGCCGATCGCCTACATCATCAAGGCGCGGGTGACGCTGCTGCGCGATATCGGCGCCGCGGCGAGCCCGTTCAACAGCTTCCTGCATATCCAAGGGCTCGAAACCCTGCCGCTGCGCATGCGGGTGCAATGCACCAACGCCAACGCTGTGGCGCGTCACCTAAAGGAGCATGCGAAGGTCAGCAAGGTGATCCACCCGAGCCTGATGACCGGCGAAGCGAAGCGTCGCGCCGACGCGCATCTCAAAGGCGGCTACGGCGCGCTGGTCGGGTTCGAGCTGAAGGGCGGGATGGACGCCGGGCGCCGCTTCATCGACGCGCTCAAGATGTTCTACCACGTCGCCAATATCGGCGACGCGCGCTCGCTGGCGATTCACCCCGCCTCGACGACACATTCGCAGCTGACCCCTGAGGAGCAGCTGCAGACCGGCGTCACCGACGGCTATGTCCGCCTGTCGATCGGGCTCGAGCACGAGGAGGATATCCTCGCCGACCTCGATCAGGCGCTCGCGGCGGCGTGAAACAAGACCGCGGCGAGGCCCTGCTCGAACTGGCTTGGCCGATCGATCTCGGGTTGACCGTCGCCAGCCACGGCTGGGTACATCTCGAACCGTGGCGCTGGGAGGCTGAGACCGGGACCTTGTCGCACGCGGAGCGCCTCGGCAGCCGACTTGGCACAGTGTCAGTGCGCCAGCGCGACCTAAGAATGCTTGTTGTCGCCTGGGATGGGTTTCCGGGTTCCGACGCTGACGGGATCATACGGCGCGTCCAGCGATGGGTATCCACCGATTGGGATCCCTCCCCCGCCATCGCCGCGCTCGGCGCCGGGTTCGCGGAAGAAACAGCGCTGATCGCGCGCGGTGGCGGCCGGCTGCTGCGCGGATCGACCTTTTACGAGGACTTCATCAAGACGGTTTTGACGGTCAATACGACCTGGTCCGGCACCTGCCGGATGACCGCCGCGCTCGTCGCCGAGCCCGGAGGCGGCGCATTCCCGCCGCCCGAAGCCCTGATCGACTACGGCGAGGAGCGGCTGCGTCGAATCGCCAAGCTCGGCTTTCGCGCGCCGGTCGTCGTGGCGGCGACCCGGCGGCTGCTCGACGACGGCATTATAGATGCGGCGGGTCACGGCGATGAGGAGCGCCTCGACCACGATTACCTCGTCGGCCTCAAGGGCATCGGCCCCTATGCCGCGGCGCATTGCCGGATGCTGCTGCAGGATTTCAGTCGCATCCCGGTGGACTCGGTGGTCGTCGCCCATCTGCGCGAACGGCACGACACCGACCCGGCGACCTTCATCGCGGCACGTGCCGAATGCGGCGCCTATCTCGGGCTCGGCTACCGGCTGATGCGGCTCAGGGAGAAGTTCCAAGTCGCCCAGGTCGAAATCGCCGCCTCGCCGAACCCGGAATCGGCCTACTGAGGGAGGCCAAAGGATGCCCGTCACGCCGTTCCCCATCATTCTCGACACGGCGCGCCAGCGCCACGGGGCCGCTGCGCTCGACGCGCGCTTGCCGCAGCCGAAATCCGCCTCCGAGCTCGCCGCCACTCCCGATGACCGCTACCTGTCGCAGATGTCGCTGCGGATATTTCGCGCGGGCCTCAAGCACAGCCTCGTCGACGCGAGATGGCCAGCCTTTGAGGAGGTCTTCGCCGGGTTCGACCCGCGCCGGGTGCGGGCGATGCCGGACGAGGCGATGGAAAAGCTGCTCGGCGATGCGCGGTTGATCCGCCATTGGGGCAAATTGAAGTCCGTGCGCGACAATGCGGCGGCCATGTTGGCGGTCGCCGGTGAATTCCGGAGCTTCGGTTCCTGGCTGGGCACCTGGCCGGGCAACAATGTCGTCGGGCTGTGGGATGAGCTGGCCGCGCGCTTCAGTCAAATGGGCGGGAATTCCGGCCCGATGTTTCTACGAATGGTCGGCAAGGATACGTTCGTGCTGTCGAACTCGGTCATAGCCGGCTTGAAGCGCTGGGAGGAAATGCCACCGCCTAAGAACCGCAAGGAGCGCGCGGCGGCCCAACTCTGCTTCAACGCCTGGGCGATCGAGACCGGGCGACCCTTGTCCCAGCTCAGCATGATCCTGGCGCTATCGGTCGACGAGTGAGGCGTTAGGAGTCAGCAGCCTCCTTCGCCGCCGCCAATGCCAGATCGCGCACATGCCGGGCCGATATCAAGCCGCGTTTGAAGCGAATGACGGCCTCCCGATCCGGCTCGCCGGTGGCGACGGCCTCGGCAAATACCTTGAACAGGTCCACGACCCGGTCCGCATAGGCAGCGGCGATAATCTGGGCGTCAATCGTCGAGCCGTCTGCCATGGCGTTTTCCCTCAGTAATTCGAGATCTCGATCGAGTTCCCGTCAGGATCGTCGATGTAGACCGATTGGATCGTGTCGATCGCACCGGCGCGCGGCCCCTGCATCCGCACCGGCACCCCACACGCTTCGAGATGCGCGGTGACCTCGCTGACCGGCGCCTCGGTCACGAAGCAGATATGCGCCGGCATGCGCTTGTCGCCGGCCATCGCCATCGGCCCGCCGGCAGCGTCGAGATGAATTTTTTGCTGGCCGAACAGCAACGCGGCTCGCCCTTCGGCGATCGTCTCCGCGTTCATCCCGAGCACCTTTTTGTAGAAGGCGATGCTGCGGTCGATGTCGGCGACGGTGATGTTCAAATGGTCGATGCGTTCGATCTTCATGTCGGCCTCCACGGGTTGGTCTAGTAGTTCGAAATCTCGACCAGGTTCTGGTCCGGGTCGCGGATATAGACAGAGGTGATCGTGCCGATCGCCCCGGCGCGCGGTCCTGGCCCGGTGATGATCGGCACGCCGCTCGAATTTAGATGAGCAACAACCTCGGCGATCGGCGTCTCGCTGATAAAGCAGAGATCACCCGAGCCGGCGGTCGGCTTGTCGGCAACGAGGCCGGGGATGTTGTCGGCCGGGTGCAGATTGATCTTCTGCTGGCCGAAGCGCAGCGCGGTGCGGCCCTCGCCGAACTTAACGACCTCCATGCCGAGCACCTTCGTATAGAAGTCACAGGTCTTGGCGATGTCAGCGACGGTCAGCACCAGATGATCGAGCCGGGCGATTTGCATCGGAGTCTCCGGTGGGGTTGCCCGAGCTTGCCACGCCGGGCGCTGCGGGGCCAGGATTTGCCGACCACATCAACGGCCCTTTGGGAGAAACACGATGAACCGGCTCGACGGCAAGGTGGCGCTGATCTCCGGCGCGGCGCGCGGCATCGGCGCCGAGACCGCGAGACTGATGATCGAAGCCGGCGCCAAGGTCGCGATCGGCGACGTGCTCGACCAGCGCGGCCACGACACCGCCCGCGCGCTCGGCGACAACGCGCTCTACCACCATCTTGACGTCACCCGCGAGGACGACTGGAACGCCGCGATTGCCGCGACGATCGACAAATTCGGTGGCATCGACATCCTGGTCAACAATGCCGGGATGTTCCTCGGCAAGGGCATCGAGGACGCGAGCCTCGACGAATGGCACCGGCTCTGCGCGATCAACCTGACCGGCGTCTTTCTCGGCACCAAGCTGACCCTGCCGGCGCTGCGCGAGCGCGGCGCGAATAGCATCCATGGCAGCGCCATCGTCAACCTGGCTTCGGTCGCCGGGCTGGTCGGCTCGCAGCTCGACCCGCTCTATTCGATGACCAAGGGCGGAGTGACGTTGTTCACCAAATCCGCGGCGCTCGAATTCGCCCGTAAGGGCTACCGGATACGGGTCAACTCGATCCATCCCGGGGTGATCCAAACCGATATGGGCGAACAGACCTTCTCCGCCCGCGCCCGCAGTATTGGCAGCAACGATGTCGACGACGCGCGGCGGATCGCACTGTCAACGCATCCGATCGGCCGGCTCGGCGTGCCCAACGATATCGCCAAGGGGATCGTTTTCCTGGCCTCGGACGACGCTGGCTTTATGACCGGCGCGGGGCTCGTCGTCGACGGCGGGCTGACAGCGCAATAGCCGCCTTCTTTGCGTGCTCCAGCTTACACCAGGCTTCGAGCACGCAGGCGACCGACCAGGCCTGCGCCGGGCAGCCGCGCGGCGTGTGCGGCGGGTCGCCGTCGAAGATCTCGCTGATCTGGCCGAGCCCCGCGTCGCGAAGATGATCGGCGATCGGGGCCAGCAGCGCCTGCGCCACCGCAGCGGCGCCGGTCACCCGATACTGCGCCAGCGCCCAGTGGCCCAGCAGCCAAGCCCAGACCGTGCCCTGGTGATAGGCCCCGTCGCGCTCGGCAGGGCCGCCAGTGCAGGCGCCGCGATAAGAGGGGTCGTCGGGCGCCAGAGAACGTAGACCGTAGGGGGTGACCAAGGGCGCGCAGGCTTCGATGACTGCTCGCTGCTGCGCCGGGTCGAGCGGGCTTGCCGGCAGGCTCATCGCGAAAACCTGGTTGGGCCGCAAGCTCGCGTCGTTCCCGTCCGGGCCGTCGATGACATCATAGAGGCCGCGCCCGCCGGGCCGAACGAAGCGTGCGAAGCCCGCCTTCGCCTTGTCGGCGGCATCCTGATACTGGCTGCCCGATTGCCCGATGCGGTCGGCCAGCTCCGCCATCGCGGTCAGCGCGTTGAACCACAATGCGTTGATCTCGACCGGCTTGCCGATGCGCGGCGTCACCACCCAGTCGCTGAGCTTTGCGTCCATCCAGCTGAGCTGAACACCGGCCTCGCCCGCGCGCAGCAGCCCGTCGACCGGATCGACGGCGATGCCGTAGCGGGTGCCCCGCGTGTAGTTCTCGACGATCGACGCCAGCACTGGGAATACCCGGCGTAGCGACGCGACGTCACCACTCGTAGCGACATAGGCGCGCCACGCCTCGACAAACCACAGCGCAGCATCAACCGTATTGTATTCGGGCGCATTCCCGGCACCGGGAAAGACATTGGGCAGCATCCCGCCATCGAGGAAGCGGGTGAAGGTTTCCAGAATCAGCCGCGCCTCGGCGAAGCAGCCAGTAGCGAGACAAAGCCCGGGCAGCGCGATCATCGTGTCGCGACCCCAATCGCCAAACCACGGGTAGCCGGCGATGACGCTGCGCCCGTCCGGCACGTCGGGCAGCGGCCGCGCGATGCGGTAGAGATCGGCGGCGAGCACCAGCCGCAGCACCCAGCCCGGCGCCTCGGCAAAAATTGGAGCGGCGGCAATCGCCTTCTCCAACGCGACTCGGTCATGCGCGTGGCGTCGATCGAACGCCGCGCCGAGATCGGTCGTCGCGCTGGGATCGAGGCTGGCGACGTAGCCGGCCCAGGTGCCGGGTTGCAGCGGCAGATGGCCGTCGCCGATATGCAGATGCGAGTCGCGGTCGTTGAGGCCGCGCTCGCGCTCGACCGGCAGGTCGAAATTGCCGTACCAGTCGCGGCGCGGCGCGATCTCGCCACTGGTGCCGGCAATCCTCAACGTGAACCGGCCCCGAACTGCGACCGTCAGACCGCCGCCATCGCCGGTGATCTCAGGGTTGAACCCGTCCTGCCAGGTATCACCATGATGATCGCGCCCGTTGGCGAGGAACGTGACGGACAGCGACGCATCGGCGGCGCCACCCTCCAGCCGCCAGGCGAGGTAGACCGTGTCGGCGCCGGGTTCCATCCAAATGCGATGCTCGACGATCGCCTCGCCGCAGCGAAACCGCCAGACCGGCATGGTGCCGTCGAGATGGAAGCTTTCGAGCAGCTTGTAGCCATCGGGATCGATCGCGCCGCCACCCCAGCGATTGGTGAAGAGCGGGTAGTGCGCCGCGCCAAGATGCAGCGTCGCGTCCGCCTTGGTCAGGACCAGTACCCGGCCGAGCGGTGGATCGACCGGTGCGATCAGCAGCCCGTGATAACGCCGGGTCAGGCTAAGCGCGACCGTGCCGCCGGCGTAACCGCCCTTGCCGTTGGCGAGCCACCATTCGCGGCGCTCATTGGCAGCTAGGTCGCTTAGCTCAGCCGCCTCGAAGCGGATCGGCGCCAGGCGATCGAGCGGACCGCCGCCCGCTGCCATCAGCTGCTGACTTCGGCGGCGTCCGTGATCGGCTCTCCCTCGAGCTCCTCAGTCGAAACATGGTTCCTGCTCGGCCGCGGGTGCAGCAGCGAGGCGACCAGCGCGGTCCAACCCGTCTGATGCGCCGCGCCGCAGCCGCGCCCGGTATCGCCGTGGAAATATTCGTAGAACAGCGGGTCGTCTTGGAAATCGGGACGCCCGGCGGGAGGCGGTGGGCCCAGCACCGGGCGGCGGCCGCCGCCATCGCGCAGGAACAGCCGGCAAAGCCGCTGCGCCACTTCGTCGGCTGCTTCGGCGAGGTTGACGAATTTGCCCGAGCCGACCGGGCATTCGATGCGGAAATCGTCGCCGTAATAACCGTGGAAACGATGCAGCGACTCGATCAGCAGGAAATTGACCGGCATCCACACCGGGCCACGCCAATTTGAGTTGCCGCCAAACGCCTCTGTGGTCGATTCGCCGGGCACATAGCCGATGCTGAATTGGCTGCCCTCGTGCTCGAAGACGAACGGGTTCTTCTCGTGAAATTTAGAGATCGAACGGATGCCGTGCTCGGAGAGGAACTCGGTCTCGTCGAGCATCCGCCGCAGCAGACACTTCATCCGGTGGCCTCGCAGGAGCGACAACAAATGCCGCTCCTCGTCGCTCTCCACCATCCAGCGCGACACCAGCCGCGCCAGCTCCGGTCGGTGCTCGAGAAACCAGTGCAGCCGCTTGGAAAATTCGGGAAGGCGCGCGATCACCGCACTGTCGAGGACCTCGACCGCGAAAAGCGGGATCAGCCCGACCATCGAGCGGACCCGAAGCGGCACGGCGCGGTCGCCGGGCAGGTCAAGCACGTCGTAATAGAACTCGTCGGCCTCGTCCCACAGGCCGATGCCCTCGCCCATGATGTTGCTCATCGCTTCGGCGATCAGCAGGAAATGCTCAAAGAACTTGGTGGCGATCGCCTCGTAGACGTGGTCGCGCGTCGCCAACTCGAGCGCGATGCGCATCAGGTTGAGCGTGTACATCGCCATCCAGGCGGTGCCGTCGGATTGGTTGATATGTCCGCCGGTCGGCAGCGGCGCGCTGCGGTCGAAGATGCCGATATTGTCGAGCCCGAGAAACCCGCCCTGGAAGATGTTGCGATCTTCGGCGTCCTTGCGGTTCACCCACCAGGTGAAATTGATCATGAGCTTGTGGAAGACGCGCTCTAGGAAGCCGCGATCCCCCTGCCCGCCCCGCGCGAGGCGGTCGATCTCGTAGACCCGCCAAGCCGCCCAGGCATGAACCGGCGGGTTGACGTCGCCGAACGCCCATTCATAGGCGGGAAGCTGTCCGTTAGGATGCATGTACCATTCGCGGGTGAGCAGAACGAGCTGGTCCTTGGCGAATTCGGGGTCGATCAGCGCCAGCGTCACACAGTGAAATCCGAGGTCCCAAGCCGCGTACCACGGGTATTCCCAACTGTCCGGCATCGCCAGGACATCGGAATTGTAGACGTGGCCCCAATCCTTGTTGCGGCCCTTGAGCCGGCTCGCTGGCGGCGGCGGTTGCAGCGGGTCGCCGTGCAGCCATTGGCGCACGTCGAGCACATAGAATTGCTTCGACCACAACAGCCCGGCGAAGGCCTGGCGCTGCACGAGGCGCGCGTCGCGATCGTCGATGCCGTACTGAACCGCCTCGTAAAATTCGTCTGCCTCGGCATGCCGCCGGCGCATGACGGTCGCAAAATCCTCGCCCTCCTCGACCACCGCGAGGCGGAAGCGGAATTCCGCTTCTCCGCCCGGCGGCAAATCCGCCCGGCAATGCGCCGCTACCTTGGTGCCGAAGCGCTGCGGGTTCACCGCGCCTCGGTCGCCGTTGACGATGTAATCGTTGATCCCGTCCTTGAAGTACCCTTCCGCCTTGCTGCCATAGAGCCGACGCGGGTTGGTTTCGTTGTCGCAGAACAGCAATTCGCTGGCCCCGTCGCAGGTGAACCGCATCGCCGGCATACTCGGATGAGACGTCGTCACCGATCCGTCATTGTGGCCGGCAAAGAGCGTCCGCTCGGGGGTCGGCGCCCACGACCAGATATTACGCGCCCAAAGCTGCGGCAGGACATGCAGTGTCGCCGTCTCGGGGCCGCGATTGGTGACGGTCACCTGGCACAGGATGTCGTCGGGCTGGGCCTTGGCGTATTCGATGACGACATCGAAATAGCGATCGCCGTCGAAGACGCCGGTATCGATCAGCTCGAACTCGGGGTCGTCCTTGCCGCGCCTGCGGTTCTCGTCGACCAGCCGTGCATAGGGAAAGGCGGCATGCGGATATTTGTACAGCATCCGCATGTAGGAGTGCGTCGGGGTGCCGTCGAGGTGGTAGTAGACCTCCTTGACGTCCTCGCCATGGTTACCCTGGCTGTTGGTGAGGCCGAACAGGCGCTCCTTGAGGATCGGGTCGTTGCCGTTCCACAGAGCCAGCCCCAGGCACAAGAACAGATGCTCGTCGCCGAACCCAGCGAGTCCGTCCTCGCCCCAGCGATAGGCGCGGCTGCGCGCGTCGTCGTGCGGGAAATATTCCCAGGCGGTGCCCTCAGCACTGTAATCCTCGCGTACCGTGCCCCACTGGCGGTCGCCGACATAAGGGCCCCAGAGCCGCCACGGCGCGCCAAGCCGTGCCTCCTCGAGCCGGCGGCCCTCGGCGGTTTCGAGCGGGTGACGCCGCGGCGGCGCGACACGGCTTCTGCGTCTTGCGGTTGCCATCAGCCGGCCAGCGCGGCGACGGGGCTCGCTGCCTCCTCTTCCTCCTCGATCTGCAGCGCGTCGTTAAAGCGGTTGAAGAAGCCACACAGCGCGATGCGCAACGTCAACTCGACGATCTGCGCCTCGCTGAAATGCTGGCGCAGCCGCGCGAACAGCGACTCGGGCACGCGATTGGGCCGTTCGGTGACCGCAATCGCGTACTCGACGACGACCCGGTCGACCTCATCCAATTCGGGATGGTCGGCATAGTCGAGAATGCGCTGCGCCCCCGCCGGCGAGACCCCCTCGACCGCGAGGAATGGTGTGTGGTGGGCGACGCAATAATCGCATTCGTTCAGCTTCGAGACCGCCACGATCGCCAACTCGAGATAGCGTTTTGGTAGGGTCTGCGCCTCGCGCAATTCCATCAGCAAAGGCATCAGGTGCCGGAGCGCCGCCGGCACATGCGCGAATACCGCGACCTGATTGCGAAACGGCCCGTAACCGCCGGCAAACCCCTCATAGATGCGCGCTAGGTCGGCGGGAAGCTGGCGCGCCTCGACATTCCGCACTCGGGCCATTGTTCCCCCCACCGCGCTCTTGTCGCTTGCCAAAGCCTCAAGCCGGCGGCCGGTGCGGTCAAGTGCCATTCCGTTTAGCGCAAGTCTTTCGCCAAGCTGGCGATCATCTTACATAGGCAGAGCCGAAAGGCGATATTGCAACGCGGGGGTTACAGGATTGCGACCGCGCCGGGTGGCCATTGGGCTCTGCCTCGCCGGGATTGTCGCGGCGGCCGACTTTAGCCGCGCTGCCGACGGCGGGCTCGTCGCCGGGCTCAACCGGGCCATTGTCGCGGAAGAAGGCCGCGCCGGGAGCACCAGTCCCCATCTTTTGCCTCTGCTCGATCAGCTCGCCGGCGCGCAATTCAACGACGGTGCACTGGCCGAGGCGGCCGAATCGCGTCACCGGGCGTTGAAGATCGCCATCGCCGCTTATGGCCGCAACTCCCCCAATGTGGCGAAAGCCATGACCGCACTGGCCGAGATCGACATCCTGCGATTGCGTTACCTCGACGCCGAACCGCTCTTGATCGTCGCGGTCACCGACTTGAGCGAGCGACTGGGCACCAAAAATCCGGCGCTGTCGGAGCCGCTGACGGCGCTCGCTCGGATCGCCGTGGCCCATGGCGAATTCGACCGCGCCGAGCGTCTTGCTGGCCACGCCCATGCCGTTGCGGCGCATGATCCTGGCCACCTGGCCGAGGCGCTGCGGGCACTCGGCGCCGGCTATGCCGGCGAAGGGCGCTTCGCCGAGAGCGAGGCGGTACTGCGGCAAGCTATCGCGCTCGACCGGCAGGCACACGGCGAAACCGGCCTCGAGACCGCGCGCAGCCTGGCGCAGCTCGCCAATCTGCTGCTGCGCGCCCAGCGTTTCGACGAGGCGTTGCTGCCGGTCGAGCAGGCCCTGGCGATCGACCAGGCCCGGCTCGGACGCACCCATCCGCTGATCGCCGACGATTTATGCGATCTCGGGCTGATCTACGCCGGGCTCAAACGCCACGAGGATGCGATCACGACACTCGCAGACGCGATGGGGCTGCTGGAGAAGGCGGGCGCGAGCGACAGCTCGCGCTTCGCCTATGCCGAACTCGATCTCGCCGGGGTGTTGCGCACGACGGGTTACAACAAGGCGGCGGATGTCACGCTCGCCGACGCCAAGCGCATCCTCGACAAGGCGGAGGAGGACGACGGCCAACGCGAGCGCAACCTCTAACTCCGAAAGCGTGCCGGGCTAAGGGTCGCTGCGTCGAGGCCCGCGGCGCGGATGTCAGCTGGCAGCTCGCCGCGCTCGATCAGCGACACCGCGCCGCGCGCCATGGCCTCGGCGGTCTGGATGCCGTAGCCGCCCTGCCCCGCCAGCCAGAAAAACCCGTTGGCCAGCGGATCGAAGCCGTTCACCGTGGTCTTGTCGGCGACAAAGCTCCGCAGCCCCGCCCATTTGCGCTCGACCCGCGCGACCTCGATCGTCGTCGCCCGCGTCAGCCGGTCTATCGCGATGGCGATGTCCAACTCATCAGGCTGCACGTCGCAGGGCGGCATCGGCGTCTCGTCGGCTGGCGAGACTAAGAGCCGTCCGGCATCGGGCTTGAAATAGAAATTCTCCCCGATGTCGAGCGTCATCGGCCAGGGAGAGGCATCGATGCCCGCTGGCGGGGCGATGGTCAGCGCGGTACGGCGCATTGGCACCAGCCCGATCGGCGGCAGCCCAGCGAGACCCGCGACGACATCCGCCCAGGCGCCGGCGGCATTGACGATCACAGGCGCGGCAAAGTCGCCCATCGTGGTTCCTGCGGTCCAGCAGCCACCCGCCGAGACGAGTGCCCTCACCTCCGCGTCGACGACTAGGCGCCCGCCGCGCTGGCGAAAGCGGCGGAGATAGCCCTGATGCAGCTCGTGGACGTCGATATCCATCGAGTCGGGCTCGTGCACCGCGCCGATCACGCTACCGGCGCGCAGGACTGGAACCAGCGCCCGCGCCTCCGCCGCGTCGAGCCGGCGGACGCGAGGATCGTCGGGCGACAGCTCGGCCCACGCCGTCGCCA
Source organism: Allostellaceae bacterium (assembly GCA_035604035.1). Lineage (GTDB taxonomy): Bacteria > Pseudomonadota > Alphaproteobacteria > ATCC43930 > CGMCC-115725 > DATARH01. The sequence goes on along the minus strand of DATNJF010000304.1, from coordinate 3,352 downwards.
GCGCCTCCTCCTGTCCCGGCATCGCAAACATCAGCGCGCCGCGCGGGGTGAGGATCGGGTGCTCGGCAAAGCCGTCGGCCCAGGCCTCGTAAAAGGTGCGGCTCGCCCCCGTAAGGATGCGGATCGCGCGGTTGCCGTAGGTTTCGGTGAACAGAGCGGCGGAGCGCCCGGTACTGTGATAGCCGGGCTGGCTCTCGCGTTCGAGCAATACGACGCGGCGATCCGCCGCCAAATGCGCCGCCGCCGCAGCGCCAGCAATGCCGGCGCCGATGACAATTACGTCTGCGGTTTCGGGCAATGCAGGGCTAGTACAACCGGGTCTTGTAGCTGTGCTCGGTGTAGCGCTCCGCGTCCTCGACCGAACCGCCCTCGTCGATCTGCTCGGTGATGATGCGGCCCAGCGACGGGAAGTCCGATTGGGCGATTTGCTTTTCCGGGTTCCACAGATCGGAGCGGATCAGCGCCTTGCCGCAATGAAAATAGACTTCCTCGGCGGTGATCAGGATGCCACTGCGCGGCGCTTTGCCCTGCACCGTGGAGGGTTCGAGCAGCGCCGGGTCGGTGGTGATCTGGGCGCGGCCGTTGACCCGCAAGGTCTCGCGCAGGCCGGGCACGAAAAAGATCAGCCCGATCCCCGGGCTTTTGAGCAGATTGCTGATCGTATCGACCCGGTTGTTGCCGAGCCGGTCTGGGATCAGCAGCGTGGTGTCGTCGAGAACCCGGACAAAGCCCGGCGCATCGCCCTTGGGCGAGGCGTCGCAGCTTCCCTCGGCATCACAGGTCGCCATGACGATGAACGGCGATAGCGCGATAAAGGCGCGCGAGTGCTTTTCGAGCTTGGGCAGCTGCTTCTTGACCGCACGCTCGGCAGGGTGACCGTAAATTTCCCGGATGTCGCCGATGTCCTCGATGATCGACATGCTCGCCTCCTGCTCGTCGTGCGGCCTAGTATGCACCAGCAAAAGCAGCGGTTCCAGGCGGAGGCGGGCGTGGCGGTTGACGTCTTGCGCGAGAAGCGGGCGGAAGGCGGGTTTGTCGCGCGTGTCACGATCGACCGGTCGGCCAAACTCAACGCGCTCGACCGCGCGCTGATGGGCGAGATCATCGAGGCGATGACCCGGCTCGCCGCCGACCCGGAACTTCGGCTCGTGGTAGTGACCGGCGCTGGGGGACGGGCCTTTGTGGGCGGCGCCGATATCGACGAACTGGCCGCGCTCGACGCCGACAGCGCCCGCCATTTCATCACCGCCGTTCATGTTTGCTGCGACGCGTTCCGCCACCTCCCGGTGCCGGCGATCGCGCGGATCGACGGCTACGCACTGGGCGCCGGGCTGGAACTCGCCGCCGCCTGCGACTTCCGCATCGCCAGCGAGCGCTCGACGTTCGGTATGCCCGAGGTCAGGATCGGCATACCCTCCGTGGTCGAGGCGGCGCTGCTGCCCAAGCTGATCGGCCCCGCCCGCGCCCGGCGCCTGGTGCTGACTGCGGAGAATATCGACGCCGCGACCGCACTGGATTGGGGCTTGGTCGACCGAGTGGTGCCAACGGCGGAACTCGACGCAGCAGTTGAGCCGCTCGCCGTCTCGATCCTTGCCGCCGGGCCGCACGCGATCCGCATTCAGAAGGCGCTGATCCTCGACTGGGAAGAAATGCACACCACCGCTGCGGTCGAACGCGGCATCGAAGCGTTTGTCGATGCCTTCGCGACCGACGAGCCGCAGCGCCTGACCGGCGCCGCCCGCGCCGCCCTGCAGGCACGGCGAAAGAAAAGCTGATGGCGAAGGCACGACCGAAAACGCCGGGCCTCGCCGATGCGATGGGCGCGCCGCCGCATTTCCACGGCCATCGTCAGCGCCTGCGCGAACGGCTGATCGCCGCCGGAGCCGACGCGCTGCCCGATTACGAGCTGATGGAAGTGCTGCTCTTCGCCGGCAACCCGCGCGGCGACGTCAAGCCGCTGGCCAAGAATTTGATCGAGTGCTTTGGCGGTTTCGCTGAGGCGATATCGGCCGATCCGGACGATCTGCTGGCGGTGCCAGGGCTCGGCGTCAGCGGCGTCGCCGCCTTGAAATCGGTGCGCGAGGCGGCGCTGCGGCTGATGAAGGCGGAACTGCGCGAGCGCCCGGTGATCGGCTCGTGGGACCGGCTGATCGACTACTGCCGCGCCCATGTCGCCTACGGCAAGGTCGAGGAGTTCCCGGAATTATGCATGTGTGCGACCCAATTTCGGGAATGCAGGTAGCACTTGCCAACTACCCGAGATAGTGGGTCGGTGGATGAAATTAACAACATATTGACGCAACAGGCGAGACGCGGTTAACTGTTACTGGCGAGTCGCGTCCGTGATCCGCTTTCTCATCGAGCCTCCGACCCCGCGTGTCTACCGGCCACGGGGCACAAGAGGTGTTCCGAGGGGGACAGACCCAATCTGTCGTCTCGATGAGGGAGGGCGCAGTGAGCGTCATCGCCATCGGCGTGGGGCTTTACGTCTACGTGCGTGAGTACCTGCGTTTCCGCTTCGGGAAGTGGGAGAATGTTCGCTCCCACCACCGCAACTGGCCGCGGTCGTCGTAAGCGACCAAAGCCGATAAAAAACTTCTCCCAACGCTCACCCACTGCGGCCCCGAGGGGCCGCTTCTTTTTGCGCGCCCGTATCCTGCGGCAATCGCAACCGGATGGTCAAGCGTATTTCAAATGTAATACGATCTTCCGATGGCGTCCAATCCGGTCACCCCAGTCCGGCTGCGGCCAATTATAATCACTTACCTCGATGAACTTGCGAGGATGGGGTCTTTCGGTAAGGGTAGATCGGGAGTAATGCGACGGTTCATCGAGGATGGAATCACCAGCGCAATCGAACGCAAGCTCATCGATAAGCGGGATGCCGTCAACTTCGGGGAGACGCCGGATGATGAGGAAGACCCCTAGACGGCAATCTCCCACCAATTGAACCGGCGACGGCCTTCCTCGTTACCGCGCACCGCTCGCACCATCCCGCGATCCCGATAATGGTAGAGAAGCGCGCGGGTGCGCTTATTGAATAGCGCCAGCAGCGCCGCGTCCGCCGCATTCAGGCCCCGATGTCGCATGAGATGCAGGGCAATCTCGTTAGTGGTCACGGGGCCTTGGGTGTTCCGCATCATGTCCAAGATCAGCCGTACAAATTCCCCTCGAAACGAAATCCCGTGAAGCGGAGCAACGGCCTTCGGCTGGATACTTTCGACATCGTATTTCGGATCGAAGATGCGGATAGCCGCGTCGATGTTGTCCAGGTCGATGATGAGTTGGCGCAGGATCGCGCGAGCCTCGACAATGCGCCCGGCGATTTCTGCCCGTTTCGCGACTAATCCCG
>DATNJF010000303.1:0-3648 GCA_035604035.1 Allostellaceae bacterium | reverse complement strand
CGGTGCGGATGCTGGCGGCAAAGGCTGCCGCCGGCGAGCTGCCTGCAGATGAGATCGACGAGGCGGTCATCTCGCGGCATCTGTTCACCGCCGATATTCCCGACCCCGATCTATTGATCCGCACCAGCGGTGAGCAGCGCATCAGCAATTTCCTGCTGTGGCAGTGCGCTTATTCCGAACTGGTCTTCACTAAGACGCTGTGGCCCGACTTCGGCCGGGCAGACTTGGAACAAGCGATCGCCGATTTCGGCTGTCGCGAGCGGCGCTACGGGGCGTCGATTGGCTCTCGCTAAAGTGGGGTCGCTGCGGCTGCGGATCCTGTCGGCGCTGATGCTTGCGCCATTGCCATTGGTGGCGATCTGGCTGGGTGGCGTGTTTCTGTGGGCGCTTACGGTGTTCGCCGCCATGATCATGGCATGGGAATGGGGGCGACTGTGTGGCGGCGGGGAACTGCGAGCCAGCGGGGTCATGCTGATCGTCGGCGTTGCGGTTGCCGTTGCCGCTACGGCGCTCGCCGATATTCGCGCTGGCGCTGCGATCGCCCTCTGCGCCGCCGGGGTCGTATGGGGGATGGAGCTGAAGCAGGAGTCTGAGGCCCCTCGCTGGATGGCCATCGGGTGCCTGTGGGTGGCGCTACCTTGCATCATTCTAATATGGCTGGCGCAAAGCGAGAGCGCGGGAAGGATCACCCTACTTTGGGTGTTCGCGATTGTGTGGGCGACAGATATTGGCGCCTATGCGGTGGGACGGCTTCTCGGCGGCCCGCGGCTGGCGCCGCACTGGAGCCCGCGCAAGACCTGGGCGGGCCTTTTGGGCGGGATTTGCTGCGCCGCGCTCGCCGGTTGGGCAACCGCGCGGACGCTCGGTGCAACCCCTGTCTGGCCGCTGGTTCTGGTGAGCGCGGGGCTTGCGATTGTCGAACAGTTCGGCGATCTTGCGGAGTCCGTGGCCAAGCGAAGGTTCGGCGTGAAGGACGCGAGCGGCCTTATCCCGGGGCACGGTGGCCTGCTTGACCGTCTCGACGGTCTGCTAGCGGTGATCCCTGCGGTGGCTTTGCTGACCTGGGTTGGCGGCGGTAACGTGCTGGCATGGCGGTGATTGCGCTGACCGGCGCGCAGAGCGCGGCGGCACCGCCGCGACGTGTCTCGATCCTCGGCTCGACCGGGTCGATCGGGCGCAGCACCGTCGATCTCTTACTGCGCAACCGTGGGGCGTTCACGGTCGAGGCGCTGACCGCGAACCGCAACGCGGCCTTTCTGGCGGAGCAGGCCCGGCAGTTGAACGCGCGCTTCGCTGCGGTCGCCGATCCGGCGGAATACGGGGCGCTGAAGGCGGCGCTGTCGGGTTCGGGGATTGAGGCGGGGTGCGGGCCCGAAGCTCTGGTCGAGGCAGCCGAGCGTCCGGCCGATTGGGTGATGGCCGGCATTGTCGGCGCCGCCGGTCTGGCACCGACGCTGGCCGCGGTGCGGCGCGGGCGGATCGTCGCCTTCGCCAACAAGGAGGTGTTGGTTTGCGCCGGCAGCCTCTTCATGCAAGAGGTCGCCGCCCATGGCGCTACGTTGCTGCCGGTCGACAGTGAGCACAATGCGATCTGGCAGTGTTTCGATTTCGAGCGGATTGACCATATAGAGAAGATCACGTTGACCTGCAGTGGCGGCCCGTTCCGCGAGCGCAGCATTGACGAAATGCGCCACATGACGGTGACGGAAGCGGTCAAACACCCCACTTGGAACATGGGCGCGAAGATTTCGATCGACTCAGCGACGTTGATGAACAAGGGGCTGGAGATTATCGAGGCGCACCATCTATTCGGGTTGCCGTCGGAGCAGATTGACGTGGTGATCCACCCGCAATCGGTCATCCACGGCCTCGTCACCTATCACGACGGCTCGGTGCTGGCGCATCTGGGGACACCCGATATGCGCACGCCGATCGCCTACGTTCTCGGCTGGCCCGGACGCACCGCGGCGCCGATGCAGCGGCTCGACCTTGCCTCGGTTGGAAGATTGACCTTCGAGACACCCGATCCCGAGCGTTTTCCGGCGCTGCGTTTGGCGCGTGAGGCGCTGATACAAGGCGGCGGCTGCCCCACTGTGCTCAATGCCGCCAATGAGACCGCGGTGAAAGCCTTTATCGACGGGCGGATCGGCTTTCTTGACATCGCTGCGACCGTTGAAGAGACGCTCGAGGCGATGCCTGTCGGCAGGCTCGACAGCCTCGACGACGTTTACCACATCGATCGCGAGGCGCGGGCGATCGCGGCCGAGCATGCCGCGCGCCGCGCTCGCAACCACCGGCCGGCGGACCAGGCATGAGTAGTTTCTTCGCACCATTCCTCAGTGGCGGGGCGACACAGTTCCTGTGGATGGTCTTCGGGTTTCTCGTGGTCCTGACCGTTCTCGTCTTCGTTCACGAGCTGGGCCATTATCTGATCGCTCGGCGCAACGGCGTACGCATCGAAAAATTCTCAATCGGCTTCGGACCTGAGTTGTTTGGCTGGAACGACCGCGCCGGGACCCGCTGGAAGGTCAGCGCGCTACCCTTGGGCGGCTATGTTAAGATGTTCGGCGACAGCGATGGCAGCTCAGTCTTGCCGGCGGCGAACGCGACCGAGATGACCGAGGCCGAGCGGGCGGTCTCGTTCTTCTGCAAACCGCTCGGGCAGCGTGCCGCCATCGTCAGCGGCGGGCCGCTGGCAAATTTCATTTTCGCGATCGTGGTGATGGCCGTGTTATTTGCGACGTACGGCCAGCCTTACATGCCGCCAGAGATCGGTCGCATCCTGCCGGGCAGCGCCGCCGAAAGGTCCGGCATGCAAGTTGGCGACGTGGTGACCTCGATCGATGGCAATCCGATCGCGCGGTTCGACGATATCAAGCGGCTGGTCGAACTCGACACCGGCAATCCGATGACGATCGTGGTGTCGCGCAAAGGCGAGCCGGTGTCGCTCAACGTAACGCCGAATGTTGTCGACGACCCGGACGGACGGCAGATCGGGCAGCTTGGCGTTCACGGCGGCAGCACCGTCAAATATGTCCGGCTCAGCCCGGCGAGCGCCGTCCTCCACGCTTTCAGCGAGACCTGGAACCTGTCGACCTCGACGCTCGGCGCGATGTGGCAAATGATCACGCATAAGCGCAGCGCCGATGAATTGGGCGGTCCGCTGCGGATCGCACAGCTTTCAGGCCAGGTCGCGCAGATCGGTGTCGGCGCGCTGCTTTCGTTCATGGCGATGCTGTCGATTAACCTGGGGCTTATCAATCTGTTTCCAGTTCCGGTGCTTGACGGGGGACACCTGCTGTTCTATGCCGCTGAAGCGATCCGCGGGAAACCGTTGGGTCAGAGAGCTCATGAGTACGGTTTTCGTATTGGAATGGCATTGGTTTTGACGTTGATGGTGTTTGCCACTTGGAATGACTTGGTTCACTTGTGGCGATCGTGAGTTGATCAGGGGCTCGTGACCTGATGTCTTTGCGGGTAGCGGGATAAGCCAAGTGGGGTGGGGGTTTTGCAGGTTCAGCGGGCAAGAAAGCACTGGCTGGCTCCAATCGCCGCCGCGGCAGTCGCGGTCTCCCTGAGCCTACCGGCGCTCGCCCAACTGGTCGCACCTCCGGCTCCGGCTCCGGCTCCGACACCAGCGCCGCCCCC
>DATNJF010000302.1:0-6443 GCA_035604035.1 Allostellaceae bacterium | reverse complement strand
AAGACGCTGATCCAGCACCTGATCCGCTTTGTCGCGCATAGCGGTGATGTCGACGCCAAGACCGCGCGCATCCTCGAAGACATTCTCGCCACCGAAATCTCACCCGAGCTGATCCCGGCCGACGAGGACGGGCTGATTCAGTCGACGGAGAGCATCGTTGGCCCTTACGCGTTGCAGGATTTCACGCTCTACTATGTGACTCGTTATGGTTTCGCGCCCTCCAAGATCGCCTATCTGGCGTGGAACGCCTGGCACGATGCAGCGCGCGGAGCCTGGCCGCCTAACACGCCCGACACGGGGCGGCGGGCATACGATCTCGCTGAGATCAAGAAATGGATGCGCGTGTTTCTCATGCGCTTCTTTCAGCAGAGCCAATTCAAGCGTTCCGCCCTGCCCAACGGGCCGAAGATCTCTTCCGGCGGATCGCTGTCGCCGCGTGGTGACTGGCGCGCACCCTCCGACTCGCACGCGACGGTCTGGCTCGACGAGCTCGAACGAGGCGTTCCCGACGCCTGAGCGATGCCAGCACAGCTAACTGAGTGGGTTGACGCGGCCGCGCGATGGGGGCCGGGAATACCGGTCGCCATCGTGTTCGCGATTGCGTTGGTCGAGGCGGTCGTGCTGCCGCGGCGCGCCTGGGCTAAGGGCGCCTGGGTCGTCGCCGTGTTGGCGTGCGGCGGGCTCGCCGGCGCCGATCTGCACTTGCAGCAGCAACGAAGCCAGACCGCCAGCCAGAGCGCAACCGGCGACGAAATCGCCGCATTGCAAGGATTGTGGGGCCAGTGGGACGCGGTGTCGCGGACTCTGCCGCCAGCCAGTGAGTCGAGCCCGGCATCCTTCGATACGATCCAGGATGCGCTTGTTTCGTTGAGCATCCAGGTCGCCCAGATCGATCGTCAGATCGCGGTGTTGCGGGCGCAGTCCAAAGGCCGCTCGATCGACGATGAGACCGCGGCCAAGCTTGCTGACTACCTCCGCCAATTCGGCAGCTTTCCGGTCCTGGTGTCGTGCGTACCCAACGATGTCGAGGCCTATGGCTACGCCAACCAGCTGGTCAACCTGCTGCGCGCTGCCGGCTGGGATGCGCATGGACCGGAGATGAGCGCTATCCGCCCTGGCGCAGCGGCGATGGGAGTGAGCGTCTTTGTTCGCGACCCACATTCGCCTGGTGCCGCGAAAATCCTTCTCGATGCGTTCACCCGCTTCAATATTCCTTTTCAAAGCGGCATTGCCGCGAGCGAGGCTATTCTCGACGCTGCGACAGTCGAGTTGTTTGTCGCAAAAAAGCCCTGAGAAGGAGGTTCCATGCCGGCAGGCCGCGTTCATTTGAGTGTCGATGAGGCCCGCGATCTGGGCGAGCGCGCGCTGCGTGGGATCGGCTACGAACCCGACGAGGCAGCTGTCGTCACCGACCACGTGATCGACGCGGCGCTCTGCGGCTATGAGTATTCCGGCCTCGCCAAGCTGCTCAACGTTCCCGAGCATCGCCGTTTCGCTCTGCCGCGGTCACCGATGCGACTCCTGCGCGAGACCGAGGTCTCCGCCCTCTACGACGGCGGCAACAATGTCGGGATGCTGGCGATTTACCACGCAGCGAAAGCGACTATCGACAAGGCGAAGGCGCACTGCATCGCGCTGGTCGGCGTCACCAATACATGGATGAGCGGACGCAACGCCTATTTTGTCGAGATGATTGCGCGCGAGGGCTTTGTCGCGATCCATACCGCGAGCAGCGGCGGTGCGGTGGCGCCGCTGGGTGGTATCAAGCCGGTCCTCGGCACCAACCCGATCGCCTTCGCCATCCTGACAGAAGAGGGCCCGCTGATCCTTGACATGGGCACCTCGGCCTTCATGGCGACTGAGTTGCAGCTGCGGGTGCGCCGCAACGAGGCTCTGCCGGAAGGCGTCGCGATCGATCGCGACGGGCGTCCGACCACCGACCCGGCCGCGGCGCAGGCCGGAGCCTTGCTGCCGTTCGCTGGATACAAGGGGTTCGGCCTTGGGCTCATCGTCCAGGCTCTCGGTGTCCTTGGCGGAGCCGGCATGGTCGAAGGCGCCGTGGACGGCTATCTCTTCATCGCTTTCCGGCCCGACCTGCTGATCCCGCTCGAGCAATGCCGGCGCGAGGTTAGCGCGCTCATCGACCGGGTCAAGGCGGTGCCGCGCGCACCTGGCGTAGCCGAAATCCGTATCCCCGGAGAGAACTCGGCGCGCAACCGCGAGCGGCTGCGGCGCGAGGGGCTCGACATCGACCAGTTGGTCTACGACGAGCTGCACCGCCTCGCCGGAAACAGACCCTAGAAGCGGCTAATGGATGATGCCAAGGCCGACAATGCCGGTGACGATCAGGTAGATCGCGATGACGTAGTTAAGAATACGCGGTACCAACAGGATGAGGACACCGGCAAGCAGCGCGACCAGCGGCTGCAAGTGCCCAATACCAAGAGCAATCATCGCGAACCTCCTTCGGCCTCACTGGGTGCGGCGCGAAAGTACCGCCGCCGCCATCATCGACGAACGCTGAAGGCTAGCAACTGTTCCTTGAATTCGCGGTCAGGTCGGCGGCGCGGTCAACCTGGTGGCCGAACCCGCGCCGCCGATATTTAGAGACCTCGGAGCTAAGGCGCAGGGACCAGCTGGATCCCGGCGACGCCGGCGGCGACGTTGAGCCCGGTATTGCCTTCGATGCTGAGCGGCTGCAAGGCGATGGTGTTGGTCGAACCGCCGATCAGCGCATTCGCGCCGACGCCGACGCCAACAGTCGCGCTCGCGGTGGCGCCCGCGTAATTCCCACCAAGCGCGCCGGGCACCATGGCCCCGACCGGTGCTACGACCGTCCACACCAAGACGCCGCCGGAGGTGTAGCCGATATCGGCACCGAACTTGGTGATGTTGCCGGTGTAGTGCTCATAACGCCCACCAACACCTGCGAAAGTGCAGTTGAGCGCCTTCGACGAACCGAAGATAAAGCCCCAACCGCTGGCCACATTGCAGGTCAGGGTCCCGACATTCACGGCGCTTTGTGCCGCCGCCGGTCCCACCATCGCGGCGACCCCGACGAGCGCGCCGAAAACGGTAGCTGTCAGGCGCATTGCTTTTGACATCTCTTTGCTCTCCCTTGTGAGCGATAGGACGGCGCCCGGTGTGACGGCGCGGCAGTAACGACAACAACTTAGCCGACGCGCCGATATCGTCAAGGCCAGGTTGCACCAGAGAGGAGAGCAAAAGGGCGCGGCCTGAAATTTGGGCGTAACCAAAAGTTGATCGCCGCCCGCTCCAGTGATGTATCGAGCCGGGGCCGACGGCCACATTGCTGCCTTGCGGCCGATCAAATGATCCTCTTATAGTTGCGCGCGCATTCGTCTTCATGACGATGTTGCGTGCGTAACGGTGCGGCCGGCCTGAGCGCCGGTGGAATGCGACGAACAGGGGAGCAACGCGATGGCGAGTACAGACTCGGTAGGTCAGGTAGCCTGGTGGCGCGAGCCGACCAAGGATCAATGGTACGCGTGGTGGGCGGCGTGGCTCGGTTGGACGCTCGATGCGTTCGACTTCACCGTGTTCCTCTTGATCATGAAGCCCATCGCCGACGAGTTCCACGTGCCGTTGACCGAGGTGGCCTTCGTCCTGACCGTCACGCTGTGGATGCGGCTCATTGGTGCGGTCGCCTCCGGCTGGCTCGCTGATCGGGTGGGACGCAAGATCCCCTTGATGATCTCGATCCTGTGGTATTCGGCCGCCAATTTTGCCGCCGGGTTTAGTCCGACTTTCATGTTCCTGTTCGTTTGTCGCACGTTGCTTGGCATCGGCATGGGCGCCGAGTGGCCGGCTGGCGCGGCGTTGGCGATGGAGCAGTGGCCGATCCGCACGCGCGGCTTTATGAGCGGCGTTCTGCAAGGCTCCTGGGGCATCGGCTTCGCGCTGTCGAGCCTGATCTACGGGCTCTTCTTCAACTCTATCGGCTGGCGCGGCATGTTGTGGGTCGGCGTGCTGCCGGCATTGTCGGTGTTCTACGTGCGCAAGTTCGTCAACGAGCCGCCGCTCTGGGTCGAGAACCGGCGCAAGCAGCGGGCGGAAAACCGCGAGGTTAAGGCGCCGCTCCTCAGCATCTTCAAGAAGGGGATGCTGGCCAACACGATGCTGGCCTGCTGGTGGATGGCGAGCAATTTCGTTCTCTACTACTCGCTGACCTCGCTGTTCGCGACCCATCTGCAGAAGGATCTGGGGATGAGCCCGGCGTTGCTGGCGATCCCGATCCTGTTCTTCAACCTGGTCGGCTTCGTGGCGATGAGCTTCTGGGGCTGGTGGGGCGACCGCTTCGGCCGGCGTTGGGCGATGATCATCCCCGCCGCGTTGGCGGTGCCGATCGCGCCGATCTACCTGCTCAGCAACGATTTCACCTGGATCACCATCGGGTACATCCTGCAGGGAGCCTTCGGCGGCGCTCTCTACAGCCAGTTGCCGAGTTACCTGTCGGAGCGCTTCCCGACCGAGGTACGCGCCACCGCCTCCGGCTTCTGCTACCACCAGGGCGCGATCTGGGGCGGCTTTGTACCGGTGGTGCTGGCCTTCTGTGCCGAGTATTTCCATGCCGGTCTGGTGATCCCGATGCTGGTCGGGACGGTCGCCGCGGCGGCGAGCGTCGTCGTAGCGTTGCTGCTCAGCCCGGAGACCAAGGGCAGGGAGCTGACGTCGGAACTCGTCGTCGCCTGACGCGAGTTTGTTTCGAGACTGCGGCGCCCGTCTTCGGACGGGCGCCGTTTTATTTGCGCTCGATAAAGCTGCGGCCGATCAGTTGACGGTGCAGCTGATTGGTGCCTTCCCAAATCTGGGTGATCTTGGCGTCGCGAAATAGCCGCTCGACCCGGTTGTCGGCGATGTAGCCGTAGCCGCCATAGAGCTGCACCGCCTCGGTGGCGATGCGCATCGCCAGGTCGGTGGCGCCCATTTTCAGCATCGAGGCTTCCGGGCCAATATCGGCGACGCCGGCATCGACCAGTCCGGCGACGTGCCATAGCCAAGCCTCGCACATTGCCAGATCGGTGGCGAGGTCGGCGAGCATGAACTGGATCCCCTGGAACTCGATGATGCGTCGGCCGGATTGGCGGCGCTCGTTGATGTAGGCGACCGCATCGCCGAACGCGGCGCGGGCGATGCCGAGCGCGTGCGCGGCGACGCTCGGCCGCGACTTGTTGAGCGCGGCGAGCAGCAGCTTCAGGCCCCCGCCTGGCTCGCCGAGCACATTGGCGCGCGGCACTCGGCATCGGTCGAAGGCGAGCGCCGCGGTCGATGAGGCGCGGTGGCCGAGCTTCTCTTCCTTGCGCAGGATCGAGAAGCCGGGCGTGTCCTTTTCGAGATAAAGCGCGGTGATCGCGCCGCGACCGTCAGGAAGCTCGCTCCATTTGCCGAACAAGAGGATCAGGTCGGCGACGTCGCCATTGGTGATGAAGATTTTGCCGCCATCGACGAGGACCGCGTCGTTGCCGTCCGGGGTGAAGCGGGTCTTCATTCCGGTCGCGTCCGAACCGGCATCGGGTTCGGTGATCGCCAGCGCGAGGAGCGCGCCCTCGGCGACGCGCGGCAGCAATCGCTGCTTCTGCTCTTCGCTGCCAAAATCGATCAGCGGCTTCGCGGCGTGGAAATTGGTCGCCCAGATGATCCCGGTCGAGGCGCAGGCCGCGGAAATCTCGCGCACGCAAGCGAGATAGGCGGCATAGCTCATCCCGGCGCCGCCGTACGCCTCGGGCACGAACATGGCGTTGAGGCCGAGCGCGTTGATCGCCTCGATGTTCTCCCACGGAAATTGGGAGGCGCGGTCATAGGCGGCGGCGCGCGGCGCGATCTCATCGCGGGCCAGGGCGCGGACGCTGTCGAGCAGCTGCCGCTCCTCCGTCGACAGCGGCGGCAGCGCGTCGAGGCGATCAAAGAGCGGAGTCATGAACAGCGGCAGGTGTTTGGATCATGCCAATTTGGCGCTTATTGTCCTCGGGGCGGGAACGTTTTGCGTGAGAGCAGGTAGGCATCGTCGTTCATAAACGGAAAAAATAGCTCATCCAAATAAGGAACAGAAAGTCGCATCGAATGTGCAACGTGCTGTAGATCGTAAAGGATCATATATAAAAATCGAATTATCCTTGCACAGTAAAAAGTACCATACTTTTGAATTACCTTGTTTTTACCGGTTTGCAGTGATGCTGATCTCACGTCAGTTAGAGGTGAGCCGTCTTCTGCCGTGTGCATAACGTGTATATGATTACCAAACATAGCTTCGATAATAACCGCAGATCGGCGATCTCCTTCCTTTTGTCTCTTAGAGTCTGACTCGAAAAGAAGCACACGAATTCAGGCTCGTACGATACGGCGCGTCAACAGTCTGATGTGCGCGAGGAAGACCCAGGCGACGGCGCTGGCGATCGTGGCCTCGAAATCCTTGGCGAGGCGGC
>DATNJF010000301.1:0-2894 GCA_035604035.1 Allostellaceae bacterium | reverse complement strand
GGACCCTGCGGCAGCGCCATTGGCGCGCGCGTACCAGGGGCTCGCTTGCGGCCACCGCGACGACGAACGGTCAACCGCTCTTCCCGGTACAGCCGGAACAATTTTTTATGGTTGAGCTCGATGCCTTCTCGCCGCAGCAGAATGTGCAGGCGACGGTAGCCGAACCGCCGCCGCTCGCCAGCAAGGACGCGCAGTCGCTCTCGCAGGGCCGCGTCCTCGCCGTGCCTGGGGACATTGTCAACGCCGGTTGAATCCCGACCCACTTTGCTCGATTTCGCCGATTGAATCTTGACCCACGCTCGATGCTCGCGGGCTTGTCCCCATGGTCCCCGGAGCCTGCCCCGGCGCAGGCCGGGGAGGGACCCCGCGCGCAGCGGCGTGACCGCCACGAGTCCGACGCAGCGGAGCGCGGGAGGTTCCTGTTGGCCCATTGGGGCAAGCCCTGTTCATGCCGCAGCCGGTGCTTTCAGCAGTCCGGCGCGACGTTTGTCCTTGAGCTGGTAGCTCTCACCCTGGATGCTGACCACGACCGAATGATGCAGCAGCCGGTCGAGCATCGCCGCGGTCAGCACCGGGTCGCCGGCGAAGGCTTGATCCCAGGACCCGAAGGTCAGGTTGGAGGTCAAGATCGTCGCTCCCTTCTCGTAGCGCTTGGCGATGACCTGGAAGAACAGGTTGGCCTGTTCGCGCCCCAGCGGCAGGTATCCGATCTCATCGATGATCAAGAGCTTGTAGACGCTGACGGTGCGGTGCAGCGCCTCTTTCCAACGGCCCTGGCGCTGCGCCGTCTCGAGCGTCATGACCAGATCGGCGGCGGTGGTGAAGCGCACCTTGTGGCCGTGCTGTGTCGCCAGTAGCCGAGTGCGATCGCCAGATGCGTCTTGCCGACGCCGCTGGGACCAAGGAAGACGACGTTCTCGGCGCGCTCGATAAAGGCCAGGCCGGCGAGTTCGTGGATTTGCGGCCGCGGCACACCGGTGGCAAAGCCGAAGTCGAAGCCGTCGAGCGTCTTGACTGCCGGGAAGCCGGCGACGCGGGCGAACATCTCGCGGGCTCGGGCGCTGCGCGCGTCGCGTTCGCCGCGCAGCGTCTCTTCGAGGAAGTCGGCGAAGGAGGCGTCCTTGGCTGCCGCGGCCTGGGCGACGCCGGGATACAGGATAGGCACCGCGCTCAGCCGCAGTTCCTGGCACAGCTCGGCGATGCGCTGATGCTGCAGGTCGCTCACGGCGCGCCACCGGCAAAGGCATCGTAGAATGACAGCGGGTGCTGCAGCCCGACGATCGACGCCGGCGCCGGCCGCCGCTGGACCGTGCGCACGCTGCGACCGCCATAAGGTGTCGGCACCGGCTGCAACTGCGTTCTCTCGATCGCTAGCCGCTCGGCCGGAACCTCCCCGGTCGTGCCGTGTACACGAACATTCGCCACCTCACGCAGCCAACGCCGCACCGCGAGGTTCGCCGTCTCGCGGCGCCCGGTACGGAGCGCACAGGCGCAGCCGGAAGCCGCAATGCCGGGCGAAGTCGAGGAAGCCGGGATGAAAGCGATGCCGGCCGTGGCCCTAGCCGTGCCGCTCCAGCACGACGGTGCGCATGTTGTCGTACAGCACCTCGCGCGGCACACCGCCAAAGGCAAAGAACGCGTTCTCATGCGCCTCGATCAGTGTCTCGACCCGCTCGTCGGTGACGAACTCGATATGGGTGGCCCGGCTCCAGCCCAGCGTCGCCACAAACACCGAAAGCCGGTTCTCACCGCGCCGGATCACCGCCCAGTCGACCTGCATCTGTTCGCTGGGCTCAGTCTCAAACCGGACGATCGGCTCGATCATCGCCTTCGGCCGCAGGGTGGCGAGGAACAGCTTCAGCATCGTGTAGCGGCCGCCATAACCGCGCTCGCGCAACTCCGTCAGCAATACGCTTCCCGGTATCCGCTCCGGCGACGCCGCGCGCAGCCGGTCAATCACATAGCGGTTGAACGGGGCCAGCTTCGTCACGCGAGGTGGTCGCGCTTTGTAGCGCGGTGCCGCTTCGTCCCGCAGATAGCGCCGCACCGTGTTGCGCGACACCCCTACCTCGCGCGCAATCTCCCGTATCCCTTTGCCGTGCCGATGCAAAACCCGGATCTCCAAAGCCGCCTCCGATCCCACCATCCGGCCCCCTCCCCAGCGAGAGGACCAACCTAGCCGGTGGGTCAGATTTCAAGCGGCGACCTGGGTCAGAATTACAGCGGCGCTAACAACATAGCGGTAGGTCTTCGGCGGCATGCCGATCAGCGCACAGGCACGCCGCTGCGAGTAGCCCTTCTCGTCGATTGCCCAGGTCACGACCATCCCCCGGGAACTGGGCGTCAGAAGTTTTTTCCGAGTGCCTCGTGTCGAGATGTCGAGCACCGACTCCGCCAGCAGCTTCTTCAGCTTGCGGTTCTCGTCCTCCAGCACCTTCAGCTTACGGGCGTCGGATACCTCCATTCCGCCATACTTCGAACGCCATGTGTAGAACGTCGCGTCGCTGGTCCCGTGCTTGCGGCACAACTCCACGACCGGAATGCCGGCCTGATGCTCCTTCAGCACGGCGATGATCTGCTCCTCGCTGAACCGTCCCTTGCGCATTGTCCGTCTCCTTCTCGCGACGGATCCTAGCTTCTAAGCGGGGCATTCCAGCGGGCAGGGTCAACGGCTCCCTAGCAATCAGATGGTGTATCGCGGCGGCTGCGGCTCAGCATGAATAATGAGCGTGCAACCCCTTCTGTGACGATGATTGGATCGAGGTCGGCTTGGCCTCGGGCATCGAGGAAGGAGCGATCAGATGGCGCATTTCGTCGGTCTTGATGTGTCTGTGAAGGAAACGTCGGTGTGTGTTGTCGACGATGCCGGCACGGTGATCTTGGAGCAGAAAGTA
>DATNJF010000300.1:0-4057 GCA_035604035.1 Allostellaceae bacterium | reverse complement strand
CCGTCCATGCCGGGCATGTTGATGTCGGAGAGGATCACGATCAACTCGGGGAGGAATCCGTCGTTGAGCTTGCCGAGCGCTTCCTCGCCGGAGCCGGCGAAGTGCAGCACATAGGTGCCCTGCCGCACCTCGCGGCGAAACCGCTGGCGGAACAGCTCTGCCACGTCGGGCTCATCATCGACGATGAGGATGCTGACGGTCATGTGCTGGCTCTCGCAGGTGATGCCCGCGAGGTACGAGGCAGGCGGACTGTGAATTCGGTGAACTCGTTGACCCGGCTATCGATGGTGATCGTGCCGCCGTGCTGTTGCACGACGATATCATAGCTGATCGACAGCCCGAGTCCGGTCCCTTCTCCGGTCGGCTTGGTCGTGAAGAAGGGGGTGAATAGCCTGTCGCGGAACTCGGGTGCGATGCCAGTGCCGTTGTCCCGTACCTTGACTTCGACCTCGCCACCGATATCCCGGGTTGAAACCCTCAATTCCGGGCGGTAATCCGGGGCCCCGCCCTCCTGATTGCGCCGGCTAGCGGCGTAAAGCCCGTTGCCGAATAGGTTGAGGAAGACGCGGGTGAGCTCCTGCGGCACCACCTCGATCGGCGCGATGCTCTTGTCGAGATCGCGCTCCAGCGTGATGTTGAAATTCTGATTTTGGGCGCGGGCGCCGTGGTAGGCGAGGTTGAGCGCCTCGTCGACAAGCGCGTTGATGTCGGAGATTTGCCGCGTACCGCTGTCGCCGCGCGAATGCAAGAGCATGCTTTTGACGATGCCGTCGGCACGCTTGCCGTGCTCGGCGATCTTTTCCAGATTGCTGGTCAAGGTGGCAATCGCGTCGGCGAATTCCGCGCGCTGCGGGCCTCCGAGCGCCGCCACTGCCGGCTCGGTTACCTGTTTAACCTCTTCCAGCAATTCGACTGAGAGCTCGGCAAAATTGTTGACGAAGTTTAGCGGGTTTTTGATCTCGTGAGCGATGCCGGCGGTGAGCTGCCCGAGCGATGCCATCTTCTCCGATTGGACGAGGCTCGCTTGCGCGGACTGTAAACGCTCAAGGGTTTCGCGCAATTCGAAGAGAGTGTTGCGAAACAGCGCCAGAATTCGCGCCATTGCGCCGATTTCGTCGGGCCCGGCCGGGGGGATCTCCACCTCCGCCTTCCCGGCGATGAGGCCGTTCATCGCTGACACCAACGCGCGCAGTGGCACTGAGATCGAGCGCCAGATAAGGAGGGTCAGCAGCACCCCCGCCAAGACGGCGGCCACAAAGATCGCATAGGCGACGCGAGTCGCCGCGGCGGCCTCGCCGACCACACGGTCACGGGCGACTCTCGCTTCCGAGGTCACCTCGCTGACCATCGCGCCTAGCAATTCGTCGAGAACCAGGCTGTGCTGGCGCGCCTGCGCCAACAGCGTGTTGCCGATGACCCGCTGGTCGTTGGTGTAGGCATCTACCGCCTGCCCCGCGAGTTTCTCGTAATCGGCCAGTTCGGCCCGAACCTTCGCGATCTGACTCGGCTTTTGTGCTGCAAGTTGATCGAGGTCGCGCTCCAAACGTTCGCGGGCAGCGGCAGCCTTTTGTTCCGATAGGGTGAGCTGGCTCACCGCTAGGTCGGTGTTCCAGTAGCGCAGCTCGCCGAACGCGATCCGCGCGCTGTTCGCCTGGTCGGCGAGCGCGAACATATCGGCCGCCCGTGCCGTGGCCGCCGCTTCATCGGATAGCGTGCGCGTCAGGTATCCAGTCGTCCCTGCCAGGACGATCAGCAGCATGCACGACAGGATCGCCAGCCGGGCCCGAATGGTGAACTGCGACAGTCCAAGCACCGGCTGCGGCCTCAGCGGTAGAGGGTGATGCTGATGATCCCGCCGAGGTCGCCCAATTTGGCGCCCTCCTTTGGGTAGCCGGTCTTGTCCATCTCGCCCTTGGGTGAGCCGTGACAGGATAGGCAGGTTTCGCCGTAGTATTCAGGGACCATGATGCGGAAAGCCGGCCGGCCTTCCTGCACCATAGCCGAGAAGGACTGGCCATGCGGCCAATCCGGCTGGAGCAGCTTGGTGGCGATCACGTCAGCTTCCCACGCGTCGGGCCGCGCCTTACGATTACGCACGAGATCGAGCGGGGCGGTCACCTTGATGTCCGCTTCGCCCTGGGCGCGGCGGCCGAATGACTCGTCGACAAGGCGTGCGAAAACAGCCGGAATGAACCCCTTAAAGCCGGTTCCCGGGGTGTTGATCTGGGTCTGGTTCTCGTCCATCACCTCGGCAATCGAGTCCATCAGCTCGTGCAGCAACTTGCCCTGGCGGGACTGAGGGTCGATCGAGAGCGGATCGACCCCTGTCGTGGCCTTGTATTTCTGTATCGCGAGATCGAGCACGACCTTGCCGCTTAGGCCTTTATCGCCAAGGGCGGGGTCGTCGATCTTCGCCTGGCTTTCGGAGATCACCGTCCGGGCGGAGCGCAGCATTTGCGCCAGACTCTGCGCGATTGCCGTGTCCTCGCCTTCCGGCGCCAGTGCGGCGATCGCCGGAGGCAGGAGAAGTCCGCCGAGGATCAGAGCAAGCAGGAGATGTCGAAGTTTTGCGATCAATATGCGGCTCCTAAGCTTGCGGCCACCGTACCGCGTGGCAGGCGAATGGTGAACTCGGTGAACACCCCGGGCTCGCTCTCGACCGCGATCGTGCCGCCATGCTGTTGCGTGACGATGTCGTAGCTGATCGAGAGGCCCAAGCCCGTTCCTTCGCCGGTCGGCTTGGTGGTGAAGAACGGCTGGAACAGCTTGTCCTTGATCTCGGGCGGAATGCCAGTGCCGTTGTCACGCACCCGCACCTCCACCGCATCGTCAGCCTCGCGTGTCGCCACGGTGAGGACCGGCCGGAACGAGCCGGCGCCACTCTCCCGGGCACGCTTACTGGCGGCGTAGAAGCCGTTGCCAAAGAGGTTGAGGAAGACCCGGGTCATCTCCTGCGGTGCCAGCTCGATGGGCTTGAGGGCCGAAGCGTAGTCGCGCTCCAAGGTGATGTTGAAGCTCTGGTCCTGGGCGCGGGCGCCGTGATAGGCGAGGTTCAGCGCCTCTTCGATCAGGTTGTTGAGATCAACTTCCCGGCGCTCGCCGCTGACGCCGCGCGAGTGTTCCAACATGCTCTTGACGATGTTGTCGGCGCGCTTGCCATGCTCGGCGATCTTTTCCAGATTGCCGGTCAACAGCTCCATCGTGTCGTCAACATCCGCGCGTTTGTCGTCATCGAGCGCGGCGATGGCTGGTGCTGCGGTCTCCTTCAGCTCGTCGAGCAGTTCGACCGAGAGGCTAGCGAAATTGTTGACGAAGTTGAGCGGGTTCTTGATCTCGTGCGCGATGCCTGCGGTCAATTGACCGAGCGAGGCCATCTTCTCGGCCTGGATCAAATTGGCCTGCGCTTGCTTCAGATCGCCGAGCGCCGCCTCGGCGGCGTCGCGGGCCTCGCGGGTTTCGGTCAGGAGGCGGGCGTTCTCGATCGCGATGACCGCCTGGTCGGCGAAGGTCTGCACCAGTTCGATCTGTCGCTCGCTAAACGGCTCAACGCGCTGGCGGATCAATCCGAGCGAGCCGACGACGATCCCATCACGCAACAGCGGCACGCCGAGGAGCGTGCGGATCTTGCCGACCGTTACCGCTTCGGGCAGCGCGTATTCGGGATCGACAGTGATGTCAGGGATGTGCACGACCTTACCCTCGAGCGCGACGCGACCTGCCATCGTATCGCGGCCGGGGGCAAAGGGGCGGTAGCGCAAGACGGCAAAAAAATCATCCTGCATCGAGAAGGTCGCGACATAGCGATAAACCTCGCCGTCGCGGATCGTTATCCCGGCACTGTCGGCCTCGCAAAGGCGCGCGGCGGTTTCGACCACGGTGTCGAGCACCGGCTGCAGGTCGAAGGTCGAGCGGCTGATCACCTTGAGCACGTCGCTGGTCGCGGTCTTATACTCGAGCGACTCGGTGAGATCGTCCGTCCGCTCGCGAAGATCGCCGAGCAGCCGCGCGTTCTCCATCGCGATCACCGCCTGCGCGGCGAAGTTCTGCAGCAAAGCGA
>DATNJF010000299.1:0-3864 GCA_035604035.1 Allostellaceae bacterium | reverse complement strand
CGGCTTGCCGCCGACTTGCCGGGTATAGAGCCGATCGGAGTCGCGATCCATATCGGATCGCAGGCCGGGGGGCTCGAGCCATTCCGCGAAGCGTTCACCCGGCTGGCGGATTTCATTGTCGAGCTGCGCCAAGCAGGCCAGCCGGTGCGTCGCGTCGATCTCGGCGGCGGGCTTAGCATCCGCTATCACAACGAGACGCCGGTGGACCTGTCCGAATATGCCGGATTGGTGCAGCGCACCTTCGGCTCCCTCGATCTCGAGATCGCTTGCGAGCCCGGTCGGGTGCTGGTCGGACCAGCGGGACTGCTGATAACCCGCGTGATTTATGTGAAGGACGGGGCCGCGAAGCGCTTCGTGATCGTCGATGCGGCCATGAACGATCTGATCCGCCCGGCGCTCTACGATGCCTGGCATGACATTGTCCCGATACGCCTTCCGGCCGAGGGCGCGATCACCGCTCTGGCCGATGTCGCTGGCCCGGTCTGCGAGACCGGCGATTGTTTCGCGACAGAGCGGGATTTACCGCCGTTAGGCGCAGGCGACCTAGTCGCGTTGACGACGGCCGGCGCCTACGGCGCGGTGATGAGCTCGACCTATAACACAAGGCCGCTGGTGCCCGAGGTACTGGTCGACGGTAGCCGCTTCGCGATTATCCGCGCGCGCCAAAGTTACGACGCAATGCTGGCGCTCGATACCGTCCCGGATTGGCTTGCCGCGGGAGGAACGCCGCGATGATGTCGCCGCTGGGGTCGGACAAGCGCCTGCGTCGCCTGCTGCGGTTGTCGCGTGTCGCCCTGGCGTGGGAGAAATTGTGGCCTGCGCTGTGGCCGGCCCTGTTCGTGGTCGGCGGCTTCGCGGTCGTCGCATTGTTCGATCTGTTGAGCTGGCTGCCCGGTCTCGCGCATGCCGTTGCCTTGGCCGGGTTTGCGCTCGCGTTCGGAGCCGCGGTCTTCTGGGGACTGCGCCGTCTGGTGTGGCCCGACACGGTTGACGCCCGCCGCCGCATCGAGGTCAACAGCGGCCTGGATCACCGCCCGCTCGCCGCTCTCGCCGACCGTCCGAGCGAGCCGCTCGACAGCGGCACCGCCGGCTTGTGGGAGGCGCATCGCCGGCGCGTCGCAGCGATGGTGCGGGGCCTGCGGGTCGGTTGGCCGGTTGCCGGATTGGCGCGCCACGACCCCTGGGGACTTCGCGCGATCCTGGCGGTCCTGCTGGTCGTCGCCGCGATCGACGCCGGTGCGGATTGGCAGACGCGGATCGTTCGGGCACTCACACCCAGCTGGGATGGCAGCGCGCCTGGCCCGGCGGCCAGCTTCGACATTTGGATCACTCCGCCCGACTACACCGGCGTCGCACCGCAATTTCTGCGGGCTGACACCGAGGGGACGATTCGCGTCCCGACCGGCAGCAAATTATTGGCGCAAATTCATGGCAGCGGTGCGCTGCCGCGCCTGTCGATCGACGATGCCGTCAGCGATTTCCAGGGGATCGACAAGAACAATTTCCGCGCCGAGGTAACGCTGACCGAGGGGAAGTCGCTGAGCGTCAGCCAGGGCGCGACAACGCTTGGCCGTTGGCCGATCGAGATCATCCCGGACAATCCGCCGGTCGCGGCCTTCGCCGAGCCGCCGAAGCCGACGATCCATGCGGCGCTGCACCTCGGCTACCAGGCGAGCGACGACTACGGAGTCGAAGGCGTCAAGGCGGTGATCACCCGCGCGGATAGCAAGTCGACGGACAAGATCGAGGTCGAGATGCCCTTGCCGGGCTTGCATCTCAAAGAGGCGCAGGCCGGCACCTACCAGGATTTGTCGCCGCATCCGTGGGCCGGCCTGCCGGTCGATATCCGCATCGTCGCGACCGACGCGCTCGGCCAGACCGGCGAGAGCGAGCCGGTACGCATGACGTTGCCGGAGCGGGATTTCCGCAACCCGGTTGCTCGGGCGATCATCGATCAGCGCAAGGAGCTGGTCAAAGACCCCAGCTCCCACGACGCCGTGGCTGAGCTCCTCGATGATTTGAATCTGCGACCCAAGCTCTATCGCGACGACACGGTCGTCTACATGGCGCTGCAACTCGCCGCGCTGCGGCTGCGCGAACCGGATACCGACGCGGCGATTGCCGCCGTGATCCCGCTGCTGTGGGACACCGCGCTGCGCATCGAGGATAGCGGCATGTCGGTGGCAGAGCGCGATCTGCGACGCTTGCAGCAGGAATTGCAGGATGCCTTGGCCCGCGGCGCCTCGGACGAGGAAATCGACCGGTTGATGCGCGAGCTGCAGCAAGCGCTGGCCCAATATCTCCAGGCACTCGCCCAGAACATGGAGCGAAATGGCGACCAGACGGCGCAGCCGACCGACCCGTCGCACATGCTGACCGGACGCGATCTCCAACGCATGCTCGATCGCGCTCGCGAGCTCGCCCATAGCGGCGCACAGCAGCAGGCGCGCGAGTTGCTGTCGCAACTCCAGGACATGCTGGAGAATCTGCGGATGGCTCGGCCGGGGGACGCGCAGCAGCGAGGGCCCAACGAGGCCGGGCAGATGATGCGCGGTCTACAGGACATGATGCAGCGTCAGCAGCAGCTTCTCGACCGCAGCTTCCGCGCTCAGCGCCAAATGAATGGCGCCACCGGCCAGAATGGGCAGCAGCCGAGCGACGACGGCTCGCAGATGGGCGATCTAGGAAGCGCCGCCGGCCAGCAGGAAGATTTGCGCCGGGCGCTGGGCGAGATCATGCGCCACCTCGGTTCGGGCGCAGGCAATATCCCGGATGCGCTCGGCCGCGCCGAGCGGGCCATGCGCGACGCAACCGGCGCGTTGCAGCGCGGCGATCCCGGCGCGGCGATCGGGGCACAAACCGACGCGCTCGATCAGTTG
This sequence comes from Allostellaceae bacterium, assembly GCA_035604035.1. Taxonomy (GTDB): domain Bacteria; phylum Pseudomonadota; class Alphaproteobacteria; order ATCC43930; family CGMCC-115725; genus DATARH01. The sequence continues at coordinate 985 of DATNJF010000299.1, read as the reverse complement.
CAGGAGGGCGCTCGCGAATTTGCTCAGCAGCTCCGCGACCGCATGGAAAACGGTTGGGAAGCCCAGGGCAACGACCCCAGCGGCTACGGGCAGGAGCCTTCCGATATGGGCAATCGCGACCCGTTCGGCCGCCCGATGCCGGGCAATAACCTCTTCGATCAGAGCGACGTGCAAATCCCCGACGCAGGCATCCTGCAGAAATCGCGCGAGATCCTCGACGAGCTTCGCCGGCGCGCCGGCGAACGCGCGCGACCCACGCTCGAGCTCGATTACATCGAGCGCCTGCTACGGCGCTTTTGATCCAAGCTTAGGGTCTTGCCGTTCTCGTGATCAGGATAGATCGACGCCTATTGCTCGCGACCATCGCCGGCACTATCGCGCTGCCCAGCATGGCGCGCGCGGTGCCGTTGCCGCTACCCGCGCGGCGCAGCCTGCGGCTGGTCAACCCGCATACCGGCGAGACTTTCGACGGGCCTTACCGCGACGATTCGGGTGTGATTCCGTCGGCGGTCGCCGATCTTTCGGTGTTCCTGCGCGATTTTCATTCGAGCGAGATCATCGCCATGGATATGGGGGTGATCGATTTTCTCGCCGCGGTGATGGAGGCCACCGGCCAGAGCGAAGCGACGATCTTTTCCGCCTACCGCACCCGCGAGACCAACGAGATGCTGGCGCGCACCAATTTCGGCGTCGCCGAAAACAGCCAGCACATCTTCGGGCGCGCGCTCGACGTCCATTTCGGCAGCAAGCTTGCCGAGGCGATGGCGGCGGCGCGCGCGATGCAGCATGGCGGCGTCGGCTGGTATCCGCATTCCGCGTTCATGCATATCGATACCGGGCCGGTGCGCAATTGGGATCTGGACGATGCCGGGCTCGGCAATCTGCTGTTCGACGGCCGGCAAATCCATTTCAACGACAAGGGCGAGCTGGTCATCAGCATGGGCCATGGCCGCGCCCCGCCGTTGATGGTCAATGGCGGGCGCCC
>DATNJF010000298.1:0-8207 GCA_035604035.1 Allostellaceae bacterium | reverse complement strand
ATTTCGTGCTGCCGTTCAAGAGCGCGTTGTTCAGCACCGTCTTCAGCCATCGAGGCGATACGGCGATCGTGGTGCAGCCGGTCTCGGTCGCCTATACGCGGCTCGATGGGTTGCCGATCGGCCGCCCACTGCGGCCGTTCTTCGCCTGGTATGGCGACATGACCTTGCCGCGGCATTTGTGGCGCATGCTCGGGCTCGGCATCGTCGAGGTGGTGGTCGAGTTCCATCCGCCCGCCGCCGTCGCCGATTTTGCGTCGCGCAAGGACCTCTCCCAGTACTGCTACGAGCGGGTCAGTGCCGGGGTCGGACGCCATCTCGCGGGGCGTAGCAACCAACCGGCCGCCGCGCCGAGAGTGCGGCGAGAGACCGTCCCGATCGACGTTCCGGCATCGGCGGTCGGCTGATGACGAAGCGGGTCTTCATCAAGACCTATGGCTGCCAGATGAACGTCTACGACTCGGCGCGCATGGCCGAGCTCGTGGCGCCGCTCGGCTATACCCCGAGTGAAACCGCAAAAGGCGCCGACCTCGTCATCCTCAACACCTGTCATATCCGCGAAAAAGCGGCGGAAAAGGTGTTTTCCGAATTGGGCGGCATCCGCCGGCTCAAGGATGCGAAGGAAAAGCGTGGCGAGCGCATGATCGTCGCCGTCGCCGGCTGCGTCGCCCAGGCCGAGGGCGCCGAGATCATGCGCCGAGCGCCGTTTGTCGACATGGTCTTCGGGCCGCAGAGCTACCACCGCCTGCCGGAGATGGTGGCGCGCGCGACCCGCGCCGCCGGCCCCACGGGACAAGCCCGTGGGCTGGAGGCCCACGGCATTCTTGAGACCAGCTTCCCGGCCGAAGCGAAATTCGACCATTTGCCGGAGTCGGCCGCGGCGACGGAGGTCAGCGCACTGCTGACGATCCAGGAAGGCTGCGACAAGTTCTGCACCTTCTGCGTTGTGCCCTATACCCGCGGCGCGGAGTTCTCGCGGCCGGCGGCGCAGGTGATCGCCGAGGCGGGGCGCCTCGTTGCCGGCGGGGCGCGCGAGATCACCCTTCTGGGCCAGAACGTCAACGCCTATCATGGGGCCGCACCTGACGGCGGCGAATGGGGCCTCGGCGATTTGCTGTGCGCCCTGGCGCGGATCCCGGGACTCGATCGGCTGCGCTATACGACCTCGCATCCGCGCGACGTCGATGACACTCTCATCGCCGCGCATCGCGATCTGCCGCAGCTGATGCCCTTCCTGCATCTTCCGGTGCAAAGCGGCTCCGACCGCATTTTGTTGGCGATGAACCGGCGGCATACCGCCGACGATTATCGCCGCACGGTCCAGAAATTGCGCAAGGCGAGGCCGGATCTCGCCTTTTCATCGGACCTCATCGTTGGTTATCCAGGAGAAAGCGAATTGGATTTCCGCGCCACGCTCGACCTCGTCGCCGAAATCGGCTTTGCCCAGGCCTACTCGTTCAAGTATTCGCCGCGACCGGGCACGCCGGCCTCGGCGGAGAGGCAGCTCCCCGAGCCGGTCAAGGCCGAGCGGCTCGCCGCGCTGCAGTCGCTGTTGCGGGAGCAGCAGCGGGCGTTCAACGGCGCGGCAGTCGGTACGACGATGCCGGTGCTGTTCGAGAGGCGAGGCCGGCACGCAGGTCAGTTGGTCGGACGCAGTCCCTGGCTCCATCCGGTTCATGCCGACGCCGAGCCCGATCAGATCGGCGCGCTGGTGCCGGTGCGCATCGTCGGGGTGCGGTCCAATAGCCTGACCGGTATCGTCGATGGCCTGGAGGCGGCCGCACAATGAGCGCGGTCTCGCCCGATCTCGTCGCCAGCACGCCGGGGGCGCGCGCTCAGATCGAATTCGACGACAACCTGCTGCTGCCGTTGCTTTACGGCGAGCGCGACGCGCATCTCGACCAGATCGAGCGCCAGCTCGGCGTCGCGCTGGTGCCGCGCGGCAATCGGCTGGCGATTTCCGGCACGGCCTCGGCGACCGAGATCGCCCATCTCGCGCTGTCGCGCCTCTACGAGCAGGTGAAGCGCGGCCAGGAAATCGACATCGCGGCTGTCGATGCCGCTCTGCGCTTCGCACAAGCCGAGCGCGACGACAAAAATCTGAGCCTGTGGCGCGAGGACGCCAGCTTCCGCACCCGCAAGCGCCGCATCGCCGCGCGCACCGCGGGACAGGCGCTTTACGTCAAGGCGATGCGCGAAAACGAGCTGGTCTTCGGTCTCGGGCCAGCGGGCACCGGCAAGACCTATCTCGCCGTTGCCGCCGCGGTTGATCTCCTGATGACCGGACAAGTCGAGCGCATCATCCTGTCGCGGCCAGCCGTTGAGGCCGGCGAGCGGCTCGGCTTCCTGCCTGGCGATCTGCGCGACAAGGTCGACCCCTATCTGCGCCCGATCTTCGACGCGCTCAACGACATGATCCCGGCCGACCAGCTGCAAAAGCGCTTGGGAACCGGCGAGATCGAGGTCGCGCCGATCGCCTTCATGCGCGGCCGGACCCTATTGCGCGCCTTCGTCATCCTCGACGAAGCGCAAAACACGACGCCAGTGCAGATGAAGATGTTTCTCACCCGGCTTGGCGAGGGCTCGCGCATGGTGGTGACGGGCGACCCGACCCAGATCGATTTGCCGGTCGGGGCGCGATCCGGGCTTGCCGACGCGCTCGAGGCGCTCGATGGGATCGAGGGCGTGTCGGTGGTCCGCTTTACCGAGCGGGACGTCGTCCGCCACCCGCTCGTCGCCCGCATTGTCGGCGCCTACGACGCGCGCGACAGAACGTCCCGCAAGGCGAAATGATCGACGAAGCCGCTCTCGCGGTCGAGGTGACAATCCCCTGCCCGCTCTGGGTGCATGTGTGCGCCGACGCGGCGGCCTTGGCCGCGACGGCGGCGCGGCTGGCGCTGCTGCGCAGCGAGGCGCCGCCCGCGTCCGTGGTCGATGTGACGCTCACCGACGATGCCGCGCAGCGGGCGCTCAACCACACCTGGCGCGGCAAGGATGCGTCGACCAACGTGCTCGCCTTCCCGGCCGCCGATCCGACGATTCCGCCGCCGGACGGGGCGCCGCTGCTGCTCGGCGATGTTATCCTCGCCTACGAGACGGTGTCGCGGGAGGCGGAGGAACAGCACAAACCGCTGGCCGATCATTTGCGCCATCTGGTCGTTCATGGCGTCCTGCATCTGCTCGGCTACGACCATATCGAGACCGCCGGCGCCGCGGCGATGGAAGCCCGCGAAATCGCGATTTTAGCCGAGCTGGGGGTGCCGAACCCGTATCGTGATATTATTTAGCGCCCGTTTTCGGCGGGTTACCGCGCGTTACTTTCGGCTAACAGCCTCGGCAAAAAACCTTTACGAACAGCGGTCTTAAGGGTAACTTCGGGCGTCGGCAGGTTACCGCAGTTTACCCCCGTTAAGGGGTAGGCTCCGTTAGCCCCAGTTAGCCCGGAGACCTTGTATGAAAAAATTACCGGTCCGCAAAATCGCCCTCACCGACCGCTCCCTCAAGGCCCTGAAAGCCGACAAAGACGGCACCCGTCAGACGGTGTGGGACGCGATGATGCCGGGCTTGGCCGTGCGGGTCAGCGCGCTCGGCAAGCGGTCGTTCTACGCCGTCAAACGGCGCGCGGGCAACACGACGCCGACGTGGGTACTGCTCGGCGTCTACCCGGTGATGACTCTGGGCGAAGCGCGCGAGGCGGCGCGCCAAGCGCTGACCGCGCTGATCGCCGGGCAGCACCCCAAGACCCTTGCCGAGGAGAAGCGGCGGGCAGCGGAGGCCGCGGCGCGCGACGCCGAGGCTAACACCTTCGCCGCGGTCGCCAACGCGTTCGCGCGGCAGTACCTGCCCCGGATCAAGAGTGCCAAGCTCTATGAGTCCTATTTGAAGCGCGAGCTGATCCCCGTCCTCGGCGCCCGGCCGGTCGCTGGTGTAAGGCGGAAGGACATCATCGTGCTCCTCGACGGGGTAAGAGAACGTTCGGGGCCGGCCACCGCCCGACAGACCCTGTCAGTGCTTCGGAAACTTCTAAATTGGGGAATGTCCCGCGATTTGCTCGAGACTAACCCCGCCGCCAGGATCAACGTCGATGACGTGATCGGTAAGGCGGAAGCCCGCGATCGGCTTCTGTCGGACGCCGAGCTCGCCGCGATCTGGCCCGCGATCGACGCCGTTGGGGCGCCGTTCGCCACGATCTACAAAATATTACTGCTGACCGGTGCGCGCCTGCGCGAGATCGCCGACGCTAAGTGGGAACACCTCGACCTCGACGCTGCGACGCTGACGGTTCCCGCCGAGCGCTCCAAGACCGGCGACGCGCTGCTGATCCCGCTGCCGCCTGCCGCGGTCGAACTATTCCGGGCAGTGCCGCGCTTCACCGGCCCGTACGTCTTCAGCACCACGGCCGGGCGTGCCCCCGTACAAACCTTCAGTCGCGCAAAGACCAAGCTCGACGCCGCCATCGCCGCGCCGATTCCGGCGTTCGTGACGCACGATTTCCGGCGTGCGGTGCGGTCGGGCCTCGGGCGTCTGGGCGTTCCCGCCGTGGTCGCCGAGCTATGTCTCGGCCACAAGCAACCCGGCATCGTCGGCGTCTACGACAGGCACAGCTATTTCGACGAGAAGCGCGACGCGCTGCGGAAGTGGCAGGATCACTTGATGGCGATCGTCGAGCCGCCGCCGGCTGAGCCCAATAAGGTGGTACCGATGCGGCAGAGGGCGATGGCGTGACCTTACAGCAGCAGCTCGAAGACGCCTTCCACAAGCTGCCGATCAGGCGCTGCGGCGCATTGCCCGAGACGCTCATCCCCGGAATCGTCCGCGAGCTTGTCCAGATGCGGCGAACGATGAGAGTGCCAGAACTGGAACGGCACGAAGAAGCCGCCGGCAGCGATACGACGAAGAGGGAGCTTAACACGCTGAAAAGGCGCGCTGAGGCGCTGCTTGAGGCAATCGATGCGCTGCATAAGCCGGCGCTCGATGCGCTGCACGGTCGGACATCTCCGGACATTCCTGGCTTTCGACGGGGCATGTTGATCGGACCAGCCGGGCTGACGACAAGGCTGAGGATATTGATCTCCATAGCGGAGAGTGCCAGAGCCAATGTCCCGGATCAGGAGCCGAACGTGGGTGCTGGCGAGAAGGTGCAGCCGGCGCGGATCGCTGATCGCACAGCGACATATTATTGTGTACTGACCGGCGAGGAGCCGACTGTCAGGGTGAACGCCGACACCTATCATTCCTACGGACCGTTCCTGGACTTGATAAAAGAGGTGTTCGGCATCTTGGGTGTCGATGCGAGCCCTGTATCTCAAGCGACAGCCGCCTACCGCCGCTTTAAGGCAAAATCTCGACCGAAAAAACTCACTTAATTACTTTAGCCCTCCGTCGCACCTTTAAGTAAGGCTAATCGCCGTACGGTAAGCGGAGGTTAGTAATGGTCAAGACGGAGGCCGATGCGATTGTTGCGCTGGGCAGGACGCGCAACTACATGCATCACCCTACCCCCCCGAGTCCGCCGAACTGCCCGTTCGTTATTTACGACGAACTCCGAGAATTTGGCATTCCATTTTCGCGAAAGCACCTCCTCGACTTGATGCGCAGATCCCTTTTTCCCCAGGCTCGGCAAATTTCTGCCAATCGCGTCGCCTGGATCCGCGCCGAAATCGAGGCATACGTGAGCACGCGCCCGATCGCGCGAGCTGCGCAGCCGGAAGCGGCCGATGCCGCCTGATCCCAAACGAGAAACCCCGCCGGCGCTGGCAGGCGCTCGACGGGGCGATCTCAACTTGCGCGGTGGCTCGCGCGGTACCCTTATACCGCTAAACGCTACCGCGCGCTACCGCCTCAGGGCGCGGGTGCGCGATGGACGGTGGTAGCGGCCTCAACCGGCACCAGCGCCCCCGCGCGGCTCGGCAGCGTCGGTACAGCATCCGGGACTTCCATGTTGACACGGCCGGTGTCTTTTCGATCGGCGTGCTGACCTCGCTCAACATAACGGCACTCATCCTCACGAACGAGGGGATCGCGGCGACCCTTATCGACTGGCTGGCGCGGATCGAGCAGACCCGCCCGCTCTGCGCGTGCTGCGATTTCATCTTCACGCGCGAGGTGCCGCCGACGCTGTGGCTGATCGCGCAGGCCGTGGGCAACCCCGCCGCGCGCGGTGCCATGCTGATGGGCGCGTGCGAAGATTGCTGCGTCCGATACCCGACCAACGGCACGCTGATCGCCGCCGCCGCCGAGCAGCTGAAGCGCGGCGCTTGGCCCGACCTCCGGCTGCTCGACCCGGCACATTTCGGTGCCGGAGGGCGAGCGTGACCGCCCGCGACAGGGCGCTGGCCGAGGAGGCGGCCGACCGGCTGGTCGGAGGTGGGCGATTATCGACACCATTACCGTTCTCACCTCCACCAGTCAGAAATACGCGACGAAACGTATCCACCGGCGCGGCGCCGCCGTCACCAAGTCCGGATATGGCAACGAGGCCTATTTTAGGGCCGAAGAACGGCCGGTCGGCTCGTTTGCCGACTTGGTGCGTGAGCTGGAGAGGCTCACGGTCGAGCCCTACTCGTTTGTCATCCGTGGCGCGCCGCTGCCTGGCGTAGACCGACGGCGGCACCGCCGGCTTCTAAAGCCGCACGACGGCATCCCGGCCACCTATAGCGCAGCGCCGCGGCACGATTTCGCCATAGACCTGGACAAGCTGCCGCGACCGGAAGGCATTGACCCGGTGACCGATCCCGAAGGTGCGATCGAGCACCTCGTCGGCCTGCTACCGCCGGAGCTGGCCGAGACATCCATGTATTGGCAATTCACGGCGAGCCAGGGCCTGCCCGGCGCCGATACGCTTTCGGCACGGCTGTGGCTGTGGGCGGAGGAGGCGCTGGCTGACGACGACCTGAGGGAATGGGCGCTGGGCGCTAACGCCGCGCACGGCGACAAGCTGATCGATCCGTCGCTATATCGCGCGGTGCAGCCGCACTACGTCGCCGCACCGATCTTCACCGGCATGGCCGATCCACTGCCGCGTCGGTCTGGCGTGCGGCAGGGTCGCCACGTCTGCGCCATGCCGGTCTTGCTTCGCGCGCTCCGAGCGGTCGACGATCACCTCGCTACGATCGGCGGCCCAAAGGGTTTCCGGGAGCCGATCGTCAGCGCCATCGCCGCCTATGTCGCGAAGAACGGTGCCGACGCGCCGAGGTCGGACCGGGGAAGCGAAGTGATGACGATCTCGCCCGCTACGGCAGCGACGAGCACCTAGACGACATCATCGCCTGGACGTGCCAGCAGCAGACGGCGAACGGCGATGGCGCTGGCAGAGCGGCGGCCGAGATCGCCGAGCTCAACGCCAGCTATGCCGTGATCGCAAACGGCGGCAAGGTTGCGGTGCTGCGCGAATACCTCGACGAGGATGATCGACCCGCTTTCGCGCTAATGCGCCCCGAAGACTTCCGACTGTGGCTGGCAAACCGCCCCGATCTCATCGTCGCCGGGGGCGCGGTCTCGGTCGCCAACTTCTGGCTGAGGCACCCCGACCGGCGGCAGTACGACGGCATCGGGTTCATGCCCGAGAACGCTAGGCCCGGCTGGTACAACTTGTGGAAGGGCTTCGCCGTCGAGCCGAAGCCCGGCGACTGCGGGCTGTTCCTGGCTCACCTCAAGGAAAACGTGGCCCAAGGCGACGAGGCGCTCTACCGCTGGGTCGTGGGTTGGCTCGCCGACATGGTGCAGCACCCCGGCCGGAAGCCGGGAACGTCGCTGGTGCTGCGCGGCAAGATGGGCGTCGGCAAGACAATCATCGGCAAGACGATGGGTCAGCTGCTCGGGCGACACTACGTCGTCGCCAACCGCCCGCGTTACATCACCGGGCAGTTCAACAGCCACCTCGTCTCGTGCCTACTACTCCACGCTGACGAAGGGTTTTGGGCGGGCGACAAAGCCGCCGAGGGCGTGCTCAAGGATCTGGTGACGGGCGACACTCACCTCGTCGAGTTCAAGAACTTCGAGCCAATTCCGGTGCGCAACTACATCCGCCTGCTCGTCACATCGAACGAGAACTGGGTGGTGCCGGCAGGGATGGAGGAGCGGCGGTTCGCGACAGTGACGGTCGGCGAGGCGCACATGAAGGACCGCCCCTACTTCGCGGCGATCGAGCACCAGCTTGAGAACGGCTGCTACGCCGCGCTGCTGGATCACCTTTTGAAGTTTGATCTGGC
>DATNJF010000297.1:0-45799 GCA_035604035.1 Allostellaceae bacterium | reverse complement strand
CCGGCTGCAACGTCGTCAAGACGCCGCATATCGCGCTCCTCTGCCTCGATGTGCTCGATAAACTCGGCGTCACCTATGAGGTGATGGGCGGGGTCGGGCAGTGCTGCGGCGTCTACCAGTTCCGCGAAGGCGATTTCGCCAATAACAGCAAGATGGCCAACGCGACGATTGAGGGCCTCGCATCGGCCGGAACCTCGACCGTGCTGTCGTGGTGCCCGTCGTGCCAGATTTCGATCGGCGAGGTGTCGCTGCCGAATTACGAGAAGCAATTCGGCGAAAAGCCGTTCGACCTCAACCCGTTCCTCATTTTCCTCGCCGATCGCGCCGACCTCCTCGCGTCGATGATGGTGCGCCAGGTCGAGAAACGCATCGCGTTGCACGAGCGCCCGGTGTTCCCCGGCATCATGGCCGCCGTCAGGAAGCTAATCGGCATCATCCCCGGCGCCGAGCTCATCGACATCGACGTGCCGCGGGTTGGGACCCAGGCCAACAGCCTGGCGCAGCTTCCCGAATTCAAGCGCGCGCTGGTGCAGAAGGAACTTCAGGCGGTTGCCGATGCCGGGGTCGATACTCTGGCGACGATCTACCATGCCTGCCACCGCGAGATTTGCGACGCCGGCGACGGCCGCAGCTTCGAGGTTGTCAACTTTATGGAGCTGTTGGGCGAAGGGCTCGGCCTCGATAGCCAGGACGGCTACAAGCGCCTCAAGGCGATCAAGGACATCGACGACATCATCGTCGAGACCGCGCCGCTGATCGAAGCCAACAAGCTCGACCTCGACACGGTGCGCGACGCGCTCGCCGCCGAGTTTGGCGGGCATTGACGCAATCGCCGTTCGCCCGTAGGTTTTTGCCATGAGCGCGACCGCCGCCATCCGCATCGAACGACGCCGACGTTTCGGCGGCGGAGCTTTTGCGTCCGGGGACATGGGTCGCTGCTGACCGGTTCCCTTGGCTCGAAGACCACCGCCCCGCCGACGATCCCGGCGGGGTTTTTGTTTCTGAGGAGCGTGAAGGAGTGACGACGATGGCGAGCAACAAACCCAAGGTGTTCATCGATGGCGAAGCCGGCACTACCGGGCTCGGCATCCGCGCGCGCCTCGAGGCCTTGTCGTCGGTCGAGCTCAAGAGCATCGCCGAAGCGCACCGCAAAGACCCCGCGGCGCGCCGCGAGATGATGGAGGAGGTCGATCTCGTCATCCTCTGCCTGCCCGACGATGCGGCCAAGGAGTCCGTGGCGCTGGCCGACAGCCTCGGCAATGCCGCGCCAAAGCTCCTCGACGCCAGCACCGCGCACCGGGTCGATCCCGCCTGGGAATATGGCTTCCCCGAGATGGTCGCCGGTCAGGACGAGCGCGTCGCCGCTTCTCGCAAGGTCACCAATCCCGGCTGCTACCCGACCGGGGCAATCGGCCTTATCCGGCCGCTGGTCGATGCCGGGCTGATCCCGTCCGACTACCCGGTCACGATCAACGCCGTCAGCGGCTATTCCGGCGGCGGCAAGTCGATGATCGCCGCGCACGACCATGAGGGCGGTCCGGCCTTCGAGCTTTACGCGCTCGGCCTGGAGCACAAACACATAGCGGAGACCGAGAAATACGGCGGGCTGACGCGGCGGCCGATCTTTGTCCCTTCGGTTGGGCATTTCCGCCAAGGGATGCTGGTGTCGGTGCCGTTGCATCTCGACACGCTGCCGGGCAATCCTAACGGCGCGGATTTGCGTGCCGTGCTCGCCGAACGCTATACCGGCTGCGAATACGTCAGCGTCGTCGAGCCGGCCGCCAACGGCAAGATCGAGCCGCAAGCGCTCAATGATACCAACAAACTCGAATTATCGGTGCATGCCAACGACGCCCACCGGCAGGCGGTGTTGGTCGCCCGGCTCGACAATCTCGGCAAGGGCGCCTCGGGCCAGGCGGTACAGAACCTGTCGCTGATGCTAGGGCTCGATTGAGCATGCTCACCCGCCCGATCCCCTCGACCGGCGAAAAGATGCCGGTGGTGGGGCTCGGTACCTGGCCGGTCTTCGATGTCGGCACGGATGACCGCTCGCGGGAGCCATTGCGCGAGGTGGTGCGACGCCTGGTCGATGCCGGCGCCGCGATAATCGACACCTCGCCGATGTACGGCCGCTCGGAGGGAGTCGCCGGCGACATCATCGCCGGGCTGGGTTTTCGCGAGAAAATTTTTCTCGCGACCAAGGTGTGGATCAGCGGCCGCGACCAGGGCGTCGCGCAGATGGCGCGCTCTGCGAGCCTGCTCAAATCGCCGGTCATCGATTTGATGCAAATCCACAACTTGGTCGATTGGCGCACTCAGCTGGCGACGATGCGCGCGATGAAGGAGAAGGGTGCGCTGCGCTATATCGGCATTACCCATTACACCACCGGTGCGCTCGGCGAATTGGCGCGCATCCTCGATAGCGAGGACGGCATCGATTTCGTCCAGTGTGGCTACTCGCTGGCGACGCGCGAGGCGGAAACGCGGCTGCTGCCGGTCTGCGCCGCGCGCGGCGTCGCGGTCATCGTCAACCAGCCCTTGGAGCGTGGCGATTTGTTCCGCGCGGTACGCGGCAGACCGCTGCCCGATTGGGCGGCCGAGTTCGACTGCGCGAGCTGGGCCCAGCTGTTCCTCAAATACCTGCTCGGCGACCCGGCAGTGACGGTGGTGATCCCGGCCACCAACAAGCCGGATCACGTGGCGGATAATCTCAAGGCCGGGTTCGGCCGCCTCCCGGACGCGAAGCAGCGCGAGCAAATCCGCCAGCTGTGGGCGTCGCTTTAGGTTCCCCGCGTCAACGGTGCATGAACCCGGGATTATCGAGCACTCGGCGCATCTGATCGGGATCGATCGTCGGGATGACCACCGTCGACTGCGGGAGCAAATCGGTCTGCGGGGGCAAGTCGGCGGCATGCTGGGTAATCCACGATCCAGCGTATCGCTGACCCCAGACGATGGCGCCGAAGACGATAAAGAACGCGACGACGATTTTGAACATGCGACACCGCCCACGACGCAGCGTTTCGGGGCGCCGACGCTAAAGGCCAGTCGTAAGGATTTTGTTTACAAACTCGGCTAGTGAGCCACGGCGGCGACCGCGGCGAGCAGGTTCTCGATCTCCGCCCGCCCGATGCCGCGGGTGATAAAGACCAGCCGCGAAATGCGGTCGGCGTCGGGCCATTCCTGCAACTCGATCGGCCGGTGCGATGTGTGCTGCACCGCGTGGACGACGACCGGGCCTCTGACTCCTTCGACCGCGACGATGCCCTTGACCCGGAGCAAATCGGCGCCGCGTAACGCGGTCAGCACCGCCATCGCCTGCTCGAAGGCCGGCCAGGCGAGCGGCTTGTCGAAGGTGATCGCGAAGCTGTCGATGCCGTGGCTGTGCGCGTGCGCATGGTCGTGTTCCGGGATGCGCACCGGCAGATCGAGCCGCTCGTCGAGCAGATAGGCGGGGTCGATCGCGCCATTGACCGCGCGCTCGACCGGCGCCGCGGTGAGATCGGCGAGTTGCGCAAGCAGCTCGGCCGGGTCGGCGAGGTCGCTCTTGGTCAGTACGATGCGGTCGGCGAGCGCGACCTGCTCGCGCGCCTCGGGGGCGCTCGCTAGATTGCGCGCGCCGTTCGGCGCGTCGATCACCGTCACCAAGGCCTGCAGATGGAATTCCTCGCCGAGCGCGCGGTCGCTGGCGAAGGTTTGCAGCAGCGGGCCGGGATCGGCGAGGCCGCTGGTCTCGATGATGACGCGCTCGAAGCTTGGCACGGCGCCGCGCGCCCGGTCGGCGAAGAGCGCGCGCAGGCTTTCCTGAAGGTCGCTGCGCATCAGGCAGCAAACGCAGCCATTGCCGAGCAGCACCGTGGCGTCGCTCGACGCGCGCAGCAGCGCGTTGTCGATGCCGATCTCGCCGTATTCGTTGACGACGACCGCGGTGTCGGCGCCCGCCGGGCTGTCGAGCAGCGTGCGGATCAAGGTCGTCTTGCCGGCGCCAAGAAAGCCGGTGAGGATCGTGACCGGCAGGCGCGTCCCACGCGGGCGTCGCTGCGCTCGGCCGAACCGGCCGGTGCTAGTTCCGGCGAAAAGCTCGGCGACCGGTGATCGCGGCGAGCCGGTCAAATCCACAAATCGTTCTGCGCCGTCCGCTCGCCGCCGGCGTTGCCCGTGTTGGGCACGCCGCGCGGCTCGACGACCAGCAGTTTGACCTCGCGTTCGGCATAAGGCTTGTGCTCGACCCCCTTCGGCACGACGAACATTTCGCCCGCCGAAAGCTCCACCGCACCATCGCGAAAATCGATGCGTAGCTCGCCGTCGAGCACGATGAACGTCTCGTCGGTGTCCTGGTGGTCGTGCCAGATGAAGTCGCCCTGCAGCTTCACCAGCTTGAACTGGTAGTCGTTCATCTCGGCGACGACCCTGGGCTGCCACTGCTCGGCGAAAAGGCCCAGCTTCTCGCGGAAATTGACCGGCGCGTAGGCGGTCATGCTCGCCCTCAGAAATCCATCTCGAGGCAATAGAGCCCGCCGACAAAGCGGTCGACGGTGTAGACGATGCCGCGATCGTCGATAAAGACGTCGTTCAGCTGGCACGAGCCGAACGGCGATCCCGGCACCTCGGGCACGAAATAGGCGACCTCCTTGGGCTGGTACGGGTTTTCCAGGTCGAAGGCGCGCAGGCCGCCGTTGAAGAAGGTGCCGAAGACGATGCGGTCGGATTTGTAGCAGCCTTCTTTCGGCAGGTTTTCCCAGAGGTTGTGCGCGCCGAACCGGCCGCCGCGGCGCGAGAAGACGTCGACCGGCGGCAGCGGGCAGGTGGCGATCGGCACCGGGTTCTCCTCGGTGCGATTGTCGACGATCCACACCAGCTTGGGCCAGTCGGCGCCGTCAGGGCGGGTGCACTCGTCGCTGACAATCAGCAGGTTGCGGTCGAAGAACGGCACGACGGTGTGAGTGAAGCCGACATTGGGCGGGTGATAGTCCCAACGCGACACCATCTTCGGGTGCGCCTGGTCGGCGATGTCGAGGACGATCATCCCGCCGTCGAGATAGCCCATGTAAACCCGGTCCGGGCGCTCGGGATAGACATTGGTGTTGTGCGGGCGAAAGCCGCTATCGGTGCCGTCCGGGTGGCGCTTCGGCGGCGCCTCGTTGTCGCCGACCTGCTGGCCGGGCAGCCACCAGCGGCCGAGCTCGCTCGGCTTCGACGGGTTGCTGACGTCGATCGCGCGGTAGAACTGGTCGTCCTTTGGATTGGTCGGACGAAAATCGGCCGAGCCCGCGCTCATGTGGATAGTCTTGCCGTCGGTGAACCAGAGCTGGTGGACGCCGCGCGATTCCGGTCCCGAGCAATCGAAAAAGCTGATCGATTTTTGGTTTTCCGGGGTCGAAATGTCGAACAGCTCGAACCCGGCCGGCTTCAGCCCTGGCTCCTTGGTCTGGTAGGCGACGGCGAGCATGTCGCCAACCGTTTCCAGCGAGTTGGAGCGCATATGCGATTGCGGCAAATCGCGGCGGGCGACGATCTTCGGGTTCTTCGGGTCGGTGACGTCGACCGCGGTGAAGTTTTTGGGCGCGCTCTCATGCGCCAGCCACAGGATGCGCCGCCCGTCCTTCGCTAGCTGCATCGACATGCCCTCGCCGATGCCGCCAAATCCCTCCAGCGAATTGTGCGAGATAAGCTTGAAGTTCCAGATCATCGAATTGTCGGTCGCGGGCATGGGTCCTCCGGGGGTTATCGTTCTAGTCGGGGTCGTGACGAAGTTCGTCCTCGAGCGGGCTGTCGGTCAGCTCCGAAACCGCCCGCACCGCGGCGCGCGCCACCCGCCATACCGCGTCGTTGGCGCTGGCGGCGTCGAGCGCGACGATGTTGGCGGCTTCGTCCTGCGGCGGTTGCTGCGGGTCGACGACGGCGACCTGCCAGCCGGCGGCCGGATCGCCGCGCGCCTGCAATTCGAGGCTGCGTCCAGGCAAATGGATTTTGGCCACACCCTCGCGGCTGGTCGAGATCTCGATGCGGTACTGCATGGCGCTGAGAATACAGCGTTTTGCCGATCAGGCGAAATGGGTGCGGCCCGGTCGGCTTCCGCGGGGCGGCGGCGCCAGGCGCTCGCGCGCGAGCCCGGCGGCGAGGACGATGAGGCTGAAGCCGAATACGACGGCGGCGGGTCTGACCCCGGTCTGCAGCGAGAAATTCGCACTCAAAATGCGCAGCGGATCGACGTGGAAAGCGAGGTAGAAGTACAGGGTCTCGCCCAGGCTAGTCAGTATCGTTGCGACTACGCCGAGCCCCGCGACCCAGGCGAGCCCCAAGCGGCCGCGCACCGCGAATCGCGCCGCCAGCAGCCGATATCCCATCAGCCAGACGAAGATGCCGTCGGCGATGGTCGGTTCCCACTGCTCAAGTTTCGACTGCATCGAATAGTGGATGAGACCGAGGATGCAGATCAGGTAGACCAGCCGGTGCAAGCTCTGCCATTTACGGCCCAAGCGCCGCACCATCCTGTCGGTCGAGGTCGCGGCCAGCGTCGCCAACCCAAGGAGCGCGATAAACCCGATCGTCAGGTAGATGCGCTTGACGATCTCGCTGGCGACGGTGACGAGGTTGAATTTCTGGTCGGCGATGTAGAGGGTTAGGTGCAGCAAGATGTAGGCGAAAGCGCCGACCCCGACCATACGCCGCACGAGGATGAGGCGCTGCCATTGCAGGATCGCCTTTAGCGGCGTGATCGCCAGCGCGATGAGGATTAGGCGGATCGTCCACAGACCCTGCTGGTGGATCGCCTCGTTGAAGGGCTGCGCGCCCAGATTATTGGTGGCGAAGGCGAGCGCGGTCCATGCCGCCGGCAGGAACAGCGCGATGAACACCGTGAGCTTCAGCGGCGACAGTCGCCGCTGGTAGTCGTACCAGGGAAGTTTCACCGCGTTGTCCGGGCCGGTCGAACCGGCGGCAGTCTACATCGGCGGCTTGATGCCGTCCTTCTCGACGTAGAGCCGGCCCGAGGTTAGCGAGCCGTCGTCATGCTTCAAGGCGATGACGAAGACCGCGGCGCCCGGCACCAGCAGGCTCTTGTCGCCATCGACGCCCGCCAATATCGGAACATCCGGCCCGATGGTGTATTCGGACTCGCCGCCATTGAAGGTGACGTGCATCAACGGCCCGTTTGGCGTCTGGGTCACGGTGCCGACGGTGGCGTTGGTCATGACGCTGTCAGGCGACAAATCCCACGCAAATTGGCGTCCGCCGTCGGGTGTCGCTTTGGGAAAGATGCGCACCTCGATCGCGTGAATCTTGCCGTCCTTGTCCTTGATCCCGGTCGAGGCCAGAAAATCGCCGGGTTTGATGTCGGCTAGGCTCTTCTTGACCAGGTATTGGATGACGACATTGTCGGCGAGCGCGATCGACGCCGACTGGCCGTCTTTGGTTTTGACGGTCAGGGTGGCGCCGTCGAGCTTGTCGACCGTGCCGCGGATGCGGGTCGGCGTACCCTGCGCGGGCGGAGCCTGGGCGAAGGCCGGCAGGGCGATCAGCCCGGTAAACATGACGATCAGCAAGGATAGGCGGCGCATTGGTTGAGTCCTCCCCTGTTCGATGAACCTGCTGGTGCGCAGTAGTGGCGCTTGCGACGGCTCTGCGCATCACACATTTCGGTGAGGCGCACCGGGCCGCATGCTAATCTCCAAAAGCCACCCCCGCCACGGAGCATCCCCTGTGTTCGCCGCCCCGCCCGTCATCGAGACCCATGTCTTCGCTCGTGTCCCCGACGAGCTGCGCGCGCACCAAAACCCGCGCCACCAATCGGGGGTGCCGCGCGACTGCTTCATCGAGGGGCCATCGTTCGACCGCGACGGCAATCTCTACGTCGTCAACATCCCTTACGGGCAGGTCTTTCGGGTGTCGCCCGACGGCGCCTTCACCGTGGTCGCGACTTATGACGGCGAGCCCAACGGACTCAAGATCCACCGCGACGGACGCATCTTCATCGCCGACCATTCGCGCGGGCTGATGGTGATCGACCCGGCGGTGGGCAAGGCCGAGGTGTTTTTCGACCGGCCCCATCGCGAGCGCTTCAGGGGATTGAACGATCTGCATTTCGCCAAGAACGGCGACCTCTATTTCACCGACCAGGGCGAAAGCGGGCTGCACGACCCGACCGGCCGCTTGTGGCGGCTGCGCGCTAACGGCCGCCTCGACCTGCTGTTGGACAACGTGCCGAGCCCCAACGGGCTGATCCTCACCCCCGACGAGGGGACCCTTTATCTGGCGGTGACGCGCGGCAACGCGGTATGGCGGGTGCCGTTGCATCCAGACGGCAGCGTCGGCCGGGTCGGTCTCTTCATTCAATTGTCGGGCGGCATGGGGCCCGACGGGATGGCGATGGACAGCGAGGGCAATCTCGCGGTCTGCCATGTCGGCATGGGTTCGGTATGGATTTTCAGCAGGCTCGGCCGGCCGCTCTATGAGCTACCGTCCTGCGCCGGCCGCGCCACCACCAACGCCGCTTATGGCGGCCCCGACGGCAAGACCCTCTACATCACCGAAAGCGAAACCGGGACGATCCTCCAGGCGCCGGTGCCGGTGGCGGGATTGACCCTGTTCTCGCACCAGTGAAATAACGTTGATAGAATGGTAAATAACTAAGATTATCGGCCTGCTGTTGTAATAACCGGCGTCCTCGGCTATCTGATTGGTCAGACGGCCGCGGGGTAGGCAGATGAGCGATCATTCACATGATAACTCCCATGGGCACATCGACTGGAAGGAGCACGGGGTTAAGGTGATCCCCGGCAACCAGCTCGATACCAACACGCCGCAGACCCCGGGCATGAACCGCGCCGCGGCGATCAACTTCGCCCGGGTCGGTGCACAGAAGATCTGGGCCGGCACTGTCCATATCCTCGCCAACGCCAAGACCGGCGCGCACCATCACGGCGCCTTGGAGAGCGTCATCTACGTCATCAAGGGCAAGGCGCGGATGCGCTGGGGCAATCACCTCGAATACGTCGCCGAGGCGGGGCCGGGCGACTTCATCTTCGTCCCGCCCTATGTGCCGCATCAGGAGATCAACGCCTCGTCGGACGAGACTCTGGAATGCGTCTTGGTGCGAAGCGACAACGAGGCGGTCGTCGTCAACCTCGACATCGAGCCGGTCGAGAGGCCCGAGCAGGTGCTGTGGGTCGATCCGATCCATAAGAAATAGGCGCCGCTATTCGCTCGCATCTCGCCGACGGATCCGGATGCGGGCATCTTCGACAAGGACAATCGCACCTTTCGCGAGCGCTGCCTCGGCTGTGGCAATGGCTATTCGCAGACGGTCCAACATGTGCAGCCGCTGCGGTGACCTTAGCCGCAAAAGCAGGACGCCTGTTCCTTCGATATTTGCGGACGCTGCAATATCGCCGAAATCCAAGTCGAAGCTGATTAGAACGCGATGATCGGCGGCGGCCCGAGCGAAGATTTCGCGATCGGGCAAATGCCCCAATCCGGCCTCGCGGGAGTGAAGAACATCATGACCGTCAGCCCGCAGCCCATCCCCAATTGACGGCGAGATGTTCATATCGAGTAGGAATCGCACGGGTACCCTCAGACTGGCGCGATCTCCTCCCGCGCCAACCATGCGGCATAAGCCAGCGCCTGGCGAATATCCTCAGGCTCTAAGTCGGGGTAGTCCTGCAGGATTTCCTCACGCGAGGCGCCATCGGCTACCAGACTGACGATCAAGCCAACGGTGATGCGCAGCCCACGGATACACGCACGCCCACCCATCTTCCCGGTCTCGAAGGTGATCCTGTCAAGTTGCCCAAGGCTCTTCTGATCGTCCGGCATAGGGATCGTGCCTTCTGCGTTAAAACCGTTGGACTATAGCTTATCGGGGTAAAGAAGATGACGAGATTAGGGTGCCTATTCCTCCGGTAGCCCCGCCTTGCGCAGCCCCTCCATGAAGATTGTGGTGATCTCGTAGGCGTTTTCGCGGTAGCGCTCGAAGCGCTTGACCGTCAGCCCCGGCCGCTGCGCCAGCAGCTCCTGCACCAGGGCTCGTCCCTCCTCGACCCGGCCGAGATAGCCATAGATCGAGGCCTTCCAGCGCAGCGCGGAGCTCAATCCGGGCTTCTCGCGCAGCGTCTCCTCGACCCATGTCAGCGCCTCGTCGTATCGCCCGGCGAGCATGTGGGCGAGCGTGAAACCGGCCTTGAACAGATAGCCGAGCGGGTCGAGCGGGCTGAGCCGCATCGCCTGGTTCAGCGACTCAATCGCCGGCTCGGGCCGGTTGGCATACGCCAGCACGATGCCGTGGGCGCACCAGGCAAGCGCGGAATTGACGTTCAGGGTCAGGGCGCGGGCGATCAGGCTGAGGCCGGTGGCGTGATCGCCACTGAGATAGGAGATGGTCCAGCCCGCCATCCACAGCACATCGGGGTCGTCCCGGCCGCTATCGGCGGCCTGCTTGGCGAGCGCAACCACCTCGGCCGCCGCCTCCGGCGTGACCGGTTCCCAGCCATTGGCGCGTTGCCAGGTGCGGCATTGGCCCAGCAGCGCCGCCGCCGGCGCATAGGAAGGGTCGATCGCCAGCGCCTCCTGCAACAGGCGAACGGTCTCGCGAAAGCTTTCCGCGGTCGATTTGTGAAACTGCGCGAGCGCGCGCCAATAGAGGTCGTGAACGTCGAGGCTTTGCGGTGGCTTGCGCACGGCGCGCTCAATCTCGGCCAGGCGGAGCCGCGGCTCGATCGCACCGACGACGCTCGACGCCACCCGATCCTGCAATTCGAAAATGTCGTCGAGCCCGCCGTCGATACGGTCGGCCCATAGGTGCCCGCCAGTCGTCGTGTCGATCAGCTGGCCGGTGATGCGCACCCGGTTGCCGGCCTTGCGCACGCTCCCTTCGAGCACGTAGCGCACACCCAACTCGCGTCCGACCTGGCGCAAATCGGGGGATTTCCCCTTGTAGGCAAAGCTCGAATTACGCGCCACGACGAATAGCCACGGCACGCGCGCGATCGCGGTGGTGATGTCCTCGACCATGCCGTCGGAGAAATACTCCTGCTCCGGGTCGCCGCTCATGTTCTGAAACGGCAGCACCGCCAGCGACGGCTTTTCCGGAAGCGCCGGCGGCCCCGATTGCGGCGCCGGCATGTCTCGCGCGCCCGGCCGGGATCGCTGCACGCCGACGCGGAACACATGCACCGGCTGGGCGATGTTCTTCAGCGCCTGCTCGCCGAGATCGTCGGTCAGGAATTCGAGCTTGCCGCGCGTCTGCGCCAGCACTGCGCTCTCGATGCAGATGCCGCCGGGCTCGGCCATCGCTTCCAGACGCGCGGCGATGTTGACGCCGTCGCCGAAGATGTCGTCGCCGTCGCTGATGATGTCGCCGAGATTGATCCCGATGCGGAACTGAATGCGTTTTTCATCGCGTTCGAGCATCGCCGTCTGCCAGGCGATGGCGCAGCGCAGCGCGTCGACGACGCTGGCGAACTCGACCAGGAGCCCGTCGCCGGTGGTCTTGACGATGCGGCCGCGATGCACCGCGATCGCCGGATCGACCAGCTCGGCACGCAAGGCCTTGAGGCGGGCCAACGTGCCCTCCTCGTCCGCGCCCATCAGCCGCGAATACCCCGCCACGTCCGCCGCCAGGATCGCGGCGAGATGGCGCAGGACGGGCGAGGGGTCGGCCATGCTTTGCCTCCTAGCCCAGTATAGCGGTAATGCCGAAGTTTTCGGCGCGAGATTGGCGTTCTTTAAAACCGGCGAAACGCGCGCTCGACCTTGGCGAGGAAGCGCGTGGTATCGGCCGGGGTCTTCGACTCCATGCTGTAGAGCGCGAGAAACCGCGTCTTGACGTGCCGGGTGCATAGACCGCGGATTCCCGTGTGGATGACGGTGCGAACGGGATCGCGCAGAACCAGCTTGATCAGCCACCATGGCGCGCCGTAGGTGCACACGACCCAGAGCTTCTTGAGGCGGTGCAGCCCCGGCTCGATCTTGCCGCCGGTGTGCAGGTGGAACGCCACGCCGTTGACCCAGACCCGGTCGAAATAACCCTTGAGGATCGCCGGCATCCCGTACCACCAGACCGGAAAGCACAAGACCACCGCATCGGCCGCGCGCAGCCGCTCGACATGGTGCTCGACCGCCGACAGATCGGGATTAGGCGTGTTGTGGGCGCGACGCTCGGCCGCGGTCATCATCGGGTCGAAGCCCGTGGCGTAGAGGTCGCAATCATCGACCTCGTGGCCAACCTCTCTCAGCGCGCTGACGACCGAGCGGTGTAGGGCTGCGGCGAAGCTGTCAGCCAGCGGGTGGGCGAAGAGAACAAGGACGCGCATCGCCGGCTCGATTCCTGATCTGCGGACGAGAACTCATGCTAGCATCCGGGCCAACAAACGGTCTGCTTACGAGGAGGAAACCATGCGCGGGGTCGTGTTCACCGGCGGTCGCGAGCTCGAATTGATGAATTTTCCCGATCCGACCCCGGGTCCGGACGAGGTCGTCATCGAGATGAAGGCCTCGGGCATGTGCGGCAGCGATCTGCACCAATACCGTCGTCCGAAAGCCGGCGGCGAGACCGGCGGCCTGGCCGCGCCGAGTTCTCCAACCATCGCCGGGCACGAGCCGTGCGGCGTCGTCGCCGCGGTCGGCAGCGCGGTCAGCCCGGCTCAGGCGCGGGTCGGTCAGCGGGTGATGATCCACCACTACAAGGGCTGCACCGTGTGCGGCCATTGCCGCTCGGGCTGGGCGCAGCTGTGCCAGGAAGTCCCGGTCACGGTTTACGGCAATAACGGGCATGGCGGCCACGCGGCGTATATGAAGGCTCCGGCGTTCACTTGCGTGCCGCTGCCCGACGAACTGTCGTTCACCACCGGCGCCGCGATTTCCTGCGGCACCGGCACCGCCTATGGCGCGCTGCGACGCATCCGGCTTTCCGGCAACGACACCATCGCGATCTTCGGCCAAGGGCCGGTCGGGCTGTCGGCGACGCAATTGGCGTCGGCGATGGGCGCGCGGGTGATCGCTCTCGATGTCAGTGAGGAGCGCCTCGCCCGCGCAAAGGATTTTGGCGCCGACGAGATCATCAACCCGCGCTCCAACGATCCCGTGGGCGCGATCAAGGATCTGACCCATGGCTACGGCGCCGAGTTCACCCTCGACACCTCATCGCAGCCCGAGGGCCGCATCGCGGCGGTGCGCGCGACCAAGGTCTGGGGCACGACCTGCTTTGTCGGCGAACGCAACCAAGTCACCATTGACGTGAGCCCCGACATGCTCCGGAAACAGCTGACCATCGTCGCCTCGTGGACCTTCTCGTCAATCGGCCAGGAGGAATGCGCCCGCTTCGTCGCCGACCGCGGCATCGATGTCGAGGGGTTGTTCACCCATCGCTGGAAGCTCGACCAGGCCGAGGAGGCCTACAAGCTGTTCGACACGCAGACCACCGGCAAGGGCGTGTTCCTGATGTAAAGGGAGGGTGCGATGAACGACGTGATGACCAACACCAAGCCCGCCGCGCCGACCGCGACGACACCCGGCATGAAAGGCGCCGACAAGCTGACGCCGCTGGCCTCGCGCTATGTCGATGTCGACGATCTGCCGTGGAAGCCGACCCCGTGCCCGGGCATCGACATGAAGGTGCTGGTCGAGGACCCGGCGACCGGGCTTCTGACCGCGCTGTTCCGTTGGCAGCCGGGCGCCGAGCTGTCGTTGCATGAGCATGTCGAGATCGAGCAAACTTTTGTGCTCGAAGGCAGCCTCGCCGACGAGGAAGGCGAGGTCACCGCCGGCAATTACGTCTGGCGCCCCAAGGGCAACCGCCATGTCGCCCGCTCGCCCAATGGCGCGCTGGTGCTGTCGATGTTCCTGCGCCCGAACATCTTCCTCAGCGGCGACAATGAGGGGACGCAATTGCGCTAGCGGGCCGCGGCGCCGGGTTTTTTCTCCTGATCGTGGATAACCTCGACCCTTCACGCAGGTGACACGATGACGACGACACGCATAGAAGGCTACCGGAAAGGCCTGGTCGATCTCGCGACCGGGCAGATCAGCCGAGAGATCTTCGTCAACGAGGAAATCTACGCGCAAGAGCTGGAGCGCGTCTTCGCCCGCTCGTGGCTCTTTGTCGGCCACGAGAGCCAGATCCCCAATCCCGGCGATTTCTTCGTGTCGGGCATGGGCGAGGAATCGGTGATCCTCTGCCGCGACCGTGCCGGACAGGTGCATGTCTTCCTCAATTCGTGCCGCCACCGCGGGATGAAGGTGTGCCGCTACGACGAGGGCAACACCACCGTTTTCACCTGTCCCTATCACGGCTGGAGCTATGGCACCGACGGTAAGCTGGTCGGGGTGCCGTATTTCCGCGAGGCCTATCACTCCGAGCTCGACAAGGCGAAGTGGGGCCTCGTCGAGGTCGCGCAGCTATGCAACTACAAGGGCACGGTGTGGGCCAATTGGGATGCCGGCGCGCCGCCGTTTCTCGAATATCTCGGCGACTTCACCCGCTATCTCGACCTGTCGCTCGATGGCTGGGATGGCAGCGAGGGCGGCGCCGAAATCCTCTGCGGCATCCAAAAATGGCTGATCCCCTGTAACTGGAAATTCCCCGCGGAGAATTTCAGCGGCGACAGCTACCACAACATCAGCCATCGCTCGGTCGATCTCGTCGGCATCGGCCCTTCCGGCAGCGGCCGCCGCGATTTGCGGGAACGCGCCGTCGCCCGACGGCTTCAAATCTGCTTTCCGGAGCGCGGCCATCAGACCGGTCTCTATCTGCTACCGGACGAGCCGACGCCGACCGCCTATCAGCAGTCGCCAATCGTCTCGGAGTATTTCCAGCATTGCGAGGCGGAGCGGCGCCGTCGACATGGCACCTGGGGGCGGGTGACCGGCAGCCCAGGTGAAATCTTCCCCAACACCGCGCTGCACCCGCGTCAGCCGCGCACGATCGCGGTGTGGCATCCGCGCGGGGCGCATCAGACCGAAGTCTGGCGGTGGTACCTGGTCGACAAGGCCGCCCCGCCCGAGGTGAAGAATTTTCTGCGCGACTATTACATCCGCTATTCCGGCCCGGCGGGGTTGACCGAGCAGGACGATATGGAGAACTGGAACTACGCGCATTCCGCCAGCCGGGGCACCATCGCCCGCCGCTACCCCTATTCCTACGAGCAGGGCGCGGGCTTCGAGGTTGCCGATTTTCGGTGGGAAGGCATGCGCATCCCCGGAAGCGTGATGGACATCACCGAGGCGAAGTCGAGCGAGCACAATTTGCGTAATTTGTACCGCCGCTGGGCCGAATTCATGGAAGCGGAGTGCTGGGATGAGCTGGCCACCTGGCGCCGGCCGGGACCGGCAGCACCCGCACGTCGTCGTTCCAAGGCAGGTGTTCATTCCCAGGTTGCGGTTGAGGCGGGCAAGTGAGGAGCGGCGCCACATGAGCACCAAGAAGGTTTTCGAAAGCTTCGACGCCGCGGTCGCCGACATCCCCGATAATGTGACGATCGGCTTTGGCGGGTTCGCGGTCGTCGGCCAGCCGGTCAACCTTTACGGCGCGCTGGCGAAGCAGGGCGCCAAGGGGCTGATCTGCGTCTCCAACGGCACCCGCGGCGGCGCCACCCTGCCGGAGGACGCGCCGACCATGGAGTGGCTGATCCAGAACGACCAGGTGAAGAAGGTGGTCTGCGCCTTCACCGCGCCGACCCGCGCCTCGCAGCGCCTGGTCTTCACCGAATATTACGAGAGCGGCCGGATCGAGGCCGATCTGGTGCCGCAGGGCACCTTGGCCGAGCGGATGCGCGCCGCCGGCGCCGGCATCCCGGCCTTCTACACCCCCGCCGCCGTCGGCACCGAATTGGCCGAGGGCCGCGAGACGCGCTTCTTTAACGGTCGCGAATATCTGCTCGAAGAGGCGCTGCCGCTCGACTACGCCTTCATCCGCGCCTATCAGGCCGACAGTTTCGGCAATCTTCGCTTTCGCCGCGCCCAGCGCAATTTCAATCCCATCATGGCGATGGCCGCCAAAATCACCATCGTCGAGGTCGAGGAGGACATCCTGCCGCCCGGCGCGATCGACCCGGACGACGTGCATCTCTCCGGCATTTTCGTCCACCGCCTGGTCAAGGTGCCGCCGGCGCCCGAGGGCTGGTGGCCGATGCGTCCCGCCGAGGTCGCCGCCCGCAACGCCGCGCTGCAGGGAGCCGCACGATGAGCGACACCAAGGGACTTTCCCGCCAGCAGATGTGCGACCGGCTGGCGATGGAGTTCGCGGACGGCTGGGTGGTCAATCTCGGCATCGGCATCCCGACCCTGTGCTCGAACTGCGATTTCGGCGACAAGGCGATCATCTTCCATTCCGAGAATGGGGTCGTCGGCTACGGCCCGCTCGCCGCGCCCGGCAAGGAGGATTTGCACCTCGTCAACGCCGGCGGCCAGCACGTGACGATGAACCCCGGCTCGGCGATCGTGCATCACGCCGACGCGTTTGGGATGATCCGCAGCGGCCGCATCGATGTGACCGTGCTCGGCGCCTACGAGGTCGCCGAGAACGGCGATTTCGCCAATTGGAAGATGGCCGGGCAGAAAGGCGGCGGCATCGGCGGCGCGATGGACCTCGCGGCCTGCGCGAAGCATGTCTTTGTCGCGATGGAGCAGACGACCCGCCGCGGCGCCCCGCGCCTGGTCGAGCGCTGCGCCATCCCAGTGACGGCGAAAGGCGTCGTCGATCTCGTCATCACCAATTACGGCCTGTTCGAGATCACACCGGAAGGTATGGCGTTGAAGGAGATCGCGCCCGGCGTCTCGGTCGACGAGGTCAAGGCGACGACCGGGTGCAACCTGATAATTCCGAGAGAGGTGCCGCCGGTTCGGCTGCGGGGGTAGCTGGTCCGCCGTTGTCGACGGAGGGTGGGAAATGGCAAAGGGCGTGGTGCGCGTGGGTGCACGGCCGACGCGGCCGGCGGCGCCGGATAATTTCACCGGTGTTGTTTGGACCGATGTTGTCATGGTCGGCGAGAAGCCGTCGCGGATGCGGGCGACGATGTACAATTTCAACCCCGGCGGCCGCACCAATTGGCACACCCATCCGGTCGGCCAGACGCTGTACTGTACCGCCGGGATCGGCCGCATCTGCTTCAAGGGCTCGCTGCCGCAGATCCTCGAGCCGGGCGATACGGTGACGATCCCGCCCGACACCTGGCACTGGCACGGCGCCGCGCCCGGCCAGTTCTTCGCCCATCTGGCGATGATGGAGGTCGACGACGCCGGCAACGGCACCGCCTGGTTCGAGCCGGTCAGCGAGAAGGATTACAACGCCGCGCCCGCGACTCGCTAGGCGTCGAGCCCGCGCTGGGCGAGCAGCGGCTCGATCGCCGGATCGCGGCCGCGGAACGCGCGATAGAGCGCCATCGGGTCGCGCGTGTCGCCGGCGCTGTAGATCGCCTTGAGCCGTGAAGCGGTGGCGGGGTCGAAGACGTTGCCCGCCTCGGTGAAGGCGGCGAAACCGTCGGCGTCGAGCACCTCGGCCCATAGATAGGCGTAATACCCGGCGGCATAGCCGGCGCCGTCGAACAGATGCTGGAACTGCGTCGGGCGGTGGCGAAGCCCGATCTCGGCCGGCATCCCGACCCGCGCGAGAAAATCCTTCTCAAATGAGGCGATGTCGAGCGGGGCATCGGATTTGCGCGCGTGCAGCTCAAGGTCGATCATCGCGCAGGCGGCGTATTCGACAGTCGCAAAACCCTGGTTGAAGTTGCGCGCCGCCAAGAGCTTGTCGATCAGCGCCTCGGGGATCGGCTCGCCGGTCAGGTAGTGGCGGGCGTATCGGCGCAGCGTCTCCGGCGCTTGCGCCCAATGCTCGAAGATCTGCGACGGGAACTCGACGAAGTCGCGCAGCACCGCAGTGCCCGATTGCGAGCGGTAGCGCACCTGGGAGAGCAGACCGTGCAGCCCATGCCCGAATTCGTGGAACAGGGTTTTGGCGTCGTCGAAGCTCAAGAGCGTCGGGTCGCCCTTGGAAAAATTGTTGTTGTTGACGACGATCGGCAGCACCGGACCGTCAAGGTTCTCCTGGTCGCGGTAGCTCGACATCCACGCGCCCGAGCGCTTGCCGGTGCGACCGAAATTGTCGTGCAGGAAGAGGCCGATCGCCGTGCCGTCCGTCCCGCGCACCTCGTAGGCGCGCACATCCGGGTGATAGACCGGGCAATCCCGGCGCGGCACAAAGCTGACGCCAAACAGCTTCCCGGCCGCGTCGAACATCGCCGCGACCATGTTGTCGAGCACGAAAAACGGTTTCACCGCGGCTTCGTCGAAATCGTATTTTTGCGATCGCACCTTCTCGGCGTAGTAACGCCAATCCCAAGCTGCGATCGGCTCATTGAGCCCGTCGGCATTGGCCGCGGCGGCGAGTTCCGCGCGCTCGGCGGCGGCCTTGTCCTTCGCCGGCTCCCAGACCTGTTCCAGCAGGTGCTCGGCGGCCTCCGGCGTCTTCGCCATCGTGTCGTCGAGCCGGTAGGCGGCATAGGTGTCGTAACCGAGCAGCCGCGCCTGCTCCTGGCGCAGTTGGATCAGCTCTGCGATCAGCGGCGCGTTGTCGTGTTCGCCCCGGTGCTCGCCGCGCTGGACCCACGCGCGGTACGCGGCCTCACGTAGATCGCGCCGCGCCGAGAACATCAGGAATGGCTCGACCGACGAGCGCGACAGGGTGATGACGTATTTGCCGTCGAGCCCGCGCTCCCTCGCCGCCTCGGCCGCGGCGTCGTGAGCGAACTTGGGCAGGCCTTCGAGATCGGCCTCGTCGAGCACCAGCCGCCACTCATCCTCGTCGTGCTGTACGTTCTGGCCGAAATGCGTGTGCAGCGACGCCATCCGCGTGGTGATCTCGGCCATCCGCGCCTTCTCCGCGGGCCCGAGCAGCGCCCCGGCGCGGACAAAGCGCAGATGATGGCGTTCCAAGAGCCGTAGCTGATCCGGCGCGAGGCCGAGTTTGTCGCGTTCCTGATCGACCCCGTCGATCCGCGCGAACAGCTTGGGGTCGAGCGCGATCTTGCTGCGATGCGCCGCGAGCTTCGGCGCGTAGTCGCGGGCGACCGCGTCGAGCTTGGGGTTGGTCGCGCTCGAGCGCAGGTTGGAGAACACGTCGCCGACCCGGTCGAGCCCACGCCCGCCTCGCTCCAGCGCCTCGATCGTGTTGGCGAAGCTCGGCTTCTCGGCCACGCCGGTCAGCGCGGCGATCTCGGCCAGCTCCTCTGCCATGAAGCGGTCGAAGGCGGGCGGGAAATGCTCAGGCCGGATGCGGTCGAAGGGTGCCAGACCGAACGGGGTCGTCCACTCTTCGAAAAACGGGTTTTGCTCGCTCACGCCGCGAGGATATCAGCGAAATCGCCGCGCGCCGAGGGCATGCCGGGGAAGATCTTGGCCAGCGCCTTGTCATCGAGCCGCAAGTGCTTCTCAGCGATCGTCGCCAGCGGGTTGCGATAATCGGTGGTCACCGCCAGGTCGCGCCCCTGATACAGCTGCGCCGTGGCGAGGCCGGGCCATTGGCCATAGACCTTGCCGCCTTTGACCGGGCCGCCCATCACCCAGATGACGTTGCCGTGGCCGTGATCGGTCCCGCCATTGCCGTTCTCGTGGACGGTGCGGCCGAACTCGGAGACCACCGCAAGCACAGTGTCGTTCCAGTCCTGACCCAGCCCCTGCTGCAGCGCCGTGAGCCCGTCGCCTAACGCCTTCAGATTGCCGGCGAGTTGGCCCTTATCGTTGCCCTGGCGCGCGTGGGTGTCCCAGCCGCCGAGGCTGACGAAGGCGAGGCGGATGTGCTTATCCTGCGTCACTAGCTGCGCCAGCCGGCCGGCGATGGCCGGAAATCCGTTGGCGGGCGGCGCGCCGTTATCGGCCATCTTCTGCTCGTCGCCGGCCATGTCGGCGACCAGCTGCGTGCGCGCGGCGCGGCCCTGGCGATAGGCCTCGCTCTGCTTGTCGGCGCCGTCATAGAGCTTGTCGAACGCGCTGGCGATCTCGGGCCGGTCGATCGCCATCGGCGCCGCCGCCTTGGGTCCAAGCGGTAGGTTCGCGACCGCCACTGGCCCCTTGAGAATGTAGGGCAGGGTCGGGCCAACCGAGAGCGCGTCGGTTGGGCTGCGCGGTCCCGGCAGCGCCGCTAGCAGCCGGTTCATCCATCCGTCCGGCGTGGTGGCATGCCCGGGGGTGCCGTTCTCGATAAAGAGCTGCGCGTCGAAATGCGAGCGACTCGGGTCGGGCGAGCCGGCGGCATGGATAAAGGCGAGCTTCTTGTCGTTCCACATCGCCATCAGCGGCGCCAGGGCCGGGTGCAACCCGAAATGCCCGTCCAACGCGAGCGCGCCGGTGTCGGTGCCTGGTTTTTGAATCGCAATCGTCGAGCGCGCCTCGTAATAGGCCGCCTCGCCGTAGGGCACGACGACATTGAGCCCGTCGACCGCGCCGCGCAGCATGACGACGATCATCCGCTTGGGCGGGCCATCGGCTCGCGCCGCCCAGATCGGCCCGAGCCAGGGTGAGGCGATCGCTCCGAGCGCCGCGCCGCCGGTCAGTCTGACGAAATCGCGTCTCAACATGGTCGCACCTATCGTCTCATGAAATGGGGGCTGCCGAGAAGGAGCGCGGCCTTCAGCGCCGCCGGCGACCCGGCGATCGCGGCGCGCGTATGCTCGGTGAGGATCGGACTTAGCAGCGCTTCGAGTGCTGAGGCGTTGACCGCGATTGGCTTCGCATTGGGTGCGGTCGAAGCAGCCACCACATGCGGCGCCTGCTCGTCGGGCGGGACATAGTTGAGCAGCGCGCCGCTGCCGACCAGGGAGGCGAAGTTGGTCCGCTCTGTCGTGCCGCTGGGACTGAGCCACGCGTCCTGCGTATTTTTGTAGCCATCCGGCGTCGGGCAGAGATAGAGCGGCATGCCGAGCTGCGCCATGGTCCCGAGAAATGGCGTCGGGCTCTTGACCCGGCCTCCGGTGGCGCGCACCGACGACAGCACGTATTGGTACGGCGTCTTATATTTCTGCCCGGCGCTGTCGCGGAATTCCGGGCTCGTCAACAACGCCTTTATCACGGCCTTGATGTCGCCGTCGCTGCTGAGGAATTGCTCCGCCAGCCGGTCGACCAGCGCGGCTGGCGGCTGGTCGGCGACGAAATACTGCGCCAGTTCGAAGGCGATGTGATGCGCCGTCGCCGGGCTCTTCGCCAGGATGTCGATCGCCGCGATCCCCTGCTCGATGCCGCCGGGTGCGATGCGCTGGCCGAGGAAAATCTTCTCCACCGGGTCGTGGCGCGACGCGATGAACGCGAAGGCCGGGCCCGACCCCGTGCTCAGGCTTTGATAATTGAACCCCCATCCGGCGAGGATGTGCGCCAGCGTCGTGACGTCTTGCTGGGTATAGCCGCCATCGACGCCCAGCGTGTGCAGCTCCATCAGCTCGCGGGCGTAGTTCTCGTTGATGTCGCTGAAGAGAGTGCTGGCATTGGGGCTGCCGGGCGCGGTGCTGTCCTGATTGTCGAGATAGTACAGCATCGCCGGATGTTGCGCCGTGGCCAGCACCAGATCGCGAAAATGACCGAGCACATGCGGCCGGATCGCCTCATTCTCGAAATTGCCGACCCACAGCATGTCGAACCCGTTATAGGCGTTGACATTGAAGTGGTTGAACCAGAAGTCGACCAAGACCTCCTGCAGCTGCCGCGGGCTGTAAAGCGCGCGGTAGACCCGCGCGGCGCGCGCCTGCTGGAGGATCGAGTCGGCGCGTTTGATCCGCGCGTCGATCATTTCTTGCGTCGGCTTGGCGCCCTCCATGGTCTCGCCCGGCTGCGGCCCGTATTGGGCGAAAAGCTGCGAGGCGCCGAGCCCTTGCGTGTCGAGCGCGGCCAGGCGATCGGTCAGCGCCGTCGGCTCCGGCAAAGCGCTGGGGTCGAGCTGCTCGTCAATATAGCGGTCGATGCCGGTCGCTTTGACATGCGCGACCGTCTCAGCCGTTGGGCCGAACGCGATCCGGTTGAGGACATGGATGATCTGCCGGTCGAGGGCAGCGTCGGCATGTGCCGGAAGCGGCGCGACCAGCCAGACAAAGTACAGAGCGGCGAGCGCGCGGATCGCAATCATGCCTATCTGCGCATGAAATCGGGGCTGCCGAGGATCAGTGCCGCTTGCAATTCCGGCGGCGACTCGGCGATTGCCGACAGGGTGTGCGGGCTGAGGATCGGCCCCAGAAGCGCCTGCAGCGGTGCCGGGTCGAGCGGGTCTCCCTTCGGTGCGGCCGGCTCGTTCTGCTGCGAGACGAGCTGTGGCGCCGCCATATTGGGCGCTTGGCTGTTGGGGGCCGCCGCCATCGCGTTGCCTGGTTGATCGTCGGGCGTCGGCGGGTTCTTCAGCGGTAGCACGCCGCGGCCGAGCCCGGTGGCAAAGCCCACCCGCAAGGTCGTCGCGTCGGGGCTGAGCCAGGCGTCCTCGGTGTTCTTGTAGCCGTCTGGGGTCGGGCAGAAATAGAGCGGCATGCCGAGCCGCGCCATCGTACCCAAGAGCGGCCGCGGGTTATTGACCGCGGTCCCTGCGGCGCGCGCCGCCGACAGCACATACTGATATGGCGTCTTGTATTTCTGCCCGGCGCTGTCGCGGAATTCGCGCGAGGTGAACAGCGCCTTCAGCACCGCGGTGATGTCGCCATCGGTTTGGCTAAAGCGCTGCGTCAGCCGGTCGACCAGCGCCGGTGGCGGGTTGTCGGCGACAAAATACTGCGCCAGCTGGAGGGAAATGTGACGCGCGGTTGCCGGGCTCCGCACCAGGATGTCGATCGCCGCGATGCCCTGCTCCTCGCCGCCCGGCGCGATGGGGTGGCCGAGGAACGTCTTCGCGGTGAAGTCATGCCGCGACGGGTCGAAGCGAAAGCCGGCGCCGGCGCCGATGCGGAACGCCGGCCGGTCGAGGCCCCAGCCGGTGAGAATATGCGCCAGGGCAATGACGTCGTCCTGGGTATAGCCGCCATTAACCCCGAGCGTGTGCAGCTCCATCAGCTCGCGCGCGTAATTCTCGTTGATCCCGGTCTGCTCGCCCTTGGCGCCGGGGCTGCCCGGCTGGGTGTTGAGCTGGTTGTCGAGGTAGAACAGCATCGCCGGGTGGTGCGCGGTGGCCTGTACCAGGTCGCGAAAATGACCGAGCGCGTAGGGCCGGATCGCGGTGCTCTCGAAATGGCCGATCCACAAATGATCGAGACCCTTGGCGGCGAAGACGTTGAAATGGTTGTACCAGAAGTCGACCATCGCCTCCTGTAGCTGGCGCGGGCTGTAGAGCGCCCGCCACACCCGTGCCCAGGAAGCCTGCTGCGCGATGATGCGGGCGCGCTCGCGTCGCGCCTTCGCCTCTTCGGGGGTCGGCTTGACCCCGCCATTCAAGATTGGCAGTTGCGGGCCGTATTGGACGAAGAGCTGGATTGGATCGAGCCTCAGCGTGTCGAGCGCGGCGAGGCGCTGGGCCAGTTCAGGCGGCTCGGAGATCGCGGCGGGGTGCAGCTGCTCGTCGATATAGCGGTCGATGCCGATCTGCTGGATATGCGCGACATCGCCGGGCGTAGGGCCAAAACCGAGCCGGTTGAGAACATGTATGGTCTGGAGGTCGGGGCCGGCGGTATCGGCCAGCGCTGGCAGCGCTTTGATCAGCGCGACGCTACAGGCGCTGCCGAGAAGAAACGATCGTCGTGTCGCCATGATGCGCAGCCATATGGCGGTTGGGTGCAGATTTTACAGCGGCATTCTACTCCGCCATCCCCGGTTTAAAGATTAAAGCGGCGTTTCAGCCGGGCGGCAGGCCCAACAACCGCCGAGCCAGCACCAGATGCGGCTTGTCGATCATCTTGCCGCCGAGCGCGAGCGTGCCGGCGCCGGGGTTGGCGACAAACGCGGCGATAACCGCCTCGGCCCATTGGCGCTCCTCGGCGCTGGTTGAGAAAACCTCGTTGATGGCCGCAAGCTGCGCTGGGTGGATCGCCATCTTGCCGGTAAAGCCCGAGCGGCGCGCCGCCACCGCCTCGGCCTTGAGGCCGTCGGTGTCGCGGAAATCGGTGTAGATCGTGTCGAGCGCGGCGACCCCGGCGGCCGATGCGGCCAGCAGGCATAGCGAGCGGGCCAGCAGGTACGGCCCGTCATAGGCGCCGTCGATGGTGCGGTTGTTGCCGCCGATGCAGGCCGACAAATCCTCGGCGCCCCAGGTGATCGCCTCCAGCCGCGGCGACGACCCGGCGTAATTGCCAAGCGCGAACACCGCCTCGGCGGTCTCGGTGGCGATGGCGACGATGCGAATAACGCCGACCTCGTTGCCCGCCGCGGCCTCGAAGGCCGAGAGATAATGGTCGACCGTCCGCACGTCCTCGGGCGTGCATTTGGGCAGCAGGATGCCGTCGGGTTTTCCGGCCACTATTGCCGCGAGATCATCGAGCGCGAGGCCGCTGGCGAGCGGGTTGATCCGGACATATCGTACGACTTTGTTCGAATTATTTGCAACGAGGAATTCGCGCGCCTGGCGGCGGGCGATCGGCCGGTTCGCCGCCGCCACTGAATCCTCGAGGTCGAGGATCAGCGCGTCGGCGCCCGACTCCAGGCCCTTGGCGAGCTTCCTCTCACTGTCGGCCGGGACAAACAGGAACGAGCGGATCGGCATGTCTTCTCCCTAAACCGGCCGGCATTTCATCAAGGCGGCGCGGCGGCAGATCGCCACCGTGTCGCCGTGCTGGTTGAGGCCGACATGCTCGAACTCGACAATCCCGGCGTCGCTGCGCGACTTGCTCCGGCGCAAGCTGATGACCGTCGTCTTCGCCCGCACCGTGTCGCCGTGGAACACCGGTTTCGGGAAGCGCACGTCACTCATCCCCAAATTCGCCACCGTCGTGCCCAGCGTCGTGTCGCCGACCGAAATCCCGATCACTAGCCCGAGGGTGAAAATGCTGTTGACCAGCGGCCGGCCGAATTCGGTGGTCTTGGCGAATTCGGCGTCGAGGTGCAGCGGCTGCGGGTTCATCGTCATCGTCGTGAACAGCACGTTGTCGGTCTCGGTCACCGTGCGGCTGAGCGCGTGCTCGAACACCTGGCCTTCGGAGAATTCCTCGAAATAGAGCCCGGCCATCGGATCACCGCCCCTTGAACACCGGCCGGCGCTTCTCGACAAAGGCGGCGACCGCCTCCTTGTGGTCCTCGGTGAAGGCGCAGCGCGCCTGGTGCTCGGCCTCCAATTCCAGCACGGTCGAGAACGGCTCGGTCTCGGCGGCGAGCAGGTTCTTCTTCATGTAGCCGAGCGCGATGCGCGGTCCGTCGGCGATCCGTCGTGCCAGGGCCATCGCCTCGTCGCGCAGCTTGTCGTCATCGACCAGCTTGTTGACGATGCCGAGCCGCGCCGCCTCCTCGGCGTCGATGACGTCGCCGAGCAGGTACATCTCCCGCGCCTTCGCGGTGCCGACGAGCCGCGTCAGGCTCCACGATCCGCCGTAATCGCCCGAATAGCCGATGCGGACAAACGCGGTGCCGAACCGCGCCGATTTCCCCGCCACACGCAAGTCGCAAGCCAGCGCCAGCCCGAGCCCTGCCCCGGCGACCGGGCCGTTGATCGCGGCGATGATCACCTTCGGACAATTGCGCATGAGCAGCGGCAGCTGGTGCGCCCGGCGCAGCCCCTCGACCCGGTCCTCGACGCTCTGGTCGCGACCGCGGCTCTCCATGGTCTTGACGTCGCCGCCCGAGCACCAGCCGCGCCCGGCGCCGGTGATGACGATGGCGCCGACCTCGCGCTCGGTGGCGAGCCGGTTCAAAGTCTCGGTCAGGCTCCCCGTCATCTCCGGCGACAGCGCGTTGAGCCGCTCCGGGCGGTTGAGGGTCAGCCAGGCGACGCCGTTTTCGACGGCTTCTAACAGGTCGGGCATCTTCTTTCTCCTGCGCGAGGTTGGCGGATCATAACCCGATCCGTATAAGGGCGGCATGGAAACGATCCGCGTCGCTTGCGCCCACGATTGCCCGGACATGTGCTCGCTCTTGGTCGAGGTCGAGGACGGCCGGGTCAAGCGCATCAAGGGCGATCCCGGCCAGCCGTTCACCGCCGGCTTCGCCTGCGCCAAGGTCAATCGCGACCACGAGCTGGTGCATTCGCCGGAGCGGCTGAAGACGCCGCTGCGCCGCATCAGCGCCAAGGGTGAGGGGAAATTCGCGCCGATTTCGTGGAACGACGCGCTCGACGAAATCGCCTCGCGCTGGAAGGCGATCATCGCCGAGTCCGGCCCGGAGGCGCTGCTCGGATACGCCTATAGCGCGCACCAGGGCATCATGAACCGCGGCCTGCCCTTGGGCCTCTTCCGCTCGCTCGGCGCCACCCGGCTTCTCGCCGGCACGGTCTGCGACACGTGCTGCGAAGAGGCGTGGAACGTCACCGTCGGGCCGGTCGGCGGCGCCGATCCCGAGAGTGTCGACGACAGTGACCTGATCGTCGCTTGGGGCGCCGACCTCGTCGCCACCAATGTGCATTTCTGGGCCCGGGTCGAGGCGGCGCGCAAGCGCGGGGTCAAGCTCGTCGTCATCGATCCGCGCCGCAGCCGCACCGCGGCGCAGGCCGATTTCCACCTGCCGATCCGCATCGGCACCGACGCGGCGCTGGCGCTCGGCATCACGCACATCCTGGCGCGCGACGGGCTGGTCGACCGCGATTACATCGCCGCGCACACCACCGGCTTCGACCGGCTCGAAGCCGAGGTGCTGCCGCGATTTTCGCCCGACCGTGTGGCCGAGATCACCTTGTTACAAGCTATCGATATTGAGAACTTGGCCGCGATGTACGGCGCGGCAAGGAAATCGTTCATCCGGCTCGGCGAGGGGATGACGCGGCTCATGCGCGGCGGCGAGGCGTTGCGCGCGGTGGCATTGCTGCCTGGGGTCACCGGCGCCTATGCCCGGCGCGGCGGCGGCGCGCTGCTGCTGACCGTGCCGGTTTACGAGTTCAATTTCGACGCGGTGCGTAATCCCTCGGGGGCGCCCGACACCCGCGCGGTCAACCATCTCCGCCTCGGCGACGCGCTGCTCAACATGAAAGACCCGCCGATCCGGGCGCTTTTCGTGGCCGCCAACAATCCGGCCGTCACCTGTCCCGACGCCGGCGCGGTGCGCCGGGGCTTGGCGCGCGACGACCTTTTCACCGTGGTCCATGACCCGTTTATGACCGACACCGCGCGCTACGCCGACATCGTGCTGCCGGCCACCACCTACCTCGAGACCGAAGACCTCTACCGCGCTTACGGCGCCTATTACCTGCAATATGCGCCGGCGGCGGTGCCGCCGCAGGGCGAGGCGCGCTCCAATTTCCGCCTGGCGCAGGATTTGGCGCAGTGCATGGGGCTCGACGAGCCGATCTATCGCGCGAAGCCGCAGGACGCGCTCGCGGCGCTGCTCGACGGCGCCAAGGGCGCGGTTGCCGGGCTCGATCCGGCGAAACTGCGCGACGGCAAGCCGGTCTCACTCGCTCCGCCCGAAGGCCAGCGTTTCGCGACGCCGTCCGGCAAGCTCGAATTCTATTCGGCGCAGCTCGCTGCCGCCGGTCTCGCGCCGATGCCGGACTGGCGGCCCGACCCGGACGAGGAACGCGACGCCGCGCGCTGGCCGCTGCGTCTCCTCACCGCGCCGGGCTATTTCCAGGCTCACACCGCTTATGCCGGGGTCGAGTTCCTACGTCGCCGCGAGGGCGCGCCGATCGCCATCCTCCATCCCGACGAGGCCGCCGCGCGCGGCCTCGAGAACGGTGCCAAGGTGCGGCTGCACAACGAGCGCGGTGCGGTCGGCCTCGTGCTCAAGATCAGCGACGAGGTCCGTCCCGGTGTCGTGCTAGTGCCGGGCCAGCGCTCGGCGGGCGAGACCGTCTCCGGCACAGTCAACATGCTGGTCTCCGACCGCTACACCGATCTCGGCGCCGGTGCCACCTACCAGAGCACGTTTCTCGATATCGAGGCGTGGAGGGCTTCCCCATGAAGATCGCTCGCATCGAAAACTTCATCCTCGGCACCGGCAGTTCCAAGGACCTGCTGCTGTGCCGGGTCGAGACCGAGGACGGCGCCCATGGCTGGGGCGAGGCCTATGTCACGCATGGCCGCGAGGAAGTTATCGCGGTCCTGATCGAAAAGATGGCGGCGCATGTGATCGGCCGGCCGGTGTTCAACATCCGCCACACCGGCCAGATCATGTTCGACGACTTCGCGATCAAGCGCGGCTCGATGGAGCTGCTCTCGGCATGGAGCGCGATCGAGATCGCCTCCTGGGACATTATCGGCAAGATCGCCGGCCAGCCGGTCTACAACCTCCTGGGCGGCCCGTCCCGCGAAAGGGTCCGCATCTACGCAAATGGCTGGGCCGGGCGCACGACGATCGAGGACGGGGTCGAGCGCGCGCTCAAGGTGAAGGCGATGGGTTTCTCCGCCGCCAAGTTCGATCCGTTCCCCGGACCGTGGCGCACCCATGTTGACCGCAAGGACGAGGATTTCGCGATCCGCTACGTCGCCGCGATGCGCGAGGCGCTGGGCCCCGATTTCGAAATTCTGGTCGAGGCGCATCGCCGCTTCTCGCCGCAGCACGCGATCCGCATCGGCCGCCGGCTCGAGGCGCTCGGCATCGAATGGTACGAGGAGCCGTGCCTCGCCGACAATCTCGCTTTGCTCGCCGAGGTGCGCGACAAGGTGGCGATCCCGATCGTCACCGGCGAGGCGCTCTACACCAAGGAACGTTCTTCGAGTGCCTGTCGCGCCGCGCCGCCGACATCCTCAACCCCGATATCTGCGCGATTGGCGGCATCTCGGCGCTGATGGATATTTCCGTCATGGCGCAGCCGCAGGCCGTGGTCATGTCGCCGCACAATTACAATTCTCCGCTCGTCGGCTTGGCGGCGACGGTGCACGTTTCGGCGGTGATCCCTAATTTCAAGATCACCGAGTATTTCGTGAACTTCGAAAACGTGTGCAGAGACATCGCCACACAGGGGCTCGCGGTCAAGGATAGCTGGATCGATTTGCCGACCGCTCCAGGACTGGGAGTCGATATCGATATCGGAAACCTACGCGCACATCCGCACAGCGAAGCGAGCCATCACGGACTCCGGCATTACACCGATGAATACCCGCGCAAAGGCTATGAGCCGAGCCTGCGCGATGAACATGTTTCACCCTAGCCGCGGGAGGTCCTTATGCCCCGACTATCCGGCAAGGTCGCGCTGATCACCGGCGGCGCGGGCGGCCAGGGCGTCGCCGACGCCGAGCTGATGGTGCGCGAGGGCGCCGCGGTGATGCTCACCGATATCGATGCCAGCGCCGGCGAGGCGCTCGCCGCACGGCTGAGCGCCGGCGGCGGCAGGGCGCAATTCCTGGTCCAGGATGTCGCCGACGAGGAATCTTGGAAGCGGGTCGTAGCCGCGACCCTCGCGGCGTTCGGCGGCCTCCACATCCTGGTCAACAACGCCGGCACGATCGCCCGCCAGACCATCGTCAACACCACGGTCGAGGCGTGGAACCGCACGCTCGCGGTCAACATCACCGGCCCGCTGCTCGGGATGAAGCATTGCGCGCCTGCGATCCGCGATACCTTGATTAAGACGGGGGGCGGCGGCTCGATCATCAACATCTCGTCGACCGCCGGCATGACCGCGCATGACGACGCCGGTTATACGGCGACCAAATGGGCGCTGCGCGGTCTCACCAAGACCGCGGTGCTGCAATTCTCCCCGTGGAATATCCGGGTCAACTCGATCCATCCCGGCCAGATCGCCGAGACCGGGTTTTTCCAGAGCGGCGGCCCCGATTTCGCCCATGCGGCGCGGGTGGCGATCCCGATGGGACGACAGGGCCTGCCCAAGGAGTGCGCCGATCTAGTGGTCTTCCTCGCCTCCGACGAGGCGAGCTTTATCAGCGGCGCCGAGATCGCCATCGACGGCGGCTACATTGCCGCCGGTCTCGCCAATCTCCACAACCGCGTGCGCGCCGAATACGGGCGCAATAGCGAGTAGCCATTCAGCCCTCATTGCGACCCCCGACTTGATCCGGGAGAAGCAATCTCGTACCGAGTGCACACTCCCATCGAGATTGCTGCGTCGCGCTGCGCGCCCATCCTCAGGAGCTAAGGCCCATCTCAACGCCGGCGATAGCGGACAGGGCGGATATGTGGCTCATCGATTTCACCACCCTGGTGCTCGTCCTGCTGGGGGCGACGTATCTCGGCGTGGTGGGGCTCTTCGGTTTTGATGTGTTCGATTACTTTCCAGGTTGGCGTTACATCGTCTACGACATCATCGGCTTCGCGGCGGTCTGGCAATGGAGCCGCCAGCGCTTTGCTTGACCGGGCGCGGCCGTGGGGCTGGCGTGAGCGCCCGCGTTACAGCCAGCTCGTATCCGCCTCGAGCCCCATCATGTAGGCGCCGACCGTCTCGAAATGCGCCTGGCGGCCCTGGATTTGCTGCGACACCGAGTGGACGTCGCGCCACGGCCGCTCGAACGGGTTCTCGTTGAAGATCGCCGTCGCACCCGCCGCCTGATAGAGGATGTCGATCACGTCCATCGCAGTGTGGATGCAATAGGTCGAGTTGAGGCGGATCGCCATCCGTTCGTCGATCGTGATGTGGCCTCGCTCTCTGACCGCCTCGGTGACGTCCTCAAGCGAGCGGAGCAAATGCCCCCAGGCCGATGACACCCTCACCTCGGCCCGCGCCACCTGGGCCTGGATGACGTGGTTGTTGCGCATGGTGACCCGCGCGCCGCGCGGGATCTTGTCGCGCGCCAGCTCGATGAACGAGGCCATCGTCGAGCGGGCGCAGCCGGTCGCCACCCCGGCGAACCCGACGGCGTACATCGACAGGCTGGAGAACGCGTAGACGAGGCCCTTTTCGCGCCGCCGTTCCGGCGAGTTGCGCGCGATCGAGGGCAGCGAATAGGCTTCGGGCACGAACAGGTCCTTGACCGAGTACTGGTCGCTGCCGGTGCCGCGCAGGCCCATCGTGTGCCAGATATCGGCGAACTTGGTCTTGCTCTTCGGGAAGAACAACGTGCGCACCGCTGGTGTCCCGTCGCATTCGAGCCGCGGGCGGCCGTTCGCTTCGATCACCGGCACGTGGCAGCCGAGCCAGCTCGCGTGGTGGCTGCCGCTGGCGAAGGCCCAGGTCGCGGTGACGTTGTAGCCGCCAGCGACAACCCGGGCCTCGCCCGGCCCCGGACCCCACGCCAAAATCCCGCGCGGGCTACCGAAAATCTCCTTGGCCACCTCGGCCGAGAGATAGGCCGCGGTCATCGAGCAGCCGGAATTCTGGTTGAGGCACCAGGCGGTGCTGGCATCGACTTCGGCGAAGGCCTCGATGATCGGCACGTACTGCGCGGGCAGCAGCTCAGCGCCACCCAGCGAGCGCGGCAACAGGAGGCGGAAGAACCCTTCATCGATCATCCGAACGACGATCTCCTTCGGGAGTTCGCGCTGCTCGTCGATCTCCTGCGCGTGCGCGGCGAGAAGCGGCGCCAGCGCTCTGACCCGTGCCACATAGTCGACCGCGCTGGGATCGCTCTTCTGCCGTTCCTCCGCCGATTTCTTGGGAAGCGCTGCCGCCATATTCTTGTCCTTCGCCGGCGGTTAACGGGCGCCGGAAGGGTCAGTCCACAGGAGAACCCCGTAGCATGTCAAGGCGAAGGCGGAACAGGACAGATGCGCCGAAACGCGCGGCGCCGGCCGGCTATTGCTGTGGCTTCTTCTTTGGCGGCGGCAGGATCATGTGGCCATAGCGCAGATCGCCGTCGAGCGTGGCGACGCACATCAGTGATTGCGTCGGCGCCCCGATCTCCCATTCCTCGCGGATCTGGCCCAATTGGGTGCAGGCCTCGCCCGGATGCGGGCTCATCGCGCGGATACCGAGAAACAACGTGAGGCCGATCGCCAGGCCGAGCGCCGCCACCTGGAGATTCGCCCAGTGCCGCCGAAGATAAGTTTGTAGATAGGTTTGTGCCTGCCTCATCGTCATCTGCTCATGGCTCGACGCCGATTCTGCGAACGCAAGAGTTAAGAGATCGTTGCTAGAAGGTTAAGCGCGTAAGTTTCGTATTTGCGGCAAGTGCTTCCGCGCGGCGCGCGCGTCCGGCAAACACAATTCGCCGCCGCCGCTGCGCTCTTGGTAAACTGGTGGGCAATGCCGATCCGCCAATTGCCGCCCATCCTGGTCAACCGTATCGCCGCGGGCGAGGTCATCGAGCGCCCGGCGGCGGCGGTCAAGGAGCTGGTCGAGAACGCCATCGACGCCGGTGCAGATCGCATCGAGGTTACCTTGCGGGAGGGTGGCCAAGCGCTGATCGCGGTCGCCGACAATGGCGGCGGGATGAGCGCCGACGAGCTGTCGCTCGCGGTCGAGCGTCATTGCACCTCGAAACTGCCCAACGACGATCTTATCGAGATCGCTGCGCTCGGCTTCCGCGGCGAAGCGTTGCCGTCGATCGGCGCGGTCAGCCGCCTGAAGATCATTTCCCGGCTGCCTGGCGCCGACAGCGCTTGGGAAATCGCGGTCGAGGGCGGGCAGAAGCGCGCGCCCGTACCGGCGGCGCATCCGCCCGGCACGCGGGTCGAGGTGCGCGACCTGTTCTTCGCCACCCCGGCGCGGCTCAAATTCATGAAGACGCCGCGCAGCGAGCGCGACCAGGCGGTCGACGCGGTCAAGCGCCTGGCGATGGCCTATCCCGGTATCGCCTTCACGGTGCTCGGCGACGACGACCGCGTACTGCTGCGCCTCGCCGGTGAGACCACATCGATCACCGGCGACGACCCGCGCCGGGCCCGGCTCGCCGCGCTCCTCGGCCGCGACTTCGCCGAGAATTCCATAGCCATCGATGCCGAGCGCGGCGGCTTCCGCCTCACCGGGCGGATCGGCTTGCCGACTCTCAACCGCGGCCTGCCGCGCGATCAGTACCTTGTCGTCAACGGCCGCCCGGTGCGCGACCGGCTTTTGACCGGCGCGGTGCGCGCCGCTTATCAGGATGTGCTGGCGCGCGACCGTCACCCGGTCGTCGCGCTTTTTGTCGATGGCCCGCCGGCCGAGATCGACGTCAACGTCCATCCGGCCAAGACTGAAATCCGCTTCCGCGATTCCGGCCTCATCCGCGGTCTTATCGTCGGTGCCCTGCGCCACGCGCTGGAAGGCGCCGGGCATCGCGCCTCGACGACGGTTGCCGACGCCGCGCTTGCGGCCTTCCGCACGCCGACCAATGCGGCGATGCCGCGCTTTCCGCTGCCGCCGCCGACGGCGCCGCGCGCCCTCTACGAGACCGGCAACGCGTTTCTCGCACCCGGCCTCGCTGCCGAGATCGCCGCTCCATCGCCGGACGACAGCGAGGCGCCGCTCGGCAGCGCCCGCGCCCAGCTGCACGGCACCTACATCCTGGCCGAGACCCCGTCCGGGATCGTGTTGGTCGATCAGCACGCC
Source organism: Allostellaceae bacterium (assembly GCA_035604035.1). Lineage (GTDB taxonomy): Bacteria > Pseudomonadota > Alphaproteobacteria > ATCC43930 > CGMCC-115725 > DATARH01. Next base: position 12,354 of record DATNJF010000297.1, on the reverse strand, counting down.
GCGCACGAGCGGATCGTCCATGAGCGGATGAAGGAGGCGCTGGCCGCGCGCGGGGTGGCGCGTCAGGTGCTGCTCCTGCCCGAGGTGGTCGAGCTCGACCCGTCGCTCGCCTCGCGGCTTGTCGCCCGCGCTGAGGAACTCGCCGAGTTCGGCCTCATCCTGGAAGGCTTCGGCGCCGGCGCGGTCGTGGTGCGCGAGGTGCCGGCCCTCATCCCCGGCCTTGAGATCGCCGCCCTCGTCCGTGACCTCGCCGAGGAACTCGCCGAATGGGACGACGCGCTCTCGCTGAAGGAACGCATCGACAGCGTCTGCGGCACGCTCGCCTGCCACACCAGCGTGCGCGCCGGAAACCGCCTGTCGCAGGCCGAGATGGACGCGCTATTGCGCCAGATGGAGGCGACCCCTAATAGCGGCCAGTGCAATCACGGCCGCCCGACCTACGTCACGCTGGCGCTCTCCGACATCGAGCGGCTGTTCGGGCGACGCTGAGAATTCAGGCTGGATGAGCGTTGTGTGCGTCCTTCGAGACGGCCGCTTCGCGGCCTCCTCAGGATGAGGACTTTCCTTTATGCCATCCATGAACCTTCCTCATCCTGAGGAGCGCTCGTAGAGCGCATCTCGAAGGACGCTAAGCCGCAATGCAGTCTGAATTCCTAGGCCGATGACCGCGCTCGATCCCTTCGGGCGGCAGAACCAGATCCCGCGCGGCATCGCCTATATGGTCGCCTCGACCGTGGTCTTCGCCGGGGTCAACGCCATCGTCAAATGGGAGGTGGGCAAGTATCCGGTCGGCGAGGTCGCGTTCTACCGCGCGCTTTTCGCGCTCGTCGCGGTCTCGGTGATCATCCTGCCGCGCGCCGGCATCGGCGTCTTTCGCACCAGGCGCTACCTCGCGCATCTCCAGCGCGGCGTCTCGCAGTTCGGCTCGATGACCTGCATGTTTTTTGCCTTCAGCCTGATGTCCTTGGGCTCGGCGGTGGCGATCAGCTTCGCCGCGCCGCTCTTCACCACCCTCCTTTCGGCGACCGTGCTCAAGGAGCGGGTCGGGGTGCACCGCTGGTCGGCGCTGGTCGTCGGGTTTATCGGCGTCGTCATCGTCACCGAGCCGGGTCGCAGTACGTTCCAGGCCGGCGCGCTCTTCGCGCTCGCCAACGCGGTGTTGATCTCCTCGGTCGCGGTCGCGATCCGGCGGATGAGTCTTACCGAATCGACCGAAACGCTGACCCTCTACCAGATGATCGTCATCACCATCTGCACGCTGTTCCTGCTGCCGTTCGGGTTCAAGCAGCCGAGCTGGCTCGATGCCGGCGCTCTGGCGATGGCCGGGGCCGGCAATGGCATTGCACAATATTGGTGGACGCGTTCCTTGACCCTGGCGCCGCCCTCGGCGGTGGTGCCGTTCAACTACCTGTCGTTGGTCTGGGCGACCCTGCTCGGCCTCGCCATCTGGGGCGATATTCCAACGCCGCACCTTCTTGCCGGCGCTGCGGTCGTCGTCGCCTCGGGGCTTTACATATTGTGGCGCGAGACCGTGCGGCGGCGCCGACCGTTACCGGCGCCCGCCGCTAAGGTCAAGGAGCCGGCTAGGTCGCCTTGAAGAACCGGCTGGCGTTGTCCCATAGCAGCTTCTTTTGCACCTCGGGGACAAGGCTCTTCCAGTCGAGGATGTTCGACACCGTATTGGGAAATTGGCATTCCGAATGCGGATAATCGGAGGCGTACATCAACGCATCGTCGCCAAGGAACTGCGTGACCATGTTGAACATGTCCTCGCCCTCGTGGCGTTCGATCGAGCAGAAGAACCGCCCGCTCTTCAGATAATCCTCGGGGTGGTGCTTCAGCTTGGCGGTGCTGCCGACATATTCGTACTGCTCGTTCATCCGCCGTCCCCAGAACGGCAGCCAGCCGAACCCGCATTCGAGGATGCCGACGCGCAGGTCGGGATGCCGGTCCATGATCCCGCCGCCGATCACCGAGGCGATAAACCGCATCGCGCCCCACGGGTGCGAGGCGAGCCGGCCGAGGAAGATGTTGTCCCAGACGTCGAAGCAGCCGGGGAAATAGGGCGGCGTCCAGGTGAAGCTGTGATGCGCGATCGGCAGGTCGTGTTCGGCGCAGGCCCGCCAGATCGGCTCGAGGTCGGGGTGGTCGGCCGGGATGTCCTTGGTGACCAGCGGCATCACCGCCACCGCCCATTTGGACTTGCCCCATTTCTTGATTTCGGTCACGGCGGCCTCGGGGTCGCGCGCCGAGGCGACGATCATGCTGGTGAGCCGCCCGGGATAATTGGCGCAGAAATCCTCCATGTGCCGGTGGTAGGCGCGGATCACATTGATCTCGAGCGACGGGTCTTCGTGCCCGACCAGGCTGGTCCACGCTGTCGGGATTAGGAAGTGCGCATCGACCCCTTCCAGATCCATGTCGGCGACGCGGTTCGCCGCCTGATCGTCCTGGACGCCGGGGCGGGGCTGTTGTGTGCCCATCCATACCGTGTCGCGGCCGCTATGGGTCTCGCGCGGCGCCGCCTCGCCGAGGATGCGCCTGTAGGAAATCTGGCCAAAGCGGTAGACGTGACGGTCGGGCGAGCTGCCCGGCGTGCCGGGGCGGATCGGCACTCGGTATTGCGCCAGCTCGGGCAGGCGGTTGCGAAACCCCGGATCGAGATACTTGTCGATGACCTCGGCCGAGGGCTCGACATGGGTGTCGGAATCCCAGACCTTAAACCCGTTCTTCATGACCTGCCTCCCGCTGCGCCTGTTCCAGAGATTTATATACCGGCTTTCCCACCGCTGAAAATGCTCGACCCCGGCGGGCGGATCGCGTCATGCTCGCCACCTCCTCCCATCCACGAGTCAGGACCATCAGCACATGCCGCGCGTCACCTATGTGAGCTATGACGGAAAATCGACGACGCTCGACGTGCCGGTCGGCACCAGCGTGATGCAGGCCGCCGTGTTGCACGGTGTCGACGGCATCGTCGCCGAATGCGGCGGCTCGTGCATGTGCGCCACCTGCCATGTCTTTGTCCGCGAGGATCAGCTCGCGAAGCTGCCCGAAATGGAGCTGGGCGAGGACGCCATGCTCGACGGCGCCGCCAGCCCGCGCCGGCCCAACAGCCGGCTTTCCTGCCAGCTGGTGATGACCCCGGCGATGGACGGGCTCATCGTCGACATGCCGGAGACCCAGACCTGATGGCTGGCGCCGGCGTTGTTATCGTCGGCGCCGGGCATGGTGGGTTCCAGCTCGCCGCCTCGCTGCGCCAGCACGGCTATGACGGGCGCGTCACGCTGATCGGCGACGAGCCGCATCTGCCCTATCAGCGCCCGCCGCTCTCCAAGGACTACCTCGACGGCAAGATCGGCCTCGACCTCTTGCTGATGCGGCCCGAGGCGTTCTTCACCGAGCACCGCATCGAGCTGGTGACCGGCCGCGCCGTCGCCGAGATCGACCGCGCCGACAAAGCGGTCGTGCTCACCAGCAAAGCGCGGATCGATTACGACCACCTCGTCCTCGCTACGGGCGCGCGCAACCGCGTCCCGCCGCTTCCCGGCGTCGAACTCGACGGCGTCTGCTATCTGCGCAGCCTCGCCGAAACCGAAGATCTGAAACAGCGCCTCGCCGCGGCCAGCCATTGCGTCGTCATCGGCGCCGGGTTCATCGGCCTCGAATTCGCCGCGATTGCCCGCGGCAAGGGTAAGCCCGTCCATATCGTCGAGCTGGTCGACCGGGTGATGGCACGCGTCGTCTGCCCCGACACCTCGGCCTTCTTCGCCGACGCCCATCGCGCCGCCGGGGTAGAGTTCAGCTTTGGCGCGCGGGTTGAGCGCCTCGGCGGCGACGCCGGCAAGGTCACCCATGTCGTGCTGCAGGACGGGCGCAGCCTGCCCGCCGACCTCGTCATCGTCAGCATCGGGGTTATTCCCAATGAGGGGCTTGCCGCTGCCGCCGGTCTCAAGGTCGAGAACGGGGTCGTCGTAAACGAGCTTCTGCTGACCGCCGACCCGAATATCTCGGCGATCGGCGATTGCGCCGCGTTCCCCTCGCGCCATTCGCTGAAGAACCCGGTGCGGTTGGAGGCGGTACAGAACGCCGCCGACCACGCCCGCTGCGTCGTTGACCGGCTGATGGGGAAAGGCGGGCCCTATACGGCGCTGCCGTGGTTCTGGAGCGAGCAGGGGGCGCTGCGGTTGCAGATCGCCGGCCTCACCACTGGGTTCCAGCAGGTGGTGCTGCGCGGCAATTACGAGAAGGGCGAGTATTCCGCCTTCTGCTATGCCGGTGACAAGCTCCTCGGCATCGAGTCGATCAACAAGCCGGCAGACCACGCCTTTGCCCGGCGCCTCCTTGCTGCCGGCCGCGGCGTAACGCCGCAAGAAGCCTCTGACGAGAGCTTCGACCTGCGCGCTGCGGCGATGGCCCGGCCGGCCTAGGACGCTAGCGGCGCTCGGCGCAGCAGCGGCAACGCCAGAGCCAGTGCGACGAACTGCGCCGCGATGAAGCCAGGCGCGTCGACCGGCCGTATACCGGCGAAAGTGTCGCTCAGTGAACGGGCGATCGTCACCGCCGGGTTGGCGAACGAGGTCGAGGCGGTGAACCAATAGGCTCCGGTGATATAGGCGGCGACCGCGAATGCCGTCACCGGCTCCTTATGCGCGCGGCAGCCCCAGATCACCATCAGCAAGCCGAACGTCGCCACCGCCTCGGCGACCCATTGCGGAACGCCGCTGCGGATGTGCTGTGACAGCTGCAGCACCGGCAGGCCGAACATGATATGAGCGAGCCACACCCCGGCGATGGCGCCCACGATCTGCGCCGCGAGATAGGCCGGCACCGCGTGCCAGCGCAGCCCGTCGGTCGCCGCCGCGGCGAGCGTCACGACCGGGTTCATATGCGCACCCGATTGCGGCCCGAACGCGAGGATCAGCGCTACCAGCGCCCCGCCGGTGGCGATCGCGTTGGCGAGCAGCGCAATGGCGACGTTCCCGCCCGACAGCTTCTCGGCCATGATCCCCGAGCCGACCACCGCGATCAGCAGGAACGCGGTCGCGATCAACTCGATAAACGCGGCACGGACGACGGGGCGGCTGAGCGCGTGCAGCCGCGGCGCTGTCGCGATTGCGGTCACCGCGGTTCCTCGCCCACCAGCTGGAGGTGGCCGATCCGGTCGACCGCCTGCTTGACCGCCATGCGCTCGAGCTTGTCGATCGGCAGCGCGGCGAACAGCTTGATCCGGGTTTCGAGCTGCCGGTAGGCGTCGCGGAATGCCTGACGGCGCTGGTCTTCCGTGCCCTCGGCTGCGGCGGGGTCGGGCACGCCCCAGTGCGCGGTAACGGGGTTGCCGGGCCAGACCGGGCAGACCTCGCCGGCAGCCTGATCGCAGACGGTGAAGACGAAATCCATCACCGGCGCGCCAGGCCGGGCGAACTCGTCCCAGCTCTTGCTGCGAAGGCCGGTCGACCGCAGGTGCAGGCGCTCGATCAGGTCGAGGGCGAGCGGATGGACGGTTCCTTTCGGGAAGCTGCCGGCGCTGTAGCCGGTGAAGCGGCCCTTGCTCCAATGTTCGATCAGCACTTCGGCGAGGATGCTCCTGGCCGAGTTGCCCGTGCAGAGAAACAGGACGTTGTAGGTCTTCTCCGCCATTGTCAGCCGGCGCAGCAGGACGGTTCGCAGCAGGCGGCTTCTTCGGGTGTCGGTTTGCGCGCCTCGACGATGGCCGAAACAATGTAGTCCTCGATGCCGCGGCCCGGCGCCCAGTTGCTGATCGAGGCGCGGCTCTCGGCCTTCTGGGTGATCCGTACGCCGGTGAAGCCCGCTGCGGCCAACCAGCCTTCGATTTCGGTGCGCGGCGCGGCTCCCGCGACGCAGCCGCACAACAGTGTCGGGTCGGCTCGCAGTTCCGCCGGCAAGGGCCGAATGTTGATCACATCGGAAACCGCGAGCCGCCCGCCCGGCTTCAGCACGCGAAACGCCTCGCGGAAGACCTGCGCTTTGTCCGGAACGAGATTGATCACGCAGTTCGAGATGACGACGTCGGCGGTGTTGTCCGCGACCGGCAGGTGTTCGAGTTCGCCGAGGCGGAATTCGACGTTTGCCGCGCCGATTTTGCCCGCGTTCTCGCGAGCTTTGGCGAGCATCTCATGCGTCATGTCGACGCCGATGACCCGGCCCTCGGCGCCGACCTGCTGCGCCGCCAGGAAGCAATCGAAACCGGCGCCGCTGCCGAGATCGATCACGACCTCGCCCGGCCGCATTGCGGCTATCGCCTGCGGATTGCCGCAGCCGAGTCCGAGATTAGCGCCCTCGGGTACCGCAGCCAGTTCCGCGTCGGAATAGCCGACACCGCGAGCCTTTCTCGTCGGTGCATCATCCCCTGCAGGCCCGCAGCACGAGGCGGCCAACGGCAAAGAGCTGTTTGCCGCGATGCCGCCGTAGCGGGCGCGCACCATTTCCTTGATCTGGGCATCGTCCATGTCGGTCTCCTTGGCCCTCAGGCCGCTGTAATGTCGGGAATGGCGCTGCCGCACGACGCAGCCGGGTCGCAGGCCGGCGCGCACGAGGCGCCCTGGCAGCAGTTTTCGGTGAGGTAGGCGAGTAGTTCATTCATCGCGCCGTATTCGGCCGAGTAGATCAGGTGCCGCCCGAGGCGGCGCTGGGTGATCAGCCCGGCATGGACCAGCTGGGCGAGATGGAACGACAGCGAGGCGGGCAGCACGCCCAGCCGCTCGGCGACCACCCCTGCCGGCAGCCCCTGCGGCCCGACGGTCACCAGCAGACGGTAGAGGTCGAGCCTTGTCTCCTGGGCGAGCGCTCCGAGCGCGCCGATTGCGGCTTTCTTCTCCACGGGCTGGTACCTTTTGTTATTTGATCGATTATCAAATTATCGGTGCCACCGTCATCAGTCAATGATATTTTGCAAAGCATCAAAATTAAGGGTCACATCGACGCTAATTTCGCCAAACTTATGTGTCAGCTTTGCTCGACCCTGAAGCGCCGCCGGCGTCCGTAGGTCTTCCCGAGCTGTGGATTTGCTGTTGATTTGCTGTTTTAGCAACAAAAGCAGATGGAACCGGCCCTGGCGGCGAATTGACAAAGCCGCTGCGGGCCGGGTCAACTGCATGCCGACAAGATTGGGAGGAAAGTGAAGATGGCGGGCATGCTCGAAGGCAAAGTGGCGATCTGCACCGGCGCGGCGCGCGGGGTTGGCGCCGAGGTCGCCAAGCTGATGGCGAAAGAGGGCGCCAAGATCATGATCGTCGATCCCGGGGTCGGCGGCGCCGGCGAGGGCGGCGGCCAAGCTCCGGCTCAGGCGATGGCCGACGAGATCAAGGCCGCGGGTGGCGAGGCCGTCGCCAATTTCGGCTCGGTCGCCAAGTTCGACGATTGCCTCAAGATGGTGCAGCAGGCGCGCGACGAATTGGGCGGGCTGCATATCGTCTTCAACGCAGCCGGGATCTTGCGGGACAAGATGTTCCACAACATGTTTCCGGAGGATTGGCAGGCGGTTATCGACGTCCACCTGACCGGGCATTTCAACGTCAACCGCGCCGCGATCAACCTATTCCGCGAGCAGAATTACGGCCGGATGATCCTGGTGTCGTCGACCTCGGGTCTCTTGGGCAATATCGGCCAGGTCAATTACGGCTCGGCCAAGATGGGGGTCGTCGCGATGGCCCGGATCATCGCGATGGAGAACGCCGCGAAAGGCATCACCGCCAACGTCATCGCGCCGTCGGCCGACACGCGCATGACCCGCTCGGTGCCGACCCCGAAGGACCCCGCCGCCGCCGCCGCGCGCGAGGAGCGGCTGCGCCGCAGCCGCGCCGACGCGATCGCACCGCTATGTGTGTTCCTCGCCTCGGAGCAGGCTAGCTACGTCAACGGCCAGGTGTTCCACCAGCGCGCCGCCGAGCTGTCGCTCTATGGCCACATGCGCCCGGTGCGGATGGTCCATCACAACGGCGGGTGGACGCCGCAGCTGATTGCAGACGTGGCGATGCCGTCGCTGCAGAGCGGCTTCACCTCGCTCGACTCGCGTAACACCCATGCCGGCCTGCCGATGGAGTAATGCCTACTGCCCGCTCGCCTTGGCGAGCTGGGAGCACCAATAGAACGAGGCCTGGTCGCGCTTTCGGAAATCGCATCTGGCGACGATGTTGCCCTTTTCGAGGAAGTAGTGGACATCGGGCTCGGCGCCGGCCCCGGTCTGCGAGGTGTCATAGACGACGCTAACCAGCTTGTACCCGTCAGAGACAAGGTCGAAGAGGCTCTTGTCGGTTGTTTGCCATTTGTGCGGGTGGCCCTCCGAGGTCGGCTGCGCGACCGGTGTTTGTGCCTGTGCCCCCACGCCGATCAGCAACCCGACAATTCCCGCAATCGCCGCGTAATTTTCCCAGCGCCACATGCTCGCCTCCCTGTTCGATCCGTATATTAACCGAAACGATGCGAAGGGCGAACCACGGTGCAACCTCGGCGCGCGGCAGCACCTCTTGGCGCCGGGCGGCGATGATGTGATGATCAGCCTAGCCACTTAGGAGACCGTCGCCATGATCACCGCGATCGTCCAATACCGCCTGCCGCCGAGCATCGACCTCGCCGCCTGCGCCGAGCATTTTCGCAAGATCGCGCCGGGCTTCCGCGCGGTGCCGGGGCTCGTCCGCAAGCAGTTCATCTATGCCGAGGACGGCTGGGCCGGCGGCGTCTATCTGTGGAAGACCCGCGCCGACGCCGAAGCGTTCTATTCGGGTCCGTGGGTCGACGGCATCCGCGAGCGCTACGGCATGGACCCGCAGATCAAGTATTTCCACACCGCCTGCGTCACCGACAATTCGGCCGAGGCGGTGTTGCTGCCCGAGGCTGCGGAGTAGTCGCGGCTCAATGTAACACTCGCTGCGGCGGCAGTGTCGTCGATGGCGCCGGCGTTTGCAGGGTGGCGGCGAATGGCAGGCCTTTGGCGTAGGTGGCGAGGAAGTCGTTGACCGAGCCGATCACCGTCTTCGGCACGTAGACGACATCAAACGATTTGAGGAGCGGGTCGCTGCTGCCCGATGGCGCCGCCAACGCCGCCTGGTAGGCTTGCACCGTGCCGTTTTCATCCCGGCGGATCACCAGAACGTCGTCCGTCGCTGCCCCGGGCTTGGCGCCGCCGGCGCGGGTGACCGCGCGCTCCAGGGTCAGCGGCACGGCGCTGCGGATGATGCCGGGATGCACGACGTCGCCATCGACCCAGAATACTTCCGGCGCGTAGAGGCGCACCGTCAGCGACATCTCGGCATCCTTGAGCCGCTTGGCATAAAGTGGCTTCAGCCGTGCCGTCGCCTCGGGCACGGTGAGGCCGCCGACAATGACGCTGCCGGCGAATTTCGGCGACACCGTGCCGTCCTCGCCGACCGTGACCCGGTCGTTGAATTCGGGCGAAAATGGAAAGCGGATCTCGAAAACGTCCCCCGGCGACAGCGTGTGCTCGGGCGTCACCGGTAACCCGCCGAGCGCGACCTCGCCGGATGTGAGACTCGGCGCTTTTGGCGCGCAGCCCGCCAGCAGCAGCGCGAGCGCCGCTACGAAGATCGGAATGCGCAGGCGCTCTGGCTTCAGTTGCCCGGACCCTCGACGACGATCTCGATGCGGCGGTTTTGCGCGCGCCCGGCTACCGTGTTGTTGAGCGTGACCGGATGCGTCTCGCCGCGGCCTTTGGCCAACAGGATCTTGGGATCGACGCCGCGCGCATGAAGAAAGTCGGCGACGACATCGGCGCGCTTCGACGACAGGTCGAGGTTGGTCTTGATTCCCTGCTTTTTCAGCGCTTCGCCGATCCCCTGGTCGTCGGTATAGCCATAGACGACGATCTTGCTGTTTTTCAGCACTTTCAGCTTGCCGGCGATGTCGTTGAGCGCGGCCTGGCCGTTGGCCGTGATATCGAAATTGCCCGGCGCGAACAGTAAGTCGGCCGCAACGGTGTAAGTGTTCTGCTGGGCCTGCTGGCCGAGTTGCGCCTGAAGCTGCGCGTTGTCGGCCTGGAGCTTCTGGTTCGCAGCTTCAGTCTGCTGATAGCGCGCTTGGAGCTCGTCGTAATTCGCTTGCGGCGTACAACCGGCGACGAGCACGGTGACGACGGAAACGGCGAGCGCCGCTGCGAGCCGCCTTGCGATCGTCGCCGACATCATTTCGCCTCCGGTAGGCGCCGCCCCTGACGGGGTTCAGTAAACCACCGAGGCGTCCGACCCCGCAACGGCGCGCCGGATTAGAACGCGCGCGTCGGGCAACTGCTCCAGCCAAAATCGATACGAGGTTTATATTTGTTCGCCGCTTGCCACTCATTGGCGGCGGCGATGTTCGCCGGCCGCTTCCTGGTCATCGTTCCGGTTCTCTGCATCGCTGGCACGTTGGTCACCAAGGGCCGCTTGCCGCCCGCGGCGGGTGCGATGCCGACCCATGGCCCTTTGTTTGTCGCGCTGCTCGTCGGGACAGAGGCCACGTACTAGAAGCGCCGGCGCTGAAATCGGCGCAACGAGTTCCGATTCGTATGGATTCTTTATGCGGCTATGCCGATATCAATCGCCGCCGACACGATAGCCTAGTTCACGACCGCGTTGCCGTTGACGCGCGGCGCGCCTCCGGCGCGCGAAGTGCGGAGGGTTGTCCATGTTTCGCGATCTGTTGGTGCACGTGGACGGCAGCACCGCCGGGCGCCGAAGGGTGCAATTTGCGATCGACCTGGCGAGGCGCACGGAGGCGCGGCTGAGCGGTCTGCACGTCAGGCCGCCCGCAGAGGTGCCGCCACGCTACAAGCCGAGCCGTGTCGCGGAGGTGGCAACCAACACTGCGGCGAGACTGGTCTTGGATGCGCACGCCGCAGCGGCGGTCTTCCGGGAAGAAGCACCGGGCGCCAGCTGGTTGGAAGCGGCCGGCGAGGTGGTCGAGTGCATCAGCGAGAAAGCTCGCTACGCCGATATGGTCATCATTGGGCAGTATGAATGGCAGGGTCCGGCTCAGCGTCATCCGTTGCCGATCGCTCACTCGCTCGTCCTGCAGTGCGGCCGCCCGGTCCTCGTGGTGCCCGCCCTCGCGCATCCCTGCGTGCTCGCCCGCACCGCCGTCGCTTGGGACGGCAGCCGCGAAGCCGTCAGATCCGTTCACGACGCCTTGCCGCTCCTAAGCCTGTCGAAGTCGGTCGATATCGTGACGATGATCCCACCCTCTGCCAAAGAGGATGAGGTGGATGCGACGAGCTTGTCAGCGCACCTAAGCCATCACGGCATAAAAGTCGGCCCCAAGGTTCTGCACATAAGGACCTCTGACGAGCGTGCGGCACTCCAAAGCGAGATCAATCAGGGGCGCTACGATCTATTGGTGATGGGCGGATATTCGCATGCCATGTGGTTTGAATTCATCTTCGGTGGCGCCACCCAGTCGATGTTGCTGTCATCGGAAATACCGATCCTGGTCTCGCACTAGGCGACCGGCATGATGCCGGTCGCCCGATCAGCAGGCGGCACAGCGAAGGATGCGGCGCCAAAACCGGCGGTGATTGCTCCGATTCGTATGGATTCTTTATGCGGCTTTGCCGATATCAGCGCCGCCAAAACAACAACCTAGTTGGCTTACCGCGTTGCCGTTGGGCGGGGATGCACCGAACGCACGCCTGACTATCAGGAGACGGAGATTTTCAAATGGCCGATCTTGTCGACATCGCCCTCCCGACCAATGCCCAAACGGCCGCGGAGGCCCTGGGGCTTAAGGTCCAGCGCAGCGTTACCGCTGGGGCGTGGGTTCGCCGCATTTCCCGCGACGAGGCCGAGATCGCGGTCGAGTGTTTGCGCGATTGGGGCATCGCCGCACGCATCGTGGACGACGAGGGACGTGAACCCCCGTCCGACCCCGGCGCGCGGCGGGCGGCCTAGCGGGGTTGCGTGCGATACGGGTCGAGCACAGATTTCTGGTGTCCGATGAGCAAGAAGAAGAGCCGGGCCTGGTTCGTCTGTCCGCAATGGACGAAACTGGTGTCCGATCATTACGCCGACGATGTCGAGGCCGGCCGCGCGCTGGGTGTGGATCCCAGAGTGCTGGCAAAGCTGCGATCGGGAACTCCGGTCGCAAAATCGACCATGCTCAAGATGCTGCGCCGCAGCGCACCCCGGCATGGTCTGCGCACGCCGGCCGGCGAACTCATTGTCGATACCCGGGCTCGCTAGCCGCCCGACATCTAGGTCGGCCGCTTTGACGCACCGACATAAAACGCCGCCGGCGGATTAATTTTCGAGGGGGATCGGAAGCCGGCAAGATTAAGAAAGATAGTCGCCGAGCACTTTGGGGCACTGGCAGGGTCACGTACTAGAACGCCCCGAGCCCCAAAATCCC
>DATNJF010000296.1:0-11944 GCA_035604035.1 Allostellaceae bacterium | reverse complement strand
CTTCGACGATCGGCCCCATCGGGCCGAAATCGTAAGCCTGGAGGCTCGCCTCGATGACCAGGTCGGCGAAGCCAAGCGCAACCAGGCCCGAGGCATAGCAGTCGGCGCCGAAACGGACCAGCTTCGCGGCCCCGGCGGCGCGGGCGAAGGCGTCGGCATCGGCACCTTTGAACATGTCCGGCGTGGTAGCGAAGATCGTTGCGAACGAAAGCGCCGGACAGGCGCGGCAGCGAATGGGCGTGCCGTTATGCGTGGTCGCGTGGCCCTCGGCGCCGACCCAGCGCTCGCGTGAGATCGGTTGATCGATAATGCCGAGGATCGGCCGGCCGGCCTGCATCAACGCGATCAGCGTGCCGAACAGCGGCACCCCGCTGATAAAGGATTTTGTGCCGTCGATCGGATCGAGCACCCAGACGAACTCGGCATCGTCGCGCTCGCGGCCATATTCCTCGCCAAAGATCCCGTGATTCGGGAACCGCGCGTTGATCAGCCGCCGCATCGCCGCTTCGGCGGCACGGTCGGCGGCGGTGACCGGGCTCAGATCGGGTTTATCGTCGACCGCCAGCTTGGTGCGGAAATAAGGACGAATCGCCGCGCCGGCGGCGTCGGCCAGCTCGGAAGCGAGTACGAGATACGCGTCGAGAGAAGCGGTGCTGTCGGTCAATTTCGCTTCCCGTTTTGCTTCGCCAGCCATCCCGGAGCCTAACCCCGAGAAATCAATGAAGCTGCCGGGAGATGCCCACGGAGCAAGTCCGTGGGCTAAAGGCCCACGGTGTCAAGCTCGGCCATACGCCATCGGCTATTTCAGGGTCATCAGATATTTGATGACGTCGGCGCGATCCTGCTCCTTCGGCAGGCCGGCGAACGTCATCTTGGTGCCCTTGGCGAAATTCTGCGGCTTGAACAGCCAGACATTGAGCTCGTCCGGGTCCCACTTCTTGTCCTTGTCGGCAAGCAGCGAGGCGGAGAACGTGTAGCCGGGGACGCTAGCGATATTCTCGTCGAGGACGCCGAACAGATTGGGGCCGATCTTGTTCGCTTCGCCCTTGCCGAAGGTGTGGCATTGCAGGCAGACCTTGGCGACCTGCTGGCCGTGGGTCGCGTCCGCCTTTTCCAAGAAGGGAGCGATAGGATCAAGCGCCGCCGGCGCGGGTGCCGCAGTGGCCGCCGCAGTACCGGTCTCGCCCTCGGCGCCGGGCGGCAGGTAGGCCGGCTTTTCCAGACGGAGCGGGTGGACCACCCCCTGCGCCACGATGCCCGTCACCATCGCGACGATCATCGCGGTCAGGACCGAGGCGATGATCTTGTTCCACTCGAAAGCCGACATCAGCCCGTTCGCTCCCCGTGGCTCGCTTGCGCAAGTCTCTCGCCAGCAAACCGGATTCGATGCACTGGCTCAATCCAATTATCACGCTTCCGACAAATGCACGAACCGGGCATCTTGTCGCTCCCCGCCCCCATCGGCACCCAACCGTGACGCGAACCGCGCCTCAGAACCCGATCGTGATGATCCCCGCGCGCATGGCCTCGACCCGGTTGCCGGGAAAGCCGCTGGCGCTAATTGGCGGGACGCCGATGATCGTCCATGTCTGGCGGCGCGCGGTCGCCGCCGGGCTGGGGCCGGTCGTCGTCGCCTGTGGCGACAAAGAGATCGCCGACGCAGTCGAGGCGGTGGTCGGCACGGCGGTGCTGACCGATCCCGATCTGCCGACTGGCTCCGACCGCATCGCCGCGGCGGTCGCCACCCTCGATCCCGGCCGAATCCATGATGCGGTCATCAACGTGCAGGGCGACCTGCCGACGCTCGATCCCGCGGCGGTCCGGGTCGCCGCCGACGGTCTCGCCGACCCCAACATCGACATCGCCACTCTGGCCGTGGTTATCACCGACAAGGCAATGCTCGATGACACCAGCGTTAACAAGGTGGTCGCTGGCTTTAGCGACCCAGGGCGCCCGGCTCGCGCGCTCTATTTCTCGAAGGCAATCGTGCCCTGGGGGGACGGGCCGCATTACGAGCATATCGGGCTCTACGCCTATCGCCGCGAGGCGCTGGAGCGTTTTGTTGCCCTGCCGCGCGGCGTGCTCGAAGCGCGCGAACGGCTCGAGCAGCTGCGCGCGCTGGAGAATGGCATGACGATGTCGGTGAGCCTCATCGACCCGGCGCGGCTTGGGGTCCAGGTCGATACCCCGGCCGATCTCGAACGCGCCCGCGCGCTGATCGAAGGAGGCCGCTAATGGTCGCCAACCCGCCGCGCCTCATCTCGTTTCAGGGCTCGCCCGGCGCCTATTCCGATCTCGCCTGCCGGCAGGTCTTCCCGCGGATGAAGACGCTGCCCTGCGCCCAGTTCGAGGAAGCCTTCGCCGCGGTGCGCGAGGGCCGCGCCGCACTCGGCATGATCCCCATAGAGAACTCAGTCGCCGGCCGCGTCGCGGACATCCACCATCTGATGCCGGATTCTGGCCTCTACATCATCGGCGAGCATTTCGAGCCGGTGCACCATCACTTGCTGGCGCTACCCGGCACCAGCCTCAAAACGATCAAGACCGTGCGCAGCCACGTCCATGCGCTGGGCCAATGCCGCAACTTCCTGCGCAAGCACAAGCTGACCGCGGTGGTCGCCGCCGACACCGCCGGCGCCGCGGCCGAGCTCGCCGAGCGGCGCGACCCGACTGTGGCGGCGATCGCTTCCGAGCTCGCCGGCAAGATCTACGGGCTCGAATCGCTGGCGCAGAACATCGAGGACGCGGCGCACAACACGACCCGGTTCCTCATCATGTCGCGCGAGGAGAAGCGCGCGCCGCGCGGCAAACCGGTCGTCACCACGTTTGTCTTCAACGTGCGCAACGTGCCGGCGGCGCTCTACAAGGCGCTGGGCGGGTTCGCCACCAACGCGATCAACATGACCAAGCTCGAGAGCTATATGGTCGAGGGCAGTTTCACTGCGACCCAGTTCTACGCCGATGTCGAAGCGCATCCCGACGACCGGCCGCTGCAATTTGCGCTCGAAGAGCTGCGTTTTTTCTCGCACGAAGTGAAGATTCTGGGCGTCTATCCCGCCGCGCCCCAGCGGCATAACAAATAGCGCCGCCAAGGTTTGAGGAGTCCGCTTCATGCCCGTCGTCGATCATAACGAATTGCGCCGCATCGGCCGGCGCGTCTTCGCCGCCGCGGGCAGCAGCGAGGACGAGGCGGCGATCATCGCCGACCATCTGGTCGAGGCCAACCTCAAAGGCCACGATAGCCATGGGGTCGGGATGATCCCCAGCTACCTGCGCAACCTACATAGCGGCAAGGCCGCGGCCAATGAGAAGGGCCGCGTCGTCAGCGATAGCGGCTCGTTCATCGTCTATGACGGCGCACGCGGCTACGGCCAGATCGTCGCCCGTGAGGCGACCTTGCTTGGCATCGCCCGGGCGAAGCGCGACGGGGTCGCGGTCGTCGCGCTGCGCAACGCCCACCATATCGGCCGGGTCGGCACCTATGGCGAGATGTGCGCGGCCGAGGGGCTGCTGTCGATCTCATTCGTCAACATCACCGACCAACGCCCGGCGGTGGCGCCGTGGCGCGGCGGCGACGCCCGCTTCGGCACCAACCCGGTAACGGTCGCGTTGCCTGGGCCCAGCCCCGACCGGCCGATCGTCGCCGACATGGCGACGAGCCGGATCGCCATGGGCAAGGTCCGGGTCGCCCGCAACAAGGGCGAAAAGATCGCCGCCGAGACGCTGCTCGGCCCCGACGGTCAGCCGACCGACGATCCGAACGTTATGTACAAGCGACCGCGCGGCGCGCTCCTTACCTTCGCCGAGCACAAGGGTTACGCCCTCGCGTTTATCTGCGAGATGCTGGCGGGCGCCATCACCGGCAGCGGCACGATGCGGCCCGAGCGGATCGACAACGAATCGGTGACCAACGGCATGCTGTTGATCGTCATCGATCCCGGCCGCATCACCGATCGCGCCTGGCTCATCGACGAGATCACGGCGATGACAGATTTCGTCACCGCCTCGCCGCCACGCAAATCCGGCGAACCGGTGCTGATTCCGGGCGACCCCGAGCGCCTGTCCCGGGCAAAGCGCATCGCCGAAGGCGTGCCAATCGACGACGAAACCTGGCGCGAGATCGCCGAGGCGGCGCGCGGGGTCAATGTGCTGGTCGAAGCGCCGCAGAGCTGAGGGGGAACACCATGAAGATCAAGCGGATCGAGCACATCGCCATTGCGGTTAGCGATCTCAAGGAGGTCGCCGGCCTGTTGCAGGACAAGTTCGGCATCGCACTCGAATACGAGGAAGACCGGCCGACGACAAAGCTGGCGATGCTGCCGGTGGGCGAGACCTATATCGAACTGCTGCAGGGGACGACGGCGGATTCCGGCGCGACCAAGTGGCTCAACGCGAACGGGCAGAGCCTCTTTTACATCTGTTTCGAGGTCGAGGACATCGACGCCGCGCTCGCCGAATTGAAGGCAAAGGGCACGCCGCTCATCCACGAAACGCCGGTGATCGGCCACGGCAATTGCCGCATCGCCTTTATCGACCCGAAGGCCACCGGCAACCTGCTCTTCGAGCTGGCCGAGATGCCGAAGGACGGGCACGCCGGGCACTGATCCTTTTTTTGGACTTGATCCCGGCGGCGAGCGTTTGGGTGGGGTCGCACGTTTCCTAGGGCTGATATGCAGACAACGAAAGTTTTGATCGCCGCAGCGATGCTGCTCGGCGCTTGCACGCCGGAGCCAAACTCATCGCAGCCCGCCGAGCCGCTGGGCATAAGGCAGCCGCTGCATACGGGAAATTGGCGCGGCGCGATGGGCGGGACGATGGTCGATTTTCATATCGACCAGGTGTCGTCGAGCGACGTCAACGTCCACATATCCGGCCAGGTAATGCAGCCGCTGCCGAAGGAAATGCAGTCGGCGGGGTACCAGCCCTATTTCTACGACCGGCCGAAAATCTGCTCGATAAAGTACGACCGTCACACCTTCGACTGCCCGCATTACACCGACATGCACATCGACAACGGGCTTTTGTGCGGGACCTATACGCTGAACAGCTCAGTCTATCGCCCGTGTTTTCAGCCGGTCAGATAGACGCCGGGCTCAGTTGAGCGGCTTTGTAAGAAAAATCCGGGTCGCGCCGTCGGGCGGGCAGGCGATCTCGCCGAAGCGGCGGTAGCCGTGGCGCTCGTAGAACCCTGGCGCCTGGAACGTCACGGTATAGACAAAGGCAGCGGTACAGCCACGTCGGCGCGCCTCCTCCTCGGCGAGGCGAATGATCCAGCTGCCGAGCCCGCCTTGGCGCAGTGGCTCGGGCAGATAGAATAGGTCGAGGAAGAACAGGCCGAGCGAGCTGTGGCCGAGCAGCCCGCCGACGATCTCACCGCTATTGTCGTCGCGCACCAGGACGTCGAGCGTGCAAGTGTCGACGCGGCCGAAGGTTTCGCGGTTGTACGCGGCGAGCCCGCCGGTGACGACCGCTTCGGCGCGCGGGTCGCGGACCTCGGAAACGGCGAGGATCGAATCTCCGGTCACCGCGCGTCGCCCGGCGCCGGCTCGATGTCGATCACCTCAACCGACGTCACCTCGTCGGGCTCGCCACGATAGATGACGAGGCCAATCGTTTCGCTAGCGATCATCGCGCTGTGCGGCTGACCCTTGGGGTTGAGCGCGTAGCCACCGGAGGCGCCGATCGGTTTGCCGGATTTGTTGGCCCGGCCGCCAGAAAGGTTGAAGACGTGCTCGTCCGAGCGGGCGACCGCGACGATCTTGATCAACTTGCCGGCTGGCGGCGCGGCCCTGAGCAGATGCGCGAGACCGCCGCCCTCGGCGCGGCGATCGCTCAGCGTCTTAACCTCGAGGATTGGCTTGCCGTCATAGAACGCCGCCTCATCGAACATCTCGGTCGCCGGCGACCACGCCATCGCTTCGGGCTGGGTTCGGATCGTTTTCATCGCAGCCTCCTAGAACGGCGGGAAACGGTAGAATTCGGGCGGCACGTCGGCCGCAATTGCCACGGCCCCGCGATCGGGCAGCGCGAGAATTTCGCGCCACAGCCTGCGGAGAACCTTAAAGATCTCGTCTCTAGCTCGAGCACCGGGGGTGTCGAAAATTCCAATATCAGGGGCTCTCGCCATCGCCTCTGGACCTGACCTGCTCGCTGTCATCGCAGCCTCCTTGCCAACTTCTGGCAGGAATGTACGTTCCCCCTGCTGACAGCGTTTTGTCAGGAGTGATTCGTGCCCATGCGCCGCGCCGACCGGCTGTTCGACATAATCCGCGTTCTGCGCGCCGCCGCCGGCCCGGTGACCGCGGCTGCCCTGGCCGAGGAGCTCGAGGTCACGGCCCGCACTATCTATCGCGACGTCGCGACGATGCAGGCGCGGCGCATTCCGATCGAGGGCGCGGCCGGCATCGGTTATGTGCTGCGGCGCGGCTTCGACCTGCCACCGCTGATGTTCACCGAGGATGAGGCCGAGGCCATCGCGGTCGGCGTGCGCATGCTGGCGCGCACCGGCGATCCCGGCTTGCAGAAGGCGGCCGAAAGCGTGTTGTCGAAGGTGACGCTTGTCGTGCCCGACCCGCTACGCGACTACCTAAACGCCGCGCCGGTCTATGTCTCGAAGAGCGGCGCGCCGGTGCCCGAGCAGCGCGATCTGCCGTCGACGATCCGCCACGCGATCCGCGACAACCGCAAGATGCGGATCGCCTACGAGGATGGCGACGCCCGCCGCACGGATCGAGTTATCCAGCCCTTTGCCGTGGCCTATTACGTCGAAGCAACGCTCGTTTGTGCCTGGTGCGAGCTGCGCAACGACATTCGCCACTTTCGTTCCGACCGGATCGTGTCGGCGGAGGTGCTCGACGAGTCGTTTACGATCCCCGCAGCAGTGATCGCCGACTGGGTTGCCGAGCGCGAGGATGAATAGCCCAAGGTCAGTAACCGAGCGCGGCGCCGGCCGGGCGGCGCGGGTCATTGACCCCGATCAGGCTGCCATCCGGGGCAATTGCGATCAGCTCGACCGCGCCCCACGGCGATTGCTCCTTGAGACTGTAGCCCATGTCACCGAGCGCGCTTCGCGTTTCCGGCGAGAGGCCACCGTTCTCATAAAACACCGTGTCGGGCAGGTATTGCTGATGAAACCGCGACGCCGCGACCGCGGCTTCGGGCGCCATGCCGAAATCGACGAGGTTCATCAGGGTCTCCAGCACCGCGGTGATGATGCGCGGCCCGCCGGGGCTGCCGAGCACGAAGACTGCGCGGTCATCCTTCGCGACGATCGTCGGCGTCATCGACGAGAGCGGCCGCTTGCCCGGCTGGATCGAATTGGGATCCCCCTGAACCAGACCGAACTGGTTCGCGGCGCCGGGCTTCACCGTGAAATCGTCCATCTCGTTGTTCAACAAGACACCGGTGCCGGGCGCCACCACCGACGCGCCGAAATTGCCGTTGAGCGTGTAGGTGACGGAGACCGCGTTGCCCTCGCCGTCGACCACCGAGTAATGCGTCGTTTGCGGCTTTTCACTGCCCGTCACGACCGCGCCGAGCGTCGACGAGGGAGTCGCCTTGTCGGGATCGATCGCGGCGCGGATCGTCGCCGCATGCGCGACCGACAGCAGCAGTGCGAGGGGGTTTGCGACGAAATCCGGGTCGCCCAGCGTGTTGTTACGGTCGAAGAAGGCATGGCGCATCGCCTCGACCGATAGATGCACCGCGCGCGGCGAACCGAACCCGGCCGCGCCGAGATCCCAGCCGGAAACTATGTTCAGAATCTCGCACAGCGTCGTGCCACCGCTGCTCGGCGGCGGCGCCGAGACGATCCGGTAGCCACGATAGGCGCAGGTGAGCGGCGGCGTCTCGGTCGCGATGTAGCCGTCGAGATCGGCTTCGCTGACGAGACCGCCATGCGCCGCCATCGCGGCGGCGAGCGCGGCGGCGACCGCGCCGCGATAGAAACCGTCCGGCCCGTCCTTGGCGATGCGTTCGAGGGTGGCGGCAAGATCGGGTTGGGTAAGTCGCTCCCCGGCCTTGTAGGGCGTCCCGTCGGCACGAACGAAAATCCGCGCCGCCTCTGGATCGCCAGCGAGATGCGCGGCGGAGCGGGCAATGATCGCCGCGTCGGGCTCGCCGAGGACAAACCCGTCGCGGGCGAGCACCACCGCCGGCGTCATCACCGCGTCGCGCTTGAGCCTTCCGTAGCGGGACAGCGCCAAATCAAGCCCGGCGACCGTGCCGGGAACCGCCACCGCGCGATAGCCATGGAGGCTCGCGTCGCGGATCGGCTTGCCATCCCGGTCGAGATACATGTAGGGCGTCGCCGCCCCGGGCGCGGTCTCGCGAAAATTGATGAAGGTCGCGGTTCCGTCGGCACGGCGGATCAGCATGAACCCGCCACCACCGATATTGCCGCAGCACGGGTCGACCACCGCCAGCGCGTAGCCGACCGCGACCGCGGCATCGATCGCATTGCCGCCAGCCTTGAGGATGGCGAGCCCCGCTTCGCTCGCTTCGCGCTGCGCCGAGACGACCATGCCGTGCCGGGCCTCGTCCGCTAGGGCCGGCAGCAGCAGCGCCAGCAGCCCAATCGCCACAAGCAGCGGATGAAAAGAATTTCGGCGGTGTAAAGGACCCGGCAACGCTTTGATCCGATATTGTGGGACGGGCTAGTCGTGCCGGCGAAGCCTTACGGTTACCAGATCGTTAAGTAAATAACCTTTAATTAACCAACAATTATCATGCATTCAACTCAAGTTCTAGTTAGTTTCCGACATCCGACATTAGGTCAGTCTCGGCAACTCCCTAGGATAGTTTCGTCCCCCACAAGGTGTTCGCCGTGATGACGACCCTGCCGAATACGCCATCCAGCGCCACCGCCTCACCCGGCTTCCGGGCGCCGGCTTCGGGTCCCGGTTTCGACAACACGCCGCTAGCGGCGCGGCTTGGCGGATCCCGGGCACGCGGCAAGCGCATCGCCGATCCGGTGGCGCGCCGCGACAACGCGCCCGGTTTCGTACCTCAGCCCTTTCCGCTCGACGCCACACCGCCGCGGCGCATCCATCCCGGCGCCCTGCTGTCGTCGATCCAGCTCGCCGACTTTCTTGTTGTGCTAGTAACCGGCGCAGTCGCCCTGGCGCTGCAGCCGATTTACCGCTGGCCACTCGACGGCTTGCCGATGGTCGCCGGCGCCCTGGTGCTGCTGCTGATGATGCGCGCCCTCGAGCCCGGCCCGCGCCAGCCGCAAGCGCTGCTCCGGCGCAGCCTGCAGAAGCTGATCGTCGACGGCGTGGTACACGCGCTGACTGCGTTCTCGTTTGCCTTGCTCGTCGTGATCGCGGTATGCCAGCCGAGCGCCGAGGAACGCGCGCCGCTCATCCAGTATCTCTGCCTGTGGGCGCTGATCGCGATCGGCGGGATCACCGCGGTGCGGCTTGTTCTGGCGCATCTGGTGAAGTGCTGGCGCGCCGCTGGGCGGCTCAAGCAGCTGGTCGCGGTCTATGGCACCGGCAATCTTGCCGAAAGGCTGGTCGAGCGCCTTGCCGCTTCCTGCCCCGAGACTGTCGAAATCGTCGGCGTGTTCGACGACCGCACCGCCCGCCGCATCACCGGCCCGAGCTTGCGCGAGCTGCCGCACGGCACTACCGCCGAACTCGTCGAGCTGTCGCAGAAATTTGAGATCGACCGGATTGTCGTGGCCCTGCCGCATTCGGCGGAACAGCGCCTGCTCGAGATCCTGCGCAAACTGCACAAGATGCCGGTCGAGATCAGCCTCGCCCCGGACATGGTCGGCTTCAGCTTGACGGCCAAGGATCACGAGGAATTCGGCGGGCTGCCGCTGCTCGATGTCTATGGTCGGCCCTTGAGCTTCGGCCAGGGCCTGATCAAGACGGCATTCGACCGCACCGCCGCGGCGCTGGGCCTCATCGTCCTGTCGCCGCTGCTGCTCGTTGTCGCCGCCGCGATCAAGCTCGACAGCAAAGGCCCGGTGCTGTTCCGCCAGAACCGCTACGGCTTTGGCGACCGGGTGATCGGGGTCTACAAGTTCCGCACGATGAAAGCCGAGGCGGCCGACGCTGACGGCGAGAAGCAGACTGCGGTCAACGACCCGCGCGTCACCCGGATCGGCGGCTTCCTGCGGCGGTCGAGCATTGACGAGCTGCCGCAGCTCCTCAATGTGCTACGCGGCGAGCTGTCACTGGTCGGCCCGCGTCCGCATGCGGTCAGCATGCGCGTCAGGCAGCGCCGCAACGAGGACATCGTGCCCGATTACGCGCTGCGCCATCACGTCAAGCCCGGCATCACCGGCTGGGCCCAGGTCAATGGCTATCACGGGCCGGTTGAGACCGAGCGCGCGCTGCACGAGCGTGTCGCCTACGACCTCGACTACATCAACAACTGGTCGCTGTGGTTCGACGTCCGCATCCTGATGCGGACGCTGCTCATCGTCTTTGGGCGGCGCCACGCGTATTAGCGCCTTTTGGGCCGGGATCGGAGGCTTCGCCGCCTGGCCGATCCAATGTGGTAGCGATTATCGCCGCTTTTCTGGCCACTTGCCGGCTAAGTCCCGGTTCGCGGATACTCCGCGCCTCGCCAGAACCGGGGGAGCCGCAAGAGTGAAGATGGCGTGGGTGGCCGCGATCGCCGGCTTGTTGCTCGGGCTCGTCGCCGCATGCGCGCCGTCGGCACCGAGCCTGACCGGACCCGAGGTCGTTGCGGGCGGGGTGCCGCTCAGCTCCGAGCACGTCTTGTCGCCGGGCGACGAGTTCGAGCTCCGCTTCCCGTTCTATCCCGATCTCAACGACCGGGTGACGATCGGCCCCGACGGGCGGCTGTCGTTGCAACTCGTCAACACTGTGGCGGTCGGCGGCCTCACCGCCGCCGAGGCGACCAAGCTTTTGAACGAACGCTATGCCAAGGTGATCCGTGAGCCGCAGGCGACGATCACGGTGCGCGCCTACGCGCCGCAGCAGATCTATGTCGATGGCTGGGTCGCCAATCCGGGGCTGGTGCGCAGCGATGTGCCCTTGACGGTGTCGCGCGCGATCGCCCAGGCGGGCGGAACCAAATCGGGCGCCCATACCGACGCGATCCTGGTGTTGCGCCGCACGCCCGATGGCGTCGTTCACTACTATCAGGTGGCGCAGGGAAATTATGGCGGCGCCGGCGGCGAGGACCCGCTACTCTCCTCCTACGACGTCGTCTACGTGCCGAAGAACCTGTTCGGCTCGATCCAGGACTTCCTCGCCAATTACGTCAAAAACATCCCGTTCTATGTGAGCTACACCATTCCGCCATAACCATTTGGAGCCTATGTGACGACAAGCCGCCGCTTCAGGACCCGCGTATGGCCGCCAATCCGTATGACCTGACCACACGGGAGCTGTTGAGCATCCTGTTCCGGGAGCGGCTCAAGCTGGTCCTGGTGTTCGTCGGGTTGTGCGCACTGGTGATCGGCTACTCCTATCTGCTGACCCCGTATTACGAGGCAACGACGCGGCTCCTCGTCAAAACCGGGCGCGAATTCCAGACCCGCTCCGACCCTAACCAGCCTGTCGTCGCGGTGCCGAGCTCGACCAAACAGGAAATCGTCAATTCCGAGATCCAGATCCTCACCAGCCGCGATCTTGCCCAGGCGGTGATCGACCGCATCGGCGCCGACAAGCTCTATCCCGGCGCCACGGCCGAAACCGCGGTGCGCAATTTCCAGAGCGATCTCAAGGTCACGCCGGTCGAGCAGGCCGATGTCATCGACGTAAGCTACAAAAACCGCGACCACGACACCGCGGTCGCCGCGCTCAACGCCGTCGTAGAGCTCTACCAGCAGAAGCACGCCGAGATGTTCGCCGACCCGCGCTACAAGTTCCTCGATGTGCCGACTAAGCAGTACCAGGATCAGCTCGATGCCGCGGTCAAAAAAGAGGCAGAAATTCGCAGCGCCAAATCGCTGTTCTATGTC
>DATNJF010000295.1:0-6743 GCA_035604035.1 Allostellaceae bacterium | reverse complement strand
GGGGCCGCGCCCGCCGCACCGGTCGCAGACCTTCGACAGCAACGGGCCCAACGTCAAAATCCGCGGCAACGCCTATCAGGTGTTCGAGCGCTATCTGGCGCTGGCGCGCGAGGCGCAATCCGTGGGCGATCGCATCGCCTCCGAGAATTTCTTTCAGCACGCGGAACATTATTTTCGCGTGATGAACGCCCAGGGCGAGGGCATCCAAGGCCAGCCGCGGCCGCAATATCAGCAGACGCCGAGCGATCCCGACATGGCCAATGGCGACGGCGAGCAGCCCGACGAGCAGCATCAGGGCTACGATCGCCAGCAGGGTTACGATCGGCAGCAAGGTTACGATCGCCAGCCGCAAGGTCATCAGAATTACCAGGACCAACAAACGCATCGCGATCATCAGGGCCGCGACGATCGCCAAAGCCACGCCGACCCTCAAGGCCACGACGATCGCCAAGGCCATAACGATCACCAGGCGCATGTGCAGATTCAGCAGGCGCCGCCGCCGCCGTCCGAGCCGATCGAGGACGACGATCAGCTGCCGTCATTCATTACCGGCCGGCCGGAATAGCCCGCCGGAAATGCTTGTCGGCATTGACCTCGATCAATGAGGTAGCGGGCTAAATCCGTAGGCTTGAGTGGCCTCGCGGCCGCTCCCATATCTTTTGGTGGAGGGCCGTTGGACCTGCCTGACGGGGGGTCGGGGCGGCCGGTTCATCGGAGATAAGCCTCATGGATCTCGAGAAATATACCGAGCGGTCGAAAGGATTCGTCCAGGCCGCCCAGAATCTGGCGTTACGTAGCGGACATCAGCGGCTGACGCCGGAGCATCTGCTCAAAATCCTGCTCGACGACAAGGAAGGCCTGTGCGCCAACCTGATCAACGCCGCCGGCGGTAACGCCAAGGCAGCGCTGCAGGCCGTCGAGACCGAACTCAACCGCCAGCCCAAGGTCGAGGGCAGCGGCGCCGGTCAGGTCTATATGGCTCCGGAACTGGCGCGCGTCTTCGACGAGGCGGAAAAGATCGCCGAGAAAGCCGGTGACAGCTTCGTCACGGTCGAGCGGATGCTGCTCGCCCTGGCGATGGACAAGTCCACGCCTTCGGGGAAGGCGCTTGCCGCCGCTGGCGTAACCCCGCAAACCCTCAACGCCGCGATCGAGCAGGTGCGCAAGGGCCGCACCGCAGACAGCGCCTCCGCCGAGGACAGCTATGATGCGCTGAAGAAATATGCACGCGACCTGACCGCGGTGGCGCGCGAAGGGAAGCTCGATCCCGTCATTGGCCGCGACGAGGAGATCCGCCGCACCATCCAGGTGCTGTCGCGCCGCACCAAGAACAACCCCGTGCTGATCGGCGAGCCCGGCGTCGGCAAGACCGCGATCGTCGAAGGGTTGGCGCTGCGCATCGTCAATGGCGACGTGCCGGAAAGTCTGAAGAGCAAGAGCCTGTTGGCGCTCGACCTCGGCGCGCTGGTTGCCGGCGCGAAATACCGCGGCGAATTCGAGGAGCGTCTGAAGGCGGTGCTGTCGGAGATCACCTCGGCGGCGGGCGACATCATCCTCTTCATCGACGAGCTCCACACCCTCATCGGCGCCGGTAAAGCGGAAGGCGCGATGGACGCCTCCAACATGCTAAAGCCGGCCCTGGCGCGCGGCGAGCTGCACTGCGTCGGCGCCACCACGCTCGACGAATACCGCAAGCACATCGAGAAGGACGCTGCCTTGGCGCGGCGCTTCCAGCCGGTCTTCGTCGCCGAGCCCTCGGTCGAGGACACGATCTCGATCCTGCGCGGCATCAAGGAGAAATACGAGCTGCACCACGGGGTGCGCATCACCGACGCGGCGATCGTCGCCGCCGCGACCTTGTCCAACCGCTACATCACCGACCGCTTTTTGCCGGACAAGGCCATCGATTTGATGGACGAGGCGGCGTCGCGCCTGCGCATGGTCGTCGATTCAAAGCCGGAGGAGATCGACGAGCTCGACCGCCGCATCATGCAGCTCAAGATCGAGCGCGAGGCGCTGAAGAAGGAAAACGACGCCGCGTCGAAGGACCGGCTCGAAAAGCTGGTCAAGGAGTTGGAGGAGCTGGAACAAGAGTCGGCCGAGTTGACCGCCGAGTGGCAGGCAGAGAAGGGCAAGCTCGCCGGCGCGCAGAAATTGAAGGAACAGCTCGACCAGGCGCGCGCCGAATTGGAGATCGTCCAGCGCCGCGGCGACTGGAGCCGCGCCGGTGAGCTGACTTACGGGGTCATCCCCGAGCTCGAGCGCAAGATCGGCGAGGCCGAGGGCCCAGGCAGCGGCCGGATGCTCGAAGAGGCGGTGACGCCCGAGCATATCGCCGGGATCGTCTCGCGCTGGACCGGCATTCCGGTCGATAAGATGCTTGAAGGTGAGCGCGAGAAGCTGCTGACCATGGAGCAAAACCTGCGCCGCCGCGTGATCGGCCAGGAAGAGGCGGTCATCGCGGTTTCGAACGCGATCCGCCGCGCTCGCGCCGGACTGCAGGATCCAAACCGGCCGATCGGCTCGTTCCTGTTCCTCGGGCCGACCGGCGTCGGTAAGACCGAGCTGACCAAGGCGCTCGCCGAGTTCCTCTTCGACGACGAGAGCGCGATGGTGCGCATCGATATGTCGGAATACATGGAGAAGCACACCGTCTCGCGCCTGATCGGCGCGCCGCCGGGCTATGTCGGCTATGACGAGGGCGGCTCGCTGACCGAGGCGGTGCGGCGCCGGCCCTACCAGGTGATCCTCTTCGACGAGGTCGAGAAGGCGCACCCCGATGTGTTCAACGTGCTGCTGCAAGTGCTCGATGACGGCCGCCTGACCGACGGGCAGGGCCGCACGGTCGATTTCCGCAACACGCTGATCGTGCTGACCTCGAACCTCGGTAGCGAGGCTATCGCCAACCTGCCGGACGACGCCGACATCGAGCAGGCGCGCCCGGCGGTGATGGAGGCAGTGCGCCATGCGTTCCGGCCGGAATTTCTCAACCGGCTCGACGAGATTTTGCTGTTCCGCCGCCTGTCGCGCGAGGACATGACCGGGATCGTCACGATCCAGCTCGGGCGGCTGCGGCATCTCCTGGTCGACCGAAAGATTGTGCTCGAGCTTGACCCGAAGGCCAATGAGTGGCTGGCCAATGCCGGCTATGATCCGGTCTACGGCGCGCGGCCGCTGAAACGGGTGATCCAACGCGAGTTGCAGAACCCGCTCGCGCAGCAGATCCTCGAAGGCAAGATCCCCGACGGCGCCACGGTCACGGTGAGCGCGAGCCCGCTGGGTCTGATGATCGGCGAGGCCGCGCCCGCCGCCGCTGCGGCTTAGGCGAGAAGCAGACAGCAGAAAGGCGCCGGAATTTTCGGCGCCTTTTTCTGTGGGCGATGGTTAGAGCTTTGTGGCGACGGTGTTGAAGGTCGTCGACAAGTGGCTGCCGATATTGGTGATCGTGCTGATCGCCGCGAGCGCGATAAGGGCCGCAATCAAGCCGTATTCGATTGCCGTGGCGCCCGTTTCGTCCCTGAACAGTCTCGCGAAGAAGTTTCGCATCTTACGGCCTCGCCTCGGCTGAGCACCGCTTCTTACGTTCGCCCGATTAATTTGAGGTAAATGGACGGCACACGATCGCTAAAATCTTACAGAATTTTTAAGAATGAGTGCCAAGCCATTGCTGCGGCGGACGATCGACTTTTCCTTCCTGCTAAAGCTTGGTTGCGACCGTATTGAAGGTTGTCGACAGGTGGCTGCCGACGGTCGACATGACGCTGACCGCGGCGACCGCGATCAGCGCGGCGATCAACCCGTATTCGATGGCGGTGGCGCCAGCTTCGTCCTTAAATAACCTCATCAGGACGCCGAACATGCGCATCTCCCTGCCGATGCCGACGCTTATAGGGCCGTAGGTTTAATGTAAGCTAAACATTCGCGAAAATTTCGAATTACGTAAAGTACGAAGGAGAGAAATGCACGACCGAGATATTGCGGCACTACGAGCCGGCATCGGCCAATCGGTCGTAAGGCGCGAGGACCCGCGCTTCCTAACCGGGCGTGGCCGCTACGGTGACGACCGCAATCTTCCCAGGCAACTGACCTCCTACGTCCTGCGCTCGCCGCATGCGCATGCGACTATTGCATCAATCGATGTCGCCGCCGCCGGCGCCGCGCCCGGCGTCGCGGCGGTACTGACCGGGGCCGACTACCTGGCCGACGGGCTGTGGCCGATGCCGCATGCGCCGAGCTCGACCAGCCCGCCAGACATCCGGCTCGAGAACAGCGACGGCTCGGCGATTAAGGTGCCGGCGCAGATGCCGCTCGCGGTCGAGCGCGTACGCTTTGTCGGCGAGCCGGTGACGGTGATCGTCGCCGAGACGCTGGCGGCGGCAAAGGACGCGGCCGAGCTGGTCGCCGTCGATTACCGTCCGCTGCCAGCGGTGACCGAAGCGACCGCGGCTGCGGCGGATGGCGCGCCGCCTCTGTGGGACAAGCCCAACGTCGTCGTCGACGCCATGGTCGGCGACGGCGCCGCGACCGAGGCCGCGTTTGCCCGCGCTGCGCATACCGCTCGCATCGACACCCATGTGCAACGGGTGACCGGGGTGCCGATGGAGGCGCGGACCGCGCTCGCCGAATACGACCCGGCGAGCGGGCGCTACATGCTCTACGCCCCGGGGGGCGGGGTCGGCCGGCCCAAGCGCGACGTCGCGCATATGCTGGGGATCGACGAGGCGCAGATACGCGTCGTCGCCGACGATGTCGGCGGCAATTTCGGTACCCGCAACGGCACCTACCCCGAACTGGCGCTGGTGTGCTGGGCGGCGAAGCGCACGGGAAGGCCGGTCAAGTATCTCTGCGAGCGCGGCGAGGCGCTGGTCACCGATTTCCAGGGCCGTGACCTGACCGTCAGCGCCGAACTGGCGCTCGACGCGGAGGGCAATTTCCTTGCCTTCCGTACCTCGAACCTCAGCAATGTCGGCGCCTATGCCGCCTCGTTCGTGCCGCTGACCAAGGGCACCGAGCTCAGCACCAGCCTCTACCGCATTCCGGCGGCCAGAGCGCGGGCGCGCGCCGTCTTCAGCAACACGATTTCGACCGCGCCCTATCGCAGCGCGGGCCGGCCCGAGGTGATGTTTGTGATGGAGCGGCTGATCGACCGCGCCGCGCGAGAGTTCGGCTTCGACCGGGTGGCGCTGCGCCGCCGTAACCTGATCCGGGAGGACGAGCTGCCCTACCCGAACCCGCTCGGCATGACCTATGACAGCGGTGCCTACGCGGCGATTCTCGATCGTACGCTCGCGCTGGCAGATTGGGACGGGTTCGCGACACGGCGCAAGGAAGCCCGCAGGCGCGACCGCTATCGCGGCATCGGGCTCGGTACCTATGTCGAGTCGCAAAGCGGCGCGCCGCAGGAAGAGGCGGTGGTGACGGTGCTGCCGCAGGGCGCGGTCGAGGTCGAGATCGGCACCCTGTCGAGCGGGCAGGGGCATGAGACCAGCTACGCCCAGCTGCTCGGCGACTGGCTCGGGATCGAGAACCAGCGCATCCGTCTCGTCACCGGCGATACCGACCGCAACAAATTCGCCGCCGGCTCACATTCCGGCCGCTCTATCCGGCTCGCCTCGATCACCATGCACGCCGCCTCGCAGCAGATCATCGCCAAGGGGTTGCAGATCGCCGCGCATCTGCTGGAGGCGGCCGAGGCCGATATCGGCTTCGCCGACGGCCGCTTCACGGTCAAGGGCACCGACCGTTCGGTGGACCTATTCGCGGTCGCCGCGGCGGCGGAAACCGAGACGCGGTTGCCGGCCGAGCTGCGCGGCAAGCTTGCCGGCACGGGTGATGTCGTCAGCCGAATTTCCTCCTTCCCGCATGGCTGGCACATCGCCGAGGTCGAGATCGACCCCGAGACCGGCGCGGTGGAGCTCGTCCGCTATACCGCGATCGACGATGTCGGCCGCGCGGTCAATCCGATGATCATCCACGGTCAGACCCATGGCGGCATCGCTCAGGGGATGGGCCAGGCGTTGATGGAGCATTGCGTGTTCGATCCGGAGAGCGGGCAGCCACTCGCCGGCTCGTTTATGGATTACGCGATACCGCGCGCGGAAGACCTGCCGTTCTTCGCCACCGATATCAGCGAGGTGCCGTCGACGACGCACCCGCTGGGTTTTCGCGGTGGCGGCGAGGGCGGCATCACCCCGTCGCTCGGGGTCATCGTCAATGCGGTCGTCGATGCGCTCGCCGAATTCGGCGTCACCCATATCGAGATGCCGGTCACCGCGGAGAAGGTGTGGCGCGCGATGGGCGGCCAGTAGCGTGGAAGAGCGAAGCGTATTCCGCCAATTTCGGTGCGCAGCGAGGGGTTACGCTTCGCTAACTAACCCCGCGGTATTATGGCGCAAATCCCTGATGAGCTCGGGTCTTGCCCTTTTAGGCGTGAAAAGGTCGAAGTTATGCCTAAGTCAATACAAGACGTCACAATCGAGCTGATCCAGTCTGGCCTGAGTAACCAAGAAGTTCTCTCGGGGCTTCAGAGGATACACCCTGGACGCGGCTCCCTGGGAACAGTTGCTTGGTACCGCTCTCATCTTAAGAACGATCCGAGGTACGCTAGAGCATTTTCAGAATGAGCCGCCATATCCAGCGGCTCGGAGATAGTTGGCGCATTCGTCCGGGGTGAACTGGTCGAGCAGGTCACCGATGCGTCGCCAGAGCCCGTCGACGGTTCTTTGCGGGGTCTGGCGGAGCAA
>DATNJF010000294.1:0-4354 GCA_035604035.1 Allostellaceae bacterium | reverse complement strand
GATCGGGGTCGGCGGCCGGCGCACCCCAGAACGCCATCACCGCGTCGCCGATGAACTTGTCGACGTAGCCGCCGGTCGCCTCGACGGCTTCGACGATCATGCCGAGATAGCGGTTGGTCACCGCCATCAGCACCTCGGGCGGCAGCTTTCCCGACAACGCGGTAAAGCCGGACAGGTCGGCGAACATCACGGTGACATCGCGGCGCTCGCCGCCGAGATGCAGTCCGGCCGCGCTCTCGGCCAGTTGGTCGACGATTGTCGGCGCGAGGTAATGGCTGAAGGCATGCTGTACACGTCGGCGACGCCGTTCCTCGACGAGGAACCGGACAATATACGCGAGGACCATCGACAGGGTCGCGGCGCCGGTCGGCAGGGCGAGCGCAAACCAAAACCCAAAGCCGAGCAATATAAGCGCGCCGCCGAACAGGGCAGCGGCGAGAACGGCGAGGCCCAAAACTGCGAGCGTTGGTCTCAGGAGAAAGCCCATCAACGCTCCGAGTAGCGCCGCGACGGCCGCGGCACCCGTGCGACCGATGGGCAGGACTGGACGGACCAGATTGCCGGTCAGGACCTGCTTCACTGCTTGGGCGTAGACGAAGACGCCCGGTGTCGTACCAGCGTCGGCATCCGATGCGCCAACCCGATCGAGAACGCAGCGGCCAGGCGCGCCAGCGCGAGCGCGCGGCGGCGACATAAAGCGGTCGGGGGTGCGCTTGCGGTCTTCCTCGGCGAGGTTGGTTCCGACCAGCACGACCTTGTCGGCAAAGGCCGCGCGAACCGCCGTCGGATCCTGATCGAGGCATCTCAGCACATCGATCAACCGGTAGGTCGGTATCGCTTCGAGGGGCGCCGCCGGCGCCAGCATCAGCCGGCGCGGCATCGGCGGTCCCTTAGCGCGCGTGAGCAGTGCTGTGGCCATCGTCGGCGACGCTTCCCTCTCGCCAATGTGAAAATCGCGCGTTACCCAACGCTGAATGCCGTCGGAATCGGGAGTAAGCTCGATTAAGGCGAGTGCGTCGATCCCGGTCGCCCCCCAAAAAGGGTCGGCCGGGTATGCGTGGGCTGAGCGGCCCAGCACGATCCGGTCGCGCGCACGCCGCAACGCGACCAGAAAATCGCGATCATACTGGTTCTGGACGCCCGGAAAGCGGTTGGCCGAATACTCGAAGATCATGTCGAAGCCGATTGCCCCAACCCCGCTATCGGCCAGCCCATTGATCAGCTTGGCCCAAATCGGGCTCATGAAGATTCGTGGCAGGCCCGCCAGTTCGTCGGAGTCGAGGCTGGCGCGGTCGAGCGCGATCACCGCGACCGGCTCGCCGGCATTGCCTGGGCGATGGCTGGTCAGGGCCAGCGATAGGTCGTAGAAAATGCCGTCAACGGGGTTCATTCGCTCACCGGCGAACAGCCCGGCAATGCCGGCGAGTGTCGCCGCGATCATCGTTGCAATTGCGCGCTGGCGCCGCGCCAGAAGACCGGTTCGAGGCAGCCGCTCTATCCTTAATCGACCCGCTCGATGACAAGGGCATTGGGCCCGGGTGACGCGACCCCGACAAAGGCTATCTCCATCGGGCTAGACTGGTCGGCCATCGTCAGCCGGAGCGTGTAGAGCGCGCTCAGCAGCAGGGGCGCCGTGCCCGGCGGGCAGCTCGCGTGACGTCCGGCAAGAATAAGACGCAGCAGCGGCTGGTCTGGACGGTTATCGGCGTAGATCGCCGCGGCCCGCACCTGGCCGGCGCGACTGCCGGTAAACACAATCTCGGGATTGACTGGCCAGAATTGCGGCAACCCACGCATGATCACCCCGCCGGTGGCGCGCCCCGCACTGTCTGCATCGGTAATCGTGTAAATACGCGGGCAAGACCCCGCTTTGTCGTTCACTACCGTACCGTCGGTGCGATAATCCGTGAGGGTTAGCGTTACGCTGCCGCCAGCCACGGTAACCAGTTTGCAGCCCCGATAGTGGAGGAAGGTCAGCTGCGCGCCGGGCTCGAGTCGGACCGACGTGTCGGCGGAGATTTCCGTCATCTCGGCCATCGGCGGGATGGTGGTACCGGTCACTTCCATCACCATCCCGGCAGGCGGTTCGGTGGCATCGGCGGGCAGGACGAACAGCGCGCCCGCCGCAACCATCAGCACCAGCGACGCTCCTCCAAAAAAGAAACGCATCTGCCGTCCCTGTCCGCTGCTGACGATATGGCCGCGCCGAGGTGGGAGCTGAGTTATACCGGCCTCGTCGAGATCGTAATATACGGCTGCGGACGTTATCTCCGGTTGATCCAGATCAAAGCTGATCGGCTGCGTCACCCTATGCTTACCGAAGGAAGGTCAAGCACGCATTTTCGGGGATCGAGAGGGCCACGTGATCCGCGCGGCTCGCGGGCACGATGATCGAAGCGGTGCTGGTCTGAGACGGGCTAGCGGAGGAGCCATGTTCGAGACCGCCGAGCTCGGCCATCATCTTCCCAAGGCGGAATACCGCCAGATCGTGCCGGCGCTGCGTGCGCAGCTACTGGAGGCACAGTACGACCTGTGGAAGAACGGCAAGTTCGCGGTGATCATGCTGATCTCCGGCGTGCGCGGGGCCGGCAAGGGCGAGACCGTCAACCTTCTCCACGAGTGGATGGATCCGCGCCACATCCACACCCACGCCTTCGACAATCCGACCGACGAGGAACTGGCGCGGCCGCGGATGTGGCGCTATTGGCGCGCGCTGCCGCCCAAGGGCCGCATCGGCATCCTGTTCGGGTCGTGGTACACCACGCCCATCATCGATCGCGTGTTCGGCCGCATCAAGGAAGGCGACCTCGCGCGCGACATCGACGAGATCAACCATTTCGAGCGCATGCTGGCCGACGAGGGCGTGCTCATCCTCAAATTCTGGTTTCATCTCGGAAAGGAGCGACAGCGCAAGCGGCTCAAGGCGATCGAATCCGATCCGGAGACTCGCTGGCGCATCACCCAGCGCGATTGGGACTTCTTCAAGAAATACGACCGCTTTTACCGCGTGAGCGAGGACACGCTGAGGCAGACCTCGACCGGCTGGGCGCCCTGGATCGTGGTCGAGGGAGAGGACCCCGCCTATCGCTCGGTCACGGTGGGCCGAGCTCTCCTCCAGGCGATGCGCAAGCGACTCGATGCCAAGCCCGCAAGAACACACGGCCGCACAATCGAGGCCGCGCCGATCGCTACTCCGGTGGACAACCTTCACATTCTCGACACGATCGATTTGACGCAAACGCTTACCAAAGCGCGCTACGCGCGCGATCTTGCGAAGCTGCAGGGGCGGCTTGCGCTGTTGACGCGGCATCCGCGCTTCGTGGAGCACAACGTCATATGCGTCTTCGAAGGCATGGATGCGGCCGGGAAGGGCAGCGCGATCCGGCGCCTCACCGCAGCCCTCGATGCGCGGCTCTATCACACCATTCCGGTCGCGGCACCAACCGACGAAGAGAAGGCGCAGCCCTATCTATGGCGCTTCTGGCGGCACATCCCGGGCAAGGGCCGGTTCACCATCTACGATCGGAGCTGGTATGGGCGCGTGCTGGTCGAGCGCATTGAGGGCTTCTGCTCCGAAGCCGATTGGATGCGCGCCTATTCCGAAATCAACGAGTTCGAGGACCAGTTGAGCCGTAACGGCACGATAGTGCTGAAGTTCTGGATGCAGATCTCGAAATCGGAACAATTGAAGCGGTTCGAGCTGCGCGAGCGGACGCAGTTTAAGCAGTTCAAGATCACCCGCGAGGATTGGCGCAACCGCGAGAGATGGAACGAGTATCAGAGCGCCGCAGCCGACATGATCGAACGCACCGGCACCACGAAGGCGCCCTGGAACCTGATCGAGTCGAACGACAAGCACTTCGCGCGCGTCAAGGTGCTGCGCGCCACCGTCGCCGCGCTGGAACGGTGCCTCGACGGGGCGTGAGACCCTCACCGCGTGAGCCGATATAATGTGTCGGCAAGCTTCCGGCTGGTCACGCGGCGCGCAAGCATGAGGAGAAGCGGCTGATGCCCGATTCTTGGCGAACCGCCGGCGAGCTGTTTCGCGCCGGCCAACTCACGGCGGCCATCGAGGCAGCCAATGCCGCGGTGCGCAACAGCCCTGGAGATTTCTCCAAGCGAGTGCTGCTCGCCGAGCTTCTGGTGTTTGCCGGCAACATCCAGCGCGCTGACCTCATCCTCGACGCAGCGGAGAAAGCCGACCCGATGACCGGGGTCGTCGTCGCCGAGTTTCACCAGTTACTGCGCGCCGATACGGCTCGTCATCAATGCGCGACGGAGGGGCGCCCGAAGCGCTGCGCGCCTCGCTCGCCGCCCGGGTGGCGTTGCTTGCCGGCGATCTCGCCGAGGCGGC
>DATNJF010000293.1:0-10814 GCA_035604035.1 Allostellaceae bacterium | reverse complement strand
GCTCGATTACCGTGCGCGCGTCGGATCGGTCGGCGCCGGGAAGAATGACGGCAAATTCCTCGCCGCTGATACGAGCAACATGGTCGTAGTTGCGTATCGCGTCGCGTATGGCCTCGGACACCGTTGCAAGCACCCGACCCCCTACCGGATGTCCCCGGTGTCGTTCACTGCCTTGAAATGAAGAAGAACGTCGCCAAGAAATTAACGGCAAACCGCTGTGGTTGCCTAAAAAGCGGCTTCAGGAGGCTATCCGGTCACGCGTTAATGGGATGAAATCCGGTGAGTTGCTGGTAACAGACGCTCGCGAATCGATTCGCGAAGCCCTTACCCAGCGAGTTAGGTGACCATCGACATCGAGCGCCGACATCGATCTCATCTTTGATTTCTGTAAGGCAAATCGCACTCATTTTGCTGCAAGAGCCGTCGGTTCATCTTACGGGCTTGCCAAGCTAATGCACTACTGATACGACGAAATGTGAAATTTCGTTTTTTCGTCAAGTTTTACTCTTCTTGGCGGAGTTGGTGGTGGGGCCTTTTCACGACGCTGATAGGATCGGGGTGCCGCGACAGCTTGGCGCGGCCTTTGAGTCGTCATGCCGGACCGCCCGATATTCTTGAGCAGGCTCACCCTCCCGGTGTCATGGGAGAAGCTTGGCCGCGCACCCTCGGCTGAGGACTGCGAAACAGCGGGTTGGGCTAACGCCAATACTCTGGGTTTTCTGTTGCACAGCATCGATCTCGATGCGGCGCAACGCCCATCGGATGAACGTCTGGCCGAGGCCTTGGCGCCGCTGCGCATCAAGCTCGACATCGTCATCGAGATGCTTGGCCGTCTGACCTATCGCGACGTCGCATTGCCGCCGGTGCGCGACATCGAGCTCGGCATGACCCGCATGGCGTGGCACTCGCCACAGGCGCTGCGGTCCGGTGAGTGGCTGCGGATCAAGCTCTATTTCGATGCGAAGTTCCTTGAGCCGATCGTGCTCTACGGCCGCGTCGAGAGCGCGGTCGAAGACAATGCGGCCGGCGGCTGTGGCGTACAGGCCGAGCTCGCCGAGATCCCGGGTGAGACCGAGGAGGCCTTTGCCAGGCTCGCCTTTCTCGCCCAGCGCCGCCAATTGGCCCACCGTCCCGGCTTAACTGCGAGGAGCGATCGATGATCGAGGCCGTCACCGCCATGAGCGCGATCCTCGACGAGCTGCAATCGCTCGCCAGCGCCGCCACGGCCCCTAGTCCGGCCGACCTCGTTGCCGACCCGACCAACGCGGTCGATGGCGCGTCGGCGACATTTTCCCAAGCGCTGCACGGCGCGCTCGGCCGCGTTGACGATACGATCGCCCACGCCAATGCTAGCGCTCAGGCCTTTTCCGCTGGAAATCAGAACATCCCGTTGAGCGATGTCATGGTCTCGCTCGAGCAGGCGAATCTGGCGCTGCAGATGGCCTCGGGCGTCCGCGACAAAGTGGTCTCCGCGTACACCAACATCATGAACATGCAAGTCTGATAAGCGGTACGGGTGAGGCGTGGCGTTTCTTGACGCGATCAACCCTCAAACCATCCTGGAACGGGTTCGGCCGATCCTGGGCGGTCAGTCGCGTCTGGCGATCGTCACCGGTGGCGCGGCCGCGCTGGCGATTGTTGCCGTCGCCGCGCTTTGGCTGACCAAATCGAACTACGCGGTGCTCTACGCTGGACTGTCCGGCGAAGAGGGAGGACGCGCGATCATCGAGCTGCAGAAGCTCAATATTCCTTTTCGCATCATCGAGGGCGGGCGAGTCATCGAGGTGCCTGAGGCCGATGTCGGCCGAGCCCGCCTTCAGCTTGCCGCCCGCGGCGTCGCCAAGCGCGACGGCGACGAATGGGCCATCCTCGACAACCAGAGCCTCGGCGTCAGCCCGTTTGTCGAGCAGGTGCATTATGTGCGCGGCATCGAGGCGGGGCTGTCGCGCACCGTCGGCGAGGTCGACGGGGTGGTGTCAGCCAAGGTGACGCTGGCGCTGCCGAAACAGACGGATTTTCTCGGCAGCTCGCCGACCCCCAGCGCTTCTGTGCTGGTGCGCCTGCGGCCGGGCACGGTGCTCACCGGCGCGCAGGTGAACGGGATTGTCGGCCTCGTCGCGTCGAGCGTGCCAGGGCTGGCGCACGATCACGTCACGGTGGTCGACCAGAGCGGCACGGTGCTCAACGCCGACGGCAAGGGCCTCGCGCTCCAGGCGCCGCAACAGCTCGACCTCAGCCGCGAGATCAACCGCCGCTACGAGGCGCTGGTCACCGATTTGCTGGTGCCTGTGCTCGGTCGCGGCAACTTCCGGGTCACCTCGGATGCCGATGTGGATTTTTCCCAGAGCAAGGAAAGCCTCATCAAATACGGCGACAAGCATGTGCTGAGCGAGGACGAGACCATCCACGTCCATGGCGCCGAAGGCGAGCCGCCGATCGGCATACCGGGAGCCTTGTCAAACACGCGCCCGCCGACACCCAGCACCAACGCGACGCCGACCCCAGCGCCTTCGCCTCAGCCAGCGCCTCCCGCGACAGCCAAGGGCGCGCCGCCTCCGCCGCCAGCACCGCCCGCTACTACCTCGACCGAAGCCAAGCCGCCGCCGTCAGACACTCATAAGACGACCAATTACGACATCGACCGCACGGTGCAATTTCTCGAGCATCCGTCCTGGACGCTGCGCGGCATCAACATCGCGGTGCTGGTCAATAATCCAACCGACAGCCCGATCCCGGCCGAGCGGCTGCAGGCGATCAATAAGCTGGTTACCTCGGCGATCGGCGTCGGGCAAAGCCCGCGTGTGACGGTGGTCGACCTGCCGTTCGGAGCGACCGATAGCACTGTCGCGGACGTCACCGTCGTTTGGTGGAAGCAGCCGTGGATGGCGGCCGTCGGCCAGAACGCCTTGCTGGTGGTCGCGGGTCTCTTCGCGCTATTCGGCGGCGCTTTCCCGCTGATGCGCCGGCTGGCCGGCGCGCAAGCCGCCATTGCCCTTATCGCGTCGCCGGCAAATCAAAACGCTGCACCCGGAGCAGCGGCTTCGACTCGGGGGCCGCAAGGAGCGTCGCGAGCGGCGAGGGGGCGGCAGGACGTCTTCAGCATCGAGGCCGACACCGTACAGACGCTCGTCACGCATGATCCGGCGCGAACGGCTCAAGTAATCAGGGGATGGATAGAAAGTGACCGAGGCAGCCTTAAGTAATCGCGCGCAGCTCAGCGACGTCGAGAAATCGGCGGTGGTCATGCTGTCGATCGGCGAAGAGGCCGCGGCAGAGGTCATGAAGCACATGACCCAGCTGGAGATAAACCTCCTTTCCGTTGCGATGGCGCGGATTTCCAGCGTGTCCAAGACCGAGGTGACGACGGTCTTCGAAGAATTCGTCGACGTCATGCTGCAGGAGACCTCGATAGGCATCGGCGCCGAGAACTACGTGCGCAACGTTTTGGAGCAGGCGCTGGGCGCCGAAAAAGCCGAGCGCCTCGCCGGCCGGCTCAATCAGGGCGACTACTTTGCTGGTATCGAGGCGGTCCAGCTGCAAGACCCGCGCGTGCTCGCTGAAATGATCAAGTCCGAGCACCCGCAGATCGTAGCGATGATTTTCGCCTATATGGAGCCGGAGCAGGCCGATGCGCTGATCCAACATCTGCCGCCCGAGTTGGTCGAGCAGGTCATTCCGCGGCTGGCGACGCTCGATTCGATCCCGCCGGAGGCAATCCGCGAGCTCAACGAGTCGATCGAGGATCTGCTCGCCGGCGAAGCTCAGCAGGTTCGTGTCTCGGTCGGCGGCGTCAACATGGCCGCCAAGATCCTCAACCGCATCGATACCAAGCGGGTCGAAGGCATCCTCCAGCAGATCGGCACCGTCGACGCCGAGCTGGCCCAGGCGATCCAGAACAGCATGTTCGTGTTTGAGGATTTGATGCGGATCGACGACCGCTACTTCCAGATGCTGTTGCGCTCGGTCGATCAGAAGCTGCTGGCTTCGGCGCTTAAGGGCGCCGAGCCAAAGCTCCTCGAAAAGGTCATGACCAACCTGTCGCAACGCTCGGCGGAAATGTTGAAGGAAGAGATCGCCGCGCGCGGCCCGATGCGGGTGAGCGAAATCGACGCGGCAAAGCGCGAGATTGTCGCGACCGCCCAGCGTCTCGAGCAGGAAGGCACCATCATGTTGCCGACCGATGCCGGCGACCTCGTGACCTGACGGCTGACGATGTCCTCCGTCCGCATCAACCAGCACAGCCGGCCCGACGCCACACCGGGCTCCGGCGGCGAAACTAGCCGGCTCGACGTGCCGCCCGGCGGCGCCACCTTCGCGGTTACGCTTGGCGCGGCGGCGTTTATCCCGAAAGGATCCGCGGCGGCGCTATCCGGCGCCCCGGCGAAGGGCGCGACCGACGGCGCGACAACATCGCGCAAACGGACTGGTGGTGACGGCGCTAGTGCCGACGCAGCCGCGGTGCTGGCAGCGCAAGGGTCTCTGTTAGCTGCCGCTGTCGGACAAGCCTCTCTGGCATCGCACGATGTCGTCGATGCCCGCGCCACGTCGGCGACGGCTTCGGATGGCAATCTGGGGAACCCCGCGATTTCCGGCGCGGGGCAGCCGGCCGAAGAAATTGCCTCAATCTCGACCGCTCCGGGCAACGATGCTGCAAACGTCCTGTTGCGGCCCCAGGCGACGAACGCACCGGCGCTGGCCGCGTCAGACGGCTCGACGCCCGGCTCGGCGCCGGCCGCCGCGGCGGTGGAGGTGTCTGGCGCCACGTCAAATCTCGGCCCGCAACTACCGACCGCGCCGGGTCTGAACCTCGCCCCTGCTCCGCCGCCTGTGCTGGCGGGGATCGGACAAGCAATCCTGCCGCCGGCCGCGGGCCAGCCAGGCGCCGGCAATAACGACGCTGCTTCCGGTGGCGACACTCGCGGACGGTTCGCGCCTGCTGGCGCCGCATCCGAGGGCACCCGCGCTGCTGAAGCAGCGGCTTTTGAAGTGTCAAGTGCGGTGCCCGCACTGGCGAATGCGCCGGCAGACGCCGCCTTGCTGGCGACCAGCACCGGTGCGACCGCGACTGCGACCGTTTCCGACCAAATAGCCGACCACGTCGCGCGGCTGGTGGCGAGCGGCACGCGTGAGATGGTGATGCGGCTGCACCCGCCGGAACTCGGCGAGGTCATGGTCCGCGTCGCCGTCAATGGGCGCGACGTATCGGCGTGGTTTGGCTCGCCGCAGCTTCAGGTGCAGACCGCGATTGCGGACGGCATCGGTCAGCTTCAGGCCGGTCTCGGCAACGCCGGCTACAATCTGAGCGGCGCCTGGGTCGGTGCGGATGCATCGGGCGAGCGGCAGCAAGCGACCAGCCTTCCGCCGCTTGCCACTATGCCCGTCGCGGCGACCAGTCTTGATGTCGGGATGACCGCCGCTGCGCGCCCTTCGGCCTCGGGGCTGAATATCTATGTCTGACCTAAAAGACAAAGCCCCGCCGGTAGAGAGTTTCGACCTCTTCGGCCAATCCGGCGCCGCGACCAACCGGATGTCGCTTCTCGAGCCGACCTTGCAGCGGATCAATGATCGTTTCGCGCGCTACCTGCGTGCCGTGCTGCTGCAGCACCTGCGCCGCGCGGTCACGGTGACGCCGGCGGGCATTGAGCTCGTCGAGCATCGCGAGCTGATGGAACGCGTGCCGAGCCCAACCCATCTCACTCTGTTCAACATGAAGCCGCTGCGCGGGACACTGGTTCTGGCGATCGAGGCGCCGCTCGTCGTCTCGATCGTCGAAACCCGCTTTGGCGGCAACGGCCGGTTTCCGATCAACATGGCGAACCGCGAATTCACCCCCTTCGAGCTCAAATCGATGCGGCGGGTGGTCGAGATGACGCTAGAGCAGCTTTCGGCGGCCTGGCAGCCAATCGGCCGCTTCGACGTCGAGATCCTGCGCAGCGAGACCAACCCGCAGTTTGCCGGCTTCGCCACGGCCGAAGACCTGATCATCGTCAGCTCGTTCGACATTTCGGTCGAGCACGCCAAGGGCCGCTTCGACATTTATGCCCCTTACGCCGGTGTTGAACCGCTACAGGATCAGCTGACCTTGGGCGTGGTCGCCGAGGTGGCCGATCAGGATCTGCGCTGGACGGAGACGCTGAGGACCGGCGTCGCGCAGGCGGCAATCACCCTCAATGTCGAGCTCGGCAAGATCGAGATCAGCGTCGGCGATCTCATCGCGCTGCGTCCAGGAAACGTCTTCGAGATGGACCGGCCGGAAAGCCTCGTCGTCGAAGCGAGCGGCGTGCCGTTGTTCCGCGGCCGTTGGGGACGGCACGGGCGCAAGATCGGCGTCCTAATCGAAGAACGCTTGGCGTCGTCGGCTGAAGCCCGCGCTGCGCAAGCGGACGCTGCAGATAGGGATCGCTGATGGCCGACGAACCGACAGGCACAGCGCCGGTGGAGGTGGCCGAAGCCGCCGCCGAACCGTCGCCTTTCGCCAAGCTCGAGGCCGAGCCGAATGGCGCGCGTGTCGCGCCGGTCGGTGGTGGAGACACCGCCACGGCCGGCCGGATCGACCTGGTGTTCGACGTGCCCGTATGCCTTTCGGTCGAGCTCGGCCGCACCGAAGTGCCGATCCGCGAGGTTGTCAATCTGGGGCGCGGTTCGATCATCGAATTGGATCGCGGTCCCGGAATGCCGCTCGATGTCCGCGTCAATGGCGTCTTGATCGGTCGCGGCGAGGTGGTCCTCGTCAACGCCGAGAAGCTCGGCCTGCGCTTCGTCGAGGTGGTGAACCAGGCCGACGGCCCAAGGCATCCGGGCTAGGACGGGCATGGACGGGGTAACGCAGGCGGCCCATGGCGCGCTGCTGACGATTTTCTATGTTGCGGGACCGATCCTTGGGGTCATCCTCGTGATCGGCGTCGTGGTGAGCATCCTGCTCGCGGTCACCCAGATCAACGAGCCGACGCTCAGCTTCGTGCCGAAGTTCTTTGGCACTGCGCTGGCTCTGGCGCTGCTCGGCCCGTGGCTGCTGCGCCAGCTTGAGGACTTTGCCGTCGCGATCCTGAGCGGCTTTCCGGCGATGCTGTCATGAGCATGCCAGCAGCCCCGACGGTGGGCGGCTTCAATATGGCCGCGGTGCGCCGGCATCTGCCGTCGCTCGCCGGGCCGACCGGCTTTGTCCTGATCCTGGCGATGGTGGTGGTACCGCTGCCGGCCTTCGCGCTCGACCTGCTCTTCACCTTCAACATCTGCTTCGGGCTGATGATTTTGCTGGCGACGCTCTACACGGCGAAGCCGACGGAGTTCTCGTCGTTCCCGACGCTGCTCTTGATGACGACTCTGTTGCGGCTGTCGCTCAACGTCGCGGCAGCGCGCGTCATTCTCCTCGACGGTTACCAGGGTACCGCCGCCGCCGGCCGTGTCATCGAGTCGTTCGGTTCCTTCGTCGTTGGCGGCAATTACGCGGTCGGCATCGCCGTCTTCGCGATCCTCGTCATCATCAACTTTGTCGTCATCACCAAGGGCGCGGGGCGCATCGCCGAGGTCGCCGCCCGCTTCGTCCTTGACGGGATGCCGGGTAAGCAGATGGCGATCGATGCCGATCTCAATGCCGGGCTCATCAACCAGGAAGAGGCGACCCGCCGGCGCCAGGAGGTCGGGCACGAAGCTGATTTCTTCGGCGCGATGGACGGCGCCAGCAAGTTCGTTCGGGGTGACGCGGTCGCCGCGGTATTGATCCTGTTCATCAACCTGGTTGGCGGGCTGATCATCGGGGTGTGGCAGCACGAGCTCAGTTTTTCCGAAGCCGGACAGACCTACACACTGCTGACCATCGGCGACGGCTTGGTAGCGCAGATACCGGCGCTGATCATTTCTTCGGCGGCTGGCATCGTCGTCAGCCGGGTGGCGACCGGTGCCGATGTCGGCAGTCAGATCGTCTCGCAGCTCGCGATCTATCCAAAGGCGTGGTGGCTCGCCTCCGGAATCGTCGGCCTGTTCGGTCTCATTCCCGGAATGCCGCATTTGCCGTTCCTCGCCTTTGCCGTTCTGCTCGGTGCGACAGCGCGCTGGATCGGGCGAGAGCAGGCGCGCGCCAGGGTGGCGCCGCCGCCTCCACCGCCAGCCGCCGAAACGGCGGAGATCGATATCGGCGTCGTCGAGCTGGTCGAGCCGCTGGAGGTTCAGGTCGGCTACCGGCTCGTCGGCCTCGTCAGCACGGACCGCGAGGGCGGCTTGCTGCATCGCTTGCGCGCGGTGCGGCGGCAATTGTCGCGAGAGTTCGGCTTTCTGGTGCCAGTCGTGCATGTTCGCGACAACCCCGATCTACGCTCGACCGGCTACCGCATCCTCGTCTACGGGGTCGAACGCGCCGCCGGCGACGTGCACCCCGACCGCCTGTTGGCAATGGCCTCGGGTAGCACGCTGGCCGAAGTTCAGGGAATCCTGACCCGCGACCCGGTCTTCGGCCGGCCGGCGCATTGGATTATGCCCGCGACCGCCGATCAGGCGCGCGCCGCCGGCTATACTGTGTTCGACGCCTCGGTTGTCGTCGCTACTCATTTCGAGCGCATGGTTCGGGACAACATCGAGAATTTGTTCGGGCGCGCCGAGCTCGATGCCGTCCTCGCCTACCTCAACAAGCTCATCCCCAAACTTGTCGAGGAGCTAACGCCAAAGCTCCTGTCGATGAGCGTGGTGCACGCGGTGTTGAAAAGCCTTTTGGCCGAGCGCGTTCCCATCCGAGATCTCCGGACCATCGTGGGCGCGCTAATCGACGGCGCGGCGGCGACCCAGGAGCCGCGCGCCCTCAATGAGATCGTCCGCCAGAAATTGGGCGGCTATATCGTTCAGCTTGTCTTCGGCGCCGTCGACGAGCTCAAGGTGATGGCGCTCGAGGCCGATCTCGAGCAGCTGCTCCAGGAGGTGGTGCGGCTTTCGGTTGGCACCGGCGCCTTCGGGATCGAGCCGGGCCTGGCCGGCGAATTGCGCGCGTCGGCCGCCGCTGCCGCCGCTCGGCTCGAGGAGACGGCCTCGGTGACCGCCTTGGTAACGCGGCCGGAACTGCGCGAGCTCGCGGCGCAACTGCTGCGGCCGATCCAGCCGACGGTCTGGGTCTTTGCCTATCCTGAGATACCGCCGGAAAAGCGGATAAAGGTCGTCGAGCTACTCGGCCGTCCGAGGAAACCGGGCGATGGCGACTGAGCGGGAAACTCAGGTTCTGGAGCGCCCGGGCGCTGACTCGGAAGCCGCCGCGCTGGCGTCGCGCGGCGGCTTTCATAGCGGTTACGAGGCGCAACTCGACGAGGGCGAGGTTATTCGGCAGTTCGTGCCGGCGGTGAAACGGCTGGCGCTGCGCCTCAAGGGGCGCATGCCCGAGACCGTCCAGCTCGACGATCTGATCCAGGCCGGACTGATCGCGGTATTGCGCCTGGCGCGTGTCGGCGGGATCGGGCCGCC
This sequence comes from Allostellaceae bacterium, assembly GCA_035604035.1. Lineage (GTDB taxonomy): Bacteria > Pseudomonadota > Alphaproteobacteria > ATCC43930 > CGMCC-115725 > DATARH01. Next base: position 1,373 of record DATNJF010000293.1, on the reverse strand, counting down.
CACGGATCCGCTTCTGCAGCGCTCGATCGTCAACGCGATGATCGACGAGGCCCGCCGCGAAACCTGGGCCCCGGTGCGCACGGTGCGCCTGGCCAAGGCGGCGAGCCAAGCGATGAGCGCGGTCAAGTTGCGCCTCGGCCGCGACGGCAATGACGACGAGATCGCCGGCGAGCTGCAGATTGGGCTTGGCGACTATCACGCGCTGCTGGTCGAGATCGCCGGCATAAACCTGCTGCACATCGACGAGTTCGACACGGCGGATGACCACCGGCTGAGCGCTACCGACAACCAGGATGCGGCGCTCGACCGCAGCCGCATGATGGCGGCGCTCGCGGAGTCGATCGCCGCATTGCCCGAGCGCGAGAAGCTCGTCCTATCGCTCTACTACGAGCAGGAACTCAACATGGAAGAGGTCGGCAACGTGCTGGGCCTCGACAAGTCGACCGTATGCCGGGCGCACGGACGCGCCCTCTTGATGCTGCGCGACGTGCTGGCCGATTGGCGGGGCGAGCCGACCTCGCCGCCGTTGGGTTCGGGGGGTTAGGTGGATTTCCTATCGATCATCGGCCTCTTGCTCGGCGTCGGCGCGATCGTCACCTCGATGACGCTCGACGGCGGCAACGTGTTTGCGCTGCTGCAGCTTTCGGCGTTCGTCATCGTTGGCGGCGGCTCGTTGGCCGCGGTGCTGCTCCAGACCCCGCTCCGCATCTTCCTGCGCAGCCTCAAGATGCTGATGTGGATCATCTTTCCGCCGAAGGATGACCGCCCCGAGCAGCTGCGCCAGATCACCGACTGGCTGCGCATCGCTCGGCACCAGTTCGTCCTCGCCCTCGACCCGATCGCTGAGCAGCAGACCGACCCGTTTATCCGTCAAGCCTTGCGTCTCGTCGTCGACGGTATCGAGGCGCCGCAAATCAGGATCGTGCTTGAGACCAACATCCAGACTGCGGCGCATGAAGAGATGCTGGCGGCGGAAATGTACGAGGCGATGGGCGGGTATTCGCCGACGGTCGGCATTCTTGGCGCCGTGATGGGGCTCATCACCGTGATGTCGCATCTCGACGATCCCTCAAAGCTCGGCGAGGGCATCGCCACCGCCTTTGTCGCCACGGTGTACGGCGTCGGCGCGGCCAATCTCTTCCTGCTGCCGGTCGCGAACAAGCTCAAGTTCCTCGTCAAGCGCCGGGTCCGCCGCCTCGAGATGATCGTTGAGGGCATGATCGGCATCGCCATCCTGGAAAGCCCGCTGCAGCTCGAGATGAAACTGCGCAGCTTCCTCGAACACAGCGAAGGAGGCGAGGAAGGCGAGCGCGGCGAGGAAGAGCCTGCGCCGGCGGCCCCGAGCCCGGCCGGAGCCGATTGACCGATGCCGA
>DATNJF010000292.1:0-3373 GCA_035604035.1 Allostellaceae bacterium | reverse complement strand
GAGCCGCTCGGCGAGGTTGTTGAGCTTACCCTCGGCGCGGCGGCGCTCGATGCGGCCGTTGATTAGCGTGGCGATTCCGGCGGAGTCGTAGCCGCGATATTCGAGCCGCCGCAACCCTTCGACCAGCTCGTCGGCGACCGAATGCTTCGAGATTATTCCAACGATGCCGCACATTACTTTTTCGCCTTGAGACGAGCCCACAACTCGGCGGCCCGCCCCAGTTTATCGACCTGCCGCGCACGGGCGATGCTCAGCGCGTCAGCAGGCACATCCGAGGTGATGGTGCTACCGGTCGCAACATAGGCGCCATCGCCGACCGTCACCGGCGCCACCAGCGCGGTATTCGAGCCGATAAAGGCATTCTTGCCGATCACCGTGCGGTGCTTGTTGAACCCGTCGTAATTGCAGGTGATCGTGCCGGCCCCGATATTGGTCCCGGCGCCGATGTCGCTATCGCCGAGATAGGAGAGGTGGTTGGCCTTGACGCCGCGGCGGAGCCTCGTCGCCTTGACCTCGACGAAATTGCCGACATGGACGTCGCGCTCCAGCACCGCACCGGGGCGCAGCCGCGCATAGGGCCCGACAATGGCGCCCTCGTCGACGGTCGCGCCGTCGAGATGCGAGAACGAGCGGATGCGGACATTGTCGGCGATACTGACCCCAGGGCCGAACACGACGTTGGGCTCGACGACCACATCGCGGCCGAGCACCGTATCGGCCGAGAGGAACACGGTCTCGGGCGCGATCAAGGTCGCGCCCGCTTCCATCGCCCGCCGGCGCAGCCGGGCCTGCATCAGCGCCTCGGCATCGGCGAGTTCGGCGCGGGTATTAACCCCGATCACCTCTTCCGCCGGCAACTCGGCGTAGGTGACGGCAAGGTCCCGCCCGCGGGCGATGGCGACGATGTCGGTCAGGTAATATTCGCGCTTGGCGTTGTTGGTATCGAGGCGGTCGACAAGGTCGAAGAGATGCTCGGCGGCGACGGCCATGATGCCGCCATTGCACAGCGTGATCGCGGCCTCCTCGGGCGAGGCGTCCCTGGCCTCGACGATACGCTCGACCCCGCCATCGCGGCCGAGCACGAGACGGCCATAGGGGCCGGGATCGGTGGGCCGCATCCCGGCGACGGCGATCGCTGCCTTAGCCGTGCGGCGGGTCTCGATGAGCCGCGCGACGGTCTCGGTCTGCAGCAGCGGCGCGTCGCCATAGAGGACGACCACGTCATCGAGCCCGGCGAGCACCCCTTCGAGGGCTGCGCGCGCGGCCCTGACCGCGTCGCCAGTGCCCCTTGGCGGATGCTGGACGACGGTTTTTGCCGGGGCTACCGCCTGAGCCACCGCATCCTGTCCCTGGCCGAGCACGACCACGGTCTCGGCTGGCGATAGCGGCGCGAGCGCCGCCAGCACGTGCGCGATCATCGGCCGGCCGGCGACTTCGTGCAGCACCTTGGGCACGGCGGACCGCATCCGGGTCCCTTCACCGGCGGCGAGGATGATGGCAGCGAAAGATGGCGTCATCGGCGGCTCACAAACATGAAGCACGACCGCCCGGAAAGGTTGCACACGTCCGGCGGCCTGCCAACACACAGATTATTGCTGAATATGACGCCGGCGCGGCTATCTTCGGGGCGATGAGCCATTTCCTTTTGCTTTTCGACCTCGACGGCACGCTGGTCGACACGCTGCCAGACTTAACCAACGCTGTTAACGAAGCCTTGCGCGAACGCGGTTATGCGCCGCTCCTGCCGCAAGAGGTTCGGCCGATGATCGGGGACGGCATGGCGATGCTGCTCGCCCGCGGATTTGCCGCGCGGGGCGGCGCAAGAACCGAAGCGGACGCGATGCAGCAGCGATTTCTTCAGATTTATGAAGGTGTTGCGACCGCCAACAGCCACCCCTATCCTGGCGTCGCCGAGACGCTGGCGGCACTGCGCGAGCGCGGGTACCGCACCGCCGTCGCCACCAACAAGCCGCAACGCGCGACCGAAGAGGTGCTGCAAGGTGTCGGCCTCGACGCGCTGTTCGACGACGTCGCCGGCGGCGACCGCTATCCCTACCGCAAGCCCGATCCGCGCCATCTGCTCTTCCTCATCGACGAAATCGGCGGTGACCCAAGGCGCGCGGTAATGATCGGCGACAGTGAAAACGACGCCGCCGCGGCCCGCGCGGCCGGACTGAAGCTGGTGTTGATGCGCTACGGTTATGCGCGAATCGATCCGGCCGAACTCGGCGCGGACCGTCTTCTCGATCACTTCGACGAGTTGCCTCGGGCGCTCGAGGCGTTGGGTCTCTCGCCCTGAACCTTCCTTGACAGCGATGGGGGCCGCTTCCTAAATGCCGACCCAGCCGAAATCCGCTGGTCACGGGCGCGTAGCTCAGCGGGAGAGCACACCCTTCACACGGGTGGGGTCGTAGGTTCAATCCCTACCGCGCCCACCAGCGGTTTCAACATGTTAGGGGAACAGGAGCGCCAGATAATAAATCGTTCCCCACCTTATCCCCACCGAGAACGCTTGAAAATCCAATCTCGCGTCCCATAATTTGCGGCGTTATGTCGCACCTCGTCATAGCTCAATCCGACTACGCGAATCGCAAACACGCCCCATCGAGTACCACCCCCAGGAGGGACGCTAGGGCCATGCCGGGTCGATTTGAATTCGTATATGCTGATGGGGTGAGAGAGAGATTTTGGGTATCAACCACTCTGCTGCTCGGTAATTTTAGTGTGCTCGACTACCACCCTCGCGGGGAGAGGTCGCGCCATGCCAACAGCTCAATACCCTATCCCGGCTGACCTTGAGCAAGCCTTTCGTGCCGCGATCCAGGCCGTTCGCGAGTGGCATCGGTATGGCGGCGCTGAACCGCTGGTTAGTTATCAGGGGTTGCCATATCACGTGAGCGCAATCGCCGATCACGCCGCCATCTTCGGCGACAAGGTGCCCTACGAACTTTACCGAGAGGTTTGTCGTGCTGCCGGTTCAACAGTCGATGGCCCACCAGACCAGACCTACAAGGCTGGCGCTATGTGCTTGTATCGGTTGTGCATGAAGCTCAAGGCTCGCCCGTCATCTAAAACTCGGTGTTAACGCCATCGGCTTCCTTCGGCTCCCCACCATCGGGCCGAGTGCGGCTTAGCGGCCTCTTAACGGAAGGCGCGCTAAATCCATCCGAAATGATCCCCTTTCCGGGTGGTCCTGATGAATTGGAAGCGCTCTGCCCGCTTGGCATTAGCGTTCGTTTCGCTGCTCGCCTTAGCCGGTTTCTACTGGTCCGAAGTTGCCGCCGGTTACCAGGCCGCCTATCCGAGCGATTCGTTGCGAGCGCACACACTGGCTGATTGCGCCCGAATGAACCCTCAGTTCAATCGGTTTTGG
>DATNJF010000291.1:0-43370 GCA_035604035.1 Allostellaceae bacterium | reverse complement strand
CACCCGCGACCGCGGCATCAAGGTCTCGGTGTTGTGCCCGCAAGGCGTCGACACCCCAATGCTGCGAGGCATTACCCGCGGTGTGCCGGACGGGGACGGGGTGCTGACCCCGGCCCAGGTCGCCAAGGCGGTCATCGAAGGCCTCGACGCCGAACGCTTCCTGATCCTGCCGCACCCCGAAGTTGCCACCTATATCCGCCGCAAGGCGGAAGACCCCGACCGCTGGCTCGCCGGCATGGCGCGGCTACGACGAGGGATGTGAGGGCTCGTTACCGCCCGCCTTCAGCGTTGCGAGGTTACTGCGCACGATCCGTGTATTCGGGTGGTCCGGCCCGAGCACACGCTCACAGCTCTCCATTGCCCGGCAGTAAAGCGGCAGCGCCGCCGCGTCGCCCAGCGCCCACATGCAACCCGCCAGATTGTTGAGGCTGCTGAGCGTATCCGGGTGCTCCGGGCCGAGAACGGATACGCGGCTTTCCATCGCGCGCTGGTACAGCAGGGACGCCGCAGCCGGGTCGCCCAGCGCTCGGAGGCAACCTGCCAGATTGTTGATGCTAGTCAGGGTCTGCGGATGCTCCGGCCCGAGCACGTGCTCACAACTCTCCAGCGCTCGCCGGCAGAGCGGTAGGGCCGTCGCCGTATCACCGAGCGCTCGAAGGCAGCCTGCTAGATTATTAACGCTGAGAAGGGTCTGCGGGTGCTCCGGATTGAGCAAGCGCTCGCGACTCTCCAGCACTCGCCGGAAAAGCGGCAGCGCCCCCGCCGCGTCGCCCAGCCCTTCCAAACAGCCCGCCAGATTGTTGATGCTGGTGAGGGTCTGCGGATGCTCCCGCCCGAGCACGCGCTCACAACTCTCCAGCGCTCGCCGGTAAAGCGGCAAGGCCGCAGCCGCGTCGCCCAGCAGTTGCAGGCAATGCGCCAGGTTGTTGACGCCAATGAGCGTCCGTCGCTCATCTGGTCCGAACAGACGTTCGCTGATATCAATCAAACGCCGGTAAAGCGGCAACGCCAGCGCCGCGTCGCCCAGCGCGTTCAGGCTAGTCGCTAGATTGTTAATAGAACCGAGCGTATCGGGATGCTCTGGTCCGAGGCGACTCTCGGTTGCGGCCAGCACACGCTCGAACAGCCGACGCGCCTCGTCGTAAGCGCCCGGTGCATGATGCCGGTAGCCCGCGAGGTCATTGAGCAGCCGGGCTGCGACGTCCGCGACCGCCTCCGGCGGTCCGCTGGTGACCAAGGCCATAGCGAGCGCGTCGAGCCGGCGAGCGCGTCGCCAGGCGACGGGATCATGGCTGGAACCGCTTGAGTACACAGCGGTCATCGCGACAATCAGCACAGCCAACGCCTGCTCCCGATCAGCACCGACGCAGCCTCCCGCTGCAACTTCGCGTACCAGGCGGTGTAAACGAATCGTCTCAGTGATGAAGTTCGGATCGCGCTCGTCGGAGATCATCTGACGCTCGACCAGCGCGAAGGCGCGGAGCGCCGCGACCGCCTCGTCGAGCGAATCGCCTTCCAGTGGCCCGCCAGGCTTTCCCAATGTCTCGGCGAAAAAAAACAACGGGACGGGTTCGGGAGCCAGCAAGGAGCACAAGACGATCAGCATTTCGGAGGCCGGATGGACCACTGCCGCCGCCTCGATCGCCAAGGCAAAGGACTTCGCGACGGTCGTGCGGTCGTGGTAGTCGGCGGCCGCGTCGCGCTCGCCATCCAGCAGCCGAGCCGGCTCGGCCTTGAAGCGCGTCGCGTAGTCCGCTAGTGAAATTTCGAGCCGCTCGCAATAGGCGGCGGCCTGCTCGTGCGCGAGCGGCAAGCCGCCAAGCAGCTCCGACAATTCCAGTGCCGCCTCGCGCTCGTTGGTGCGACCAGTGCGGCGCATCAAGAAATCGGCGCCGACGTCCTCAGGCCAGACGTCGAGACGGATGGGCGTGGCGATGTTGCGCCAGACATGCGCGTTCGAGGTGATCAACGCGCGAGCCGCCCCGCCACGCGGCAGATATGGGCGTATCGCATCGGCGCTCAGCGCATTGTCGTAGATCAGGAGGAGGCCGTCGCCGTCGTGCGCCAGCCGCTCCATGATTGCGGCGAGCGCCGGTTCTTCCTTCTCCTCGGGATCGACCCAGCCGAGCCGAACGCCAAGCCCGACCAGATCGGCGCGCATGCCGGACTCAGTCTCGGCCCTGATCCACCACGTCGCGCGGTAGTCCTTCGCGTGACGATCGGCATAGGCCGCCGCCAACACCGTCTTCCCCACCCCGCGCAGCCCGTACAGCGCAGTGATTGCGACGCGGCCGTGATGCCGCTCAAGCGCCTGCTCGATTTCGGATAACGCCGAGTCGCGCCCCATGAAATGCGTCGGCACCCGGATCGGGATGTTCGACAACGCGATGGACGAAGGCGAAAGCTCCTCGACGCCGGTATCGAGTGTAATTGACCGAAGGTTCGCCAAGTCTGTCGCAAAGGCAGCTGCTAAACCTCGCGCATTGTCGAGCGAGATCGGGATGCCACGCTCGGCGCGGCTGACGGCATCGTCGCTGACATCGGCGGCAACGGCGAGTTCGACCTGAGTCCAACCGTGTTCGCGGCGCAGGTCACGGACCTTCGCGGCATCAAGGAGAATGCCGCGCGTCAGTGCGGTCGTGTTCATGGCCCTATTTTACCTCAACCCTAACGTCCGCGCGCCGCAGTTGCCCGGCAGATACTCGCGAAACCCGCGTAGCCCATGCGAATTCCGCGAAATTCGCAGGGGTTACTGCCAGGCCGTTTTCGCCCGCCTCGTGAGAGATTTTAGGCCATCGGCACGATGCGCCTAACAACTTTCGCGGGAGTGTGGAATGCAAGTCTCGATTGATACCGAACTGGTCACGGCCGCAGTAGAGGTGATCGTCGTACCGCTCTATCTGCTGCTGTGGCATCGCTACATCCGGCACGCCTATGCGGCTCTCGCCATCGCCGCATTGATTCTGGCGCTATGCGCCTTGCTGCGGTCCGATACGGTGCGCGCCTGGGACCCGCCGGCGCTGCATCATCACGTCACGCCGACGAACGACCCCGAGCCGAGCGGTGATATTGGATTGCTTGCGAGCGCGAGCTTTTCGTGGGTGGCCGGGTCAAGCCCGGCCATGACGATTTAGTGGGTGTTGACCGCTGCTTGCGGAACCATCGCGCCGCGGAAGCGTGTAAGATCGCGCGTGAATAGAGGCCCCCTGAACCCAGCGCGGTGCCCATGAACGACATCCCGGCCAAATCGTCGAAGCCTGCGACCGAGCCGCTGCGCCTGCACATCCCGCCACATCGTTCGATGCCGGGGACGCACGCCGATTTCAGCTATTTCCGCCTGCCGCCGGCGGGCGGGTTTCCGAGGCCGGCGATCGACGTGCCCTCGGTCGAGACCCACCCGCTGGCGACGGCCCTCATTCGGGTGCTCGACGATCACGAGGCGGTCGGCGAATGGGACCCCAAGCTCGACCCCGAGACGCTGCGCCGGGGCTTGCGCGCGATGATGCTGACGCGCGCCTATGACGACCGCATGCACCGGGCGCAGCGCACGGGGAAAACCTCGTTCTACATGAAATGCACCGGCGAGGAGGCGATCGGCGTCGCCCAGGCGATGGCGCTGCGGCCCGACGACATGCTGTTCGCGACCTACCGCCAGCAGGGCCTGTTGATCGCGCGCGGCTACCCGATCCTCGACATGATGTGCCAGTGCTATTCGAATTCGCACGACCCGCTGAAGGGCCGGCAATTGCCGGTGCTTTATTCGTCGCGCGCGTATTCGTATTACAGCCTGTCGGGCAATCTCGGGACGCAGCTTCCCCAGGCGGTCGGCTGGGCGATGGCCTCGGCCTATAAGGGCGACACCCGCATCGCCGCCGGCTGGATCGGCGAGGGCGCCACCGCCGAGCCCGATTTCCACCACGCGCTGACCTTCGCCGCGGTCTATCGCGCGCCGGTGGTGCTCAACGTCGTCAACAACCAATGGGCGATCTCCTCGCACCAGGAGGTCGCGGGCGGCGACGAGGCGACCTTCGCCGCGCGGGCGATCGGCTTCGGGCTCGCGTGCCTGCGCGTCGACGGCAACGATTTCCTCGCGGTCTATGCGGCGACGCAATGGGCCGCCGAGCGAGCGCGCGCCAACCACGGCGCCACCCTGATCGAGCACTTCACCTACCGCGCCGGCTCGCATTCGACGAGCGACGACCCGACCCGCTATCGCCCCGAGGACGAGCCGCGCACCTGGCCGCTCGGCGATCCCGTGGAGCGCCTCAAGCAGCACCTCATCCATCTCGGCGAATGGTCCGAGGAACGCCACAAGCAGGCCGAGGCCGAGCTTGTCGACGAGGTGCGCACCACCGACCGCGAGGCGCAGAAATACGGCACGCTCGATTCCGGGCCGCATTTCAGCACCAAGACCATGTTCGAGGACGTCTACAAGGAGATGCCGCCGCATCTGCGCCGCCAGCGCCAGGAATTGGGGGTCTAGCGATGGCCATGATGTCGATGGTCCAGGCGCTTAATTCGGCGATGGACGTGATGCTGACGCGCGACCCCAACGTGCTGATTTTCGGCGAGGATGTCGGGTTCTATGGCGGGGTGTTCCGGGTCACCGACGGTCTGCAAAAAAAGCACGGCGAGCAACGCATCTTCGACGCGCCGATCGCCGAGGGCGGCATGCTCGCGGCCGCGGTCGGCATGGGTGCCTACGGCCTCAGGCCGATCGTCGAGATCCAGTTCGCCGATTACATCTACCCGGCGACCGACCAGCTGATCTCCGAGGCGGCGCGCATCCGCTACCGCTCGGCCGGCGAGTTCGCCGCGCCGATCACCGTGCGCGCGCCGTGCGGCGGCGGCATTTTCGGCGGCCAGACCCACAGCCAGAGCGTCGAGGCGATCTTCGCCCATGTCTGCGGTCTGAAAACGGTGATGCCGTCCAACCCCTACGACGCCAAGGGTCTGCTCATCTCGGCGATCGAGGATGACGACCCGGTCGTGTTCTTCGAGCCGAAGCGGCTCTACAACGGCCCGTTCGACGGGCACCCTGACCGGCCGGCGGTGTCGTGGTCGGGGCACAAGGCGAGCGAAGTGCCCGAGGGGTACTACACCGTGCCCTTGGGCCAGGCGGCGATCGTGCGGCCGGGGAGCGAGGTCACCATCCTCGCCTACGGCACGATGGTGCATGTCGCGCTCGCGGCCGCAGAGGAGGCCGGCGCCGACGCCGAGGTGATCGATCTGCGCACCCTGTTGCCGCTCGATCTCGACACCATCGTCGCCTCGGTGAAAAAGACTGGCCGTTGCGTCATCGCCCACGAGGCGACGCGCACTTGCGGCTATGGCGCCGAGCTCGCGGCGCTGGTGCAGGAGAATTGCTTCTACCATTTGGAGGCGCCGATCCAGCGGGTGACCGGGTTCGACACGCCTTACCCGCACGCGCTCGAATGGGCCTATTTCCCCGGGCCGCAACGTGTCGCCGACGGCATCCGCCGCGCGCTGGAGCGCTAGACCCTCCGATGGTGCAGCGCATCGTCAAAATGCCCGATATCGGCGAGGGCACCACCGAGGCCGAGATCGTCTCGTGGCTGGTGAAGGTCGGCGATATCGTCACAGAGGAAGACCCGCTCGCCGAGGTGATGACCGACAAGGCGACGGTCGAGATCCCGACCCCGGTCGCCGGCAAGGTGATCGCGCTCCACGGCAAGCCCGGCGAGAAGCTGCCGGTCGGCTCCGACCTGGTGGTGCTGGAAGTTAGTGGGGCCGACGCACCGGCAACCCTCGCTGCCAGCCCTCACCCACCGTCGGCTACGCCGCCGGTTCCCCCTCTCCTGCGAGCGGGAGAGGGCAAGAGCGGCGGCGCGACTCCGACGCAAAAACCCCTCTCCCGCAATGCGGGAGAGGGTGCCGAGACCCAAGCGAAAGCGCGGGGCGAGGCGGGTGAGGGCAGCGCTCCAGTGCCGCGCCCGTCGGGTCTGTCCGGGCACAAACCCCTCGCCTCGCCGGCGGTACGTCAGCAAGCCTGGGACCTCGGCATCGAGCTGCAATTCGTTCCCGGCAGCGGCCCAGGCGGACGCATCACCCACGAAGACCTCGCCGCCTATGCTGCATCGGGCGGCAGCCAACAGGCGCGTGCCCCGGCGCTCGCCGAGCGCGACGGGGTCGAAGACATCCCGATTATCGGCCTGCGCCGCGCCATCGCCGAGCACCTGGAAGTATCGGCGCGGCGCATCCCGCATTTCGCCTATGTCGAGGAGATCGACGTTACCGCGCTCGAAGAACTGCGTGCGCATCTCAACGAGATACGGGCCGAGCGCGGACATTTGATGCCGCTGCCCTACCTGATGCGCGCTATCGTCAATGCTATTGTTGATCATCCACAAATCAACGCGCGCTACGACGACGCGGCCGGGGTCCTGCACCGCCACAACGCCGTCCATATCGGCGTCGCGACGCAGACCCCAGGCGGGCTGATGGTGCCCGTGGTGCACCACGCCGAGGCGCTCGATTTGTGGCAGGCGGCGGCCGAAATCCAGCGTCTATCGGAGGCCGCGCGGACGAATAAGGCGACGCGCGAAGAGCTGACTGGCTCGACCATCACCATCACCAGTCTCGGCCCGCTTGGCGGCATCGCCGCGACCCCGGTCATCAACCATCCGGAGGTGGCGATCGTTGGAGTCAACCGAATCGTTGAGCGTCCGGTCGCGCGCGGCGGTCAAATCGTGATCCGCAAGATGATGAACCTGTCGTCGTCGTTCGATCATCGCATTGTCGACGGCTGGGAGGCGGCCTCGTTCATCGCCAAGGTCAAGGGTTACCTGGAACAGCCCGCGACCTTGTTCCTCGATTGAATTCCCGATGATTGGCCTCTCTTTTATCCCCTTGCCCGGACTTGATCCGGGCATCCACGTCTCACTTCCCGCCATTCCGTCGCCCGCAAAGACGTGGACCCCCGGGTCAAGCCCGGGGGAGGGGAATAAAAGATACTTTGATGCCTGAAACCCGCCATCACAAAGTTCTCGTATTGGGCGGCGGGGTCGGCGGTTATGTCGCCGCATTACGCGCGGCGCAACTCGGACTCGACACGGTACTGATCGAGGGCAGCAGGCTCGGTGGCACCTGCCTCCTCCGCGGCTGCATCCCATCGAAGGCGCTGACCCATGCCGCCGACCGCTACGCCGAGGCCGCCGATGGTAGCGCGCTGGGCATCACCGCCGCGCCGAAGCTCGACCTCAAGAAAACCATTGCCTGGAAAGATGGGATCGTTGACCGCCTGAATAGCGGCGTCGCCAGCTTGCTCGCCCGCGCCAAGGTGCCGGTTGTTGAAGGTTGGGCCATTTTCAGCGATGCCAAGACCTGCACGGTCGAGACCAAAGCCGGGCCGATCACCCTCACCGCTGAGCACGTAATCCTCGCCGCCGGCTCGGAAGCGGTGCCGCTGCCGATGCTGCCGTTCGGCGGCACCATCATATCATCAACTGAAGCGTTGAATATAACGGAGCTTCCTAAGCATCTCGCCGTCGTCGGCGCGGGCTATATCGGGCTGGAGCTCGGCATCGCCCTCAGAAAACTCGGTGCCGAAGTCACCGTGATCGAGATGGCGGACCGCATCCTGCCGCGCTACGACGCAGCATTGACCCGGCCAGTGCGGCGCTGGCTCGACCGCAACAGGGTCACCCTGCATCTCGGCGCCAAAATCACAGGCCTCGATGCCGAGGCCCGCCTCGGGGTGGAAACCGCCAAAGGCGAAAAGCTCGCGCTCACCGCCGACAAGATCCTGGTAACGGTCGGCCGCCGGCCCCGCACGGAAGGTTTGGGGCTCGAGGCAATGGGTCTCGACATGGCCGGTCCCTTCGTCAAAGTCGATGACCAATGCCGCACCGCGATGCGCAATGTCTGGGCAATCGGCGATCTCGTCGGCGAGCCGATGCTGGCGCACAAAGCCTCGGCGCAGGGCGCGATGGTGGCTGAGATCATCGCCGGTCACCGCCGCCGCTTCGACCCGGCCTCGGTCGCTGCGATCTGCTTCACCGACCCGGAGATCGTCGTCGCCGGATTGTCGCCCGACGAGGCGAAAGCGGCCGGCGAAGACGTCGTCATCGGCCAGTTCCCGCTGTCCGCCAGCGGCCGCGCCCTCACCCTCGAAGCCGGCGAGGATGGCGGGTTTGTCCGAATCGTCGCCCGCAAGGGCGATCAGCGCGTCCTGGGCATCCAGGCAGTCGGGCGCGGCGTCGCCGAGCTCGCCGGCGAATTCGCCCACGCGCTGGCGATGGGCGCGGTGCTCGAAGACATCGCCGGCACCATCCACGTCCATCCGACGCTTGGCGAGTCGCTCGGCGAGGCGGCGCTCTTGGCGCTCGGCCGCGGGCTGCATATTTGACGCAAGTGATGACGAGTTCAGCGCGCCCCCCGCGTCCGGCGGCGTTTCTCGACCGCGACGGCGTCCTCAACCACGACGACGGGTTTGTCAGTTCGATCGATCGCTTCCGCTGGATCGACGGTGCGCGCGAGGCGGTCCGCACCCTCAACGAAGCCGGGTTCTACGTCTTTGTCGTCACCAATCAGTCGGGGATCGGCCGCGGCCTCTACACCGAGGCTGAGATGCATCGGATCCACGACCATCTGGCCGAAGGGTTGCGCGAAACCGGCGCGCGGATCGACGATATCCGCTATTGCCCCTATCACCCCGAAGCGACCGACCCGGCCTATTGCCGCGACAGCGATTGGCGCAAGCCAAAGCCGGGGATGCTGCTCGACCTGATGCGCTGCTGGCCGGTCGAGCGCGAGACCAGCTTCCTGATCGGCGACCGTGATACCGATGTCGCCGCGGCGACAGCTGCCGGCATCGCCGGCCACATCTTCACCGGCGGCAATCTCGCCGAATTTGTCGCGCCACTGATCGCCGCCCGCCGCCGCGCTTGAAGCGTCAGGCGCGGGGCGGTGGCGTCGGCGTCAAGCCGCCATCAGTAGCCGGCGGCGACCGGCTCGTACTGATCGAACGACGCGAAGCAGTCCTGCCGCAAGGGCTGCACGAAATCGATCGGATTGCATTCCTTGCCCATCCGATAGTGACGGAACGCCATGTTCGTCTCGAGCAGTTGGTCGTATTGGGCGCTCTTGATGACGTTCTGCTCCGGCGTTTCGTAGCTGTAGCGCATCGGCTGCGCCATCGCCGGCAGGCTCGCCAGCAGCCCGATGGTCGCGGCTGCGCCGAGCAATCGCACATACTTGGACATGGGGGTTTCTCCTCGGTCTGTTTGCCAATCAACGCGCGATCGATAACAACACGGCGATCGCACCCTCCGTTGCCCGCTGAAACGCGGGTCTCGTGCGGGCATGCCAACCGCGGTCGGCCGATCGTCCAAAGGAAACAACGTCTCGGCGAAATCGTTCCGGTGCTGCGATGTCAGCGATAATCGCGCGATCGGATGGCGACAGGTTGGCTGGGGGCGCCGCGCGGCATGGGCCGGGCCTGCGCCGAGGCACTGGTCCTTCTAAGCTCACTTTCGTTTCGCTAAGAAAGACTAAGTGGCTGGGGCGGGAGGATTCGAACCTCCGTTTGCCGGAATCAAAATCCGGTGCCTTACCACTTGGCTACGCCCCACCGGGATCGACTGCTGGCGCGTGTTGGGCAGGGCTGGCGCGCTGCCTTCGGCGCGGTCGCCGGACGGAGACCAAAGTATCGGCAATGGGGCGGCTCAGCAACATGGCGCGGCGCAAGCGGCTTGCATCGCGCCTCGCCACGGAATTGAATGAAATTTCCCAGACGGAAGCCGACCGTCATGCCAGACACATCGCCCTCTCCAGGCAGACCGGCTGCTTCGCGCCACCAGCGCCAAACCGGTTCCAAGCGCTCGGATGCTCCGGGAATAGCACGAGCGGAGCGGCACGGAACGCGCTGGCGCGACATCGAATGGGTCGATTTTGCCGATAATATCGAAGCCGAAGACCCGATCGACCCGCCCCCCTCTGCGGAAGCCAGTCCCTCTCCCGCCATGACATCGGCAGGCGACGACGACGGCTTTCGCAAGCTGCTGCGCCAGTTCGGCCAAACCGCGCCGGCGAACCGCCGATCCGCGATCCCGGGTCTGGCCTCGCGCTTTGCCCGGCTGCCGGTGCCGCGCAAGATGGCGCCTCGCACTGCGACGAGGCGGCCGCCGGCGGCCGCGGACACCTCCGCCCCGGAAGCCGCCCGGCGCGCCACGCAGACCAGCGGCAAGGATCGGTTTCCCGCATCGTTTCTGACGCCGGTCGGGACCAAGCCGAAACCGCCGCCACCGCGGCCGTCGATTGCGCAGGCCCTGGGCGCGCAGCTGAGCCAAGCCAGCGCAGCCTTGCGGCGGCAGCGCGACTCGGTCGGGCTCGCCGTTGGCGCCAGACTCGTTCGCGCCCGCACCGCCCTCCGTCCCCGCCGGGCCGCTCCGTCGGCCTCCGGTGCAGCCTTGCGCCGACAGCGTGAAACGATCGGGATCGCGGTCCGCGCCCGACTGGGACGCGCGCGCGACGCTCTGCGCCCGCGACAGCCCGCTCCATCCCCATCGACCAACCCCAGAGCCGAGCCAACGATCGCTCTCGAATCACCGGCCGCCGCCCCGCCACCAAGAGTTCAGCCTGCGGCCGAAACCATCGCGCCCAGCCCACAGCCTCGCCCGACGAAGCCTTCGCCCGCTTCGGTCCTCGCCGGCCACGTCCACAGGATGGCATTACGCATCGCCGGCAACGACCCCGAAATTCTGCGGCGCTGGGTGAGGGTCGCCGGCACCACTATCATCATTGCCGTCGCGGCCTATGCCGTGGGCGCGATGGTGGCCGGTTTGACCAGCTCCGATACAAGGCGGCACACCATGTCGGATCAGCCCGCTCGGAGCACCCAAACCGCTGTGGTGCAACCGAAACCGCAGCCGCCGCCCGCTCCGCCGCCAGCACCGGTGGCCGCGACCCCACCAAGCGAACCGGTCGCCCGCGCCGCCTTCTACCTGGCGCGCGCCAAGGCCGGCGATCCGGTGGCACAATACGATGTCGGCGTACTCTACGCGCAGGGCAACGGGCTGGTGCAGGATTACGCCAGCGCCGCCTCGTGGTTTCACGCTGCCGCGACGCAGGGCAATGTCGACGCCGAATACAATCTCGGCGTGCTCTACGAGCGCGGTCTTGGGGTCACGGCGAGCCCGATCGACGCGGTCAACTGGTACCGCAGCGCCGCCGACCAGAACCATGCCGGCGCCCAGTACAACCTTGCCATTACCTATGCCGAAGGCCGCGGCACCGAGCAGGATCTCGCCGCCACAGCGCGATGGTATCAACGCGCCGCTCAACAGGGCCTGACCGGGGCGATGGTCAACCTCGCGATCCTCTACGAACGCGGTCAAGGGGTCGCCCACTCGCCGATCGACGCCTATGCCTGGTACAGCGCCGCAGCCGAGCGCGGCGATGGTCCCGCCAAGGACCGCGCCGGCGAGCTGTTCCGCCAGCTCACCGACGAGGATCGGGCGAAGGCTCAGGCCTTGGCGGCGACCGTCGCCGCGGCGATCAACGGGGCGCCGCCGCCACCGGCCTGACTGGCACCGGTTCGGAGAGCAGAAACCCGCCACGAACCCACCAAGCAGGCTCGGCCTGCGCTAATTCCGCCGCAGCGCGGCTGGCTGCGGCGCGATCGGCGAACAGCGCGAAGCAAGTGGCGCCGCTGCCGCTCATCCGGGCTAGGCGAGCGTTCGGCAGCCGTGCCAAGCGGTCAAGCACCGCTTCTATTTCCGGCACCAGGCTGATTGCTGCCTCGGTCAGATCGTTACGGCATCGCTCCAGCATCGCGAACAGCGCTTCGGGATTGGAGATATCGGCGCGATGAGCCGCGATGGAAAACTCGCCCTGACGAGCGCGGAAAACCGCCGCCGTCGGCAGCTCGCGGCGCGGATTGGCGAGTACGATGCCGAGCGGCGGCAGCATCGGCGCCGGGTCGAGACGCTCGCCGATACCGCCGACCCAGACCGGGCGCCCGCCGAGGCAGGCCGGCACGTCGGCGCCGAGCTCCAAAGCGATCGCCGCGGCATCGTCGAGCGGGCGTTGCCACAGCGCGGCAAGGCCGCGCAACGCCGCCGCCGCATCGCTCGACCCGCCACCGATCCCCGAGGCGACCGGCAAATGCTTGTCGAGCGTTAGCGCCGCCCGCGGCTCGATGCCGTAATGCTCGGCGAGCCTTCTGGCCGCGCGCAACACCAGATTGTCGTCGCGGATCGGCTGCAGCCCGGCAGCTTCGGGCCCACTGACGGTCAGCGATAATTTACCAGCCGCCGCAGCGGTTACCGTGTCGCCGATATCGGCGAAGGCGACGAGGCTGTCGAGCAGGTGATAGCCGTCATCCCGCCTGCCGGTGACGTGCAGATAGAGGTTGATCTTGGCCGGCGCGAAGACGGCGCGCGCCGTCTCCCTGGCTGGCGTGCTCAGCCGCCACGCTCCGACGGCGCGGGGGGCGGCGCAAGCCCATGCGCAAGCTTGCCCTCGATCGGTGGAATGTCGTCCTGCTCGGGTCCGAATTGCAGCGCCCGGCGCCACTGATAGCGCGCCTCGATCTTTCGGCCGCTGCGCCAATACGCGTCGCCGAGATGGTCGTTGATCGTCGAATCGTCGGGCACCAGCTCAACCGCCCGCTCGAGGTACTTCACCGCCGCGGCGTAATCGCCCATGCGGTAATGCGCCCAGCCGAGACTGTCGACGATATAGCCGTCCGTCGGACGCAGCTCGACCGCCTTTTCGATCATTTTGAGCCCCTGGTCGAGCTTTTCGCCCTTATCGATCCAGGAATAGCCGAGATAATTGAGGAGCAGCGCCTGATCGGGCTTCAGCTCGAGCGCGTGCTCGAGATCGACCTCGGCCTTGGCCCACTCGCCGGAGCGCTCGTAACAGACACCGCGGTCGTAGAACAAGGTCCAGCGGTCGGGAAGCCCTTGGGCGGCGGCCCGGTTGATCGCCTCGTCGTAGGCGGCCGCCGCCTCCTTGAATTGCTTCTTGTTGCGCAGCACGTCGCCGAGCTGCACATCGGCGCCGATCGATTTGGGCGATTCAGTCGCCATCTCGCGCAATTGCACGATCGCTTCGTCGCTGCGGTTGAGCGCGTCGAGATTGGCCGCGACGCGCAGCCGCGCCGACCAGGAATACGGGGAGTTGCGCGGGATCTGGTCGAGCACCGCGAGGCTCTGCTCGGGCTTTTCCTGGGCGCTCAAAATATCCGACAGCAAAAGCTGCGCGAGGCGAAAATTCGGCTGCAGCGCCAGCGAGAAGCGATCGTAGACCAGCGCCAGATCCAGGGTCTCGGTCTGGTTCAATACACTGGCCAGATCGAACAGCGACTCGGCGAGACCTTCCGCGGCGGAGCCGATCAGCGGCTTCGGCACACCTGGTGGCCGCGCCGCCAAGACGGCCTGGGCAATCTCGCTGCCGACGTTCTGCTCGGTGAACTTCTTGTAGAGCGCCTTGGCGGCGGCCTCCTTGCCGTGCCGCTCGTAGAAATTGCCGATCGCGTCGGTCAGCCGCCAATTGAGCTGCGCGGTATCGCCGATTGCCTTGTTGTAATATTCCTCGGCCTTGTTAGCGTGCCCCGCGAAATCGTAGAGCAGCCCAAGCTGGAAATTCTTCAGCGGCTCGAAGCCATTGTACTTGTCGTATTGCTGCAGCGCGGCGTCGGCGCCGGCGACATCGCCGGCCGCCATCTTGGACCAGGCCTGCGCCGCCGGCACGATAAAGCGGTGGATACCATCCTGCGGCAGCGCCTGGGCGTGCTTGATGGCGGTGGCGCTGTCGCCCGCCTTCAGCCGGTCGATGATCAGCACCATCTCGGCGAGCACGTCGCCCGCATCGAGCTTCAATTCCTGCGGCGCGAGGGTCTTGGCATGATCGAAATCGCCGGCGCCAACGGCCATCAGGAAGTCGCGGCTGATCAGCTCCGGCGCATCTGGGTCGATCGCCGCCGCCTTGGAGAACCAGGCCGCCGCTGCCGGGTAATCGCGCAGTTGCTCGGCGTGCTTACCCGCGAGGTAGATGCCGTAGAGATGCTCCCCGAGGTCGACGGCGGGCTTCGCGTTAGGCGTCTGCTGAGAGGGTGCGGCGAACGACGGCGCGACCGCCAGAGCGGCCGCAACCAGCGCCGCCGGCCACCGCCATCGGCCTCGCGCACGGAGTTTTCCCATCGCCACTCGCGCCATCCTTAATCCCTTTAGCTTTGATCCTACCGGCACCCGCCGCCCGTCACATATTCGGATAATTAGGCCCGCCGCCGCCTTCGGGCACTACCCAATCGATATTCTGCTCGGGGTCCTTGATGTCGCAGGTCTTGCAGTGCACGCAGTTCTGCGCGTTGATTTGCAGCCGCTTGCCGCTGTCCCCGTCCCCCGGGCCGTCATCGACGATCTCGTAAACGCCGGCCGGACAATAGCGCTGTTCGGGCGAATCGTAGAGGCGGTAATTGATTGAAATCGCCTTTTCCGGATCGCGCAATTTGAGATGCGCCGGTTGGCCCTCCTCGTGGTTGGTGAATGAGAAGGACACGGAGGTTAGCCGGTCGAAGCTGATCTTGCCGTCGGGGCGCGGATAGGCGATCGGCGGCATCGCGTCGGCGCGGGCGAGTTGCGAATAATCGGCGTGATTGTGCAAAGTCCACGGCGCGCGGCCGCGCAACAGGTAGGTGTCGAGCGCCGAATAGGCGATCCCGGCCAATGTCCCCAGGCGGAAGCTCGGGCGGATGTTGCGCACCCGGTAGAGTTCGTCCCACACCCAGCTTTGCCTGAGCGCGCCTTCGACCGTAGCGCGCTCGTTGCCGCCGAGCCGCGCGAACATCGCCTCGGCCGCGACCATTCCCGACTTCATCGCGGTGTGGCTGCCCTTGATCTTGGGCACGTTGACAAACCCGGCGGCGCAGCCGATCAGCGCCCCGCCGGGAAAATCGAGCCGCGGGATCGACTGGAACCCGCCCTCGTTCAAGGCCCGGGCGCCATAGGCGATGCGCCGTCCGCCCTCGAAAGTCTCGCGGATCGCCGGATGCGTCTTGAAGCGCTGGAACTCCTCGAACGGGCTCAGATACGGGTTGTCGTAATCGAGCCCGATAACGAACCCGACCGACACCTGATTGTCCTCGAGGTGATAGAGGAACGAGCCGCCATAGGTGCGGTTGTCGAGCGGCCAGCCGACCGTGTGCACGACGCGGCCGCGATGATGCCGCTCGGGCGCCACTTCCCACAATTCCTTGATACCGATCGCATAGGTCTGCGGGTCGGCGTGCTCGCGCAGGTCGAACCGTTCGACCAGGGTCTTGGTCAGCGAGCCGCGCGCGCCCTCGGCGAACAAGGTCTCGCGGCCGCGCAGCTCGACCCCTTCCTGGTAGTTCGCGGTCGGCTCGCCGTCCTTGCCGATGCCCATGTCGCCGGTAGCGACGCCGCAGACCCGCCCGTCGTCGGCGTACAGCACCTCGGCGGCGGCAAAGCCGGGATAGATCTCGACCCCCAGCTCCTCGGCCTGCGTCGCCAGCCAGCGGCACAGATTGCCGAGGCTGATGATGTAGTTGCCGCGATTGTGCATCTGCGGCGGGGTCGGCAGCCGCCAGGCGCCGCGCTCGGTGAGGAACAGGAAGCGGTCGTCGATCGCGGGGGTTTGCAGCGGCGCGCCGCGCTCGCGCCAGTCAGGGAGAAGCTCGTTCAGAGCGCGTGGTTCGAACACCGCGCCCGAGAGGATATGCGCGCCGACCTCCGAGCCTTTTTCGATGACGCAGACCGCGAGCTCGCTACCCGCAGCGGCGGCAAGCTGCTTCAGCCGGATCGCCGCGGCAAGGCCCGACGGCCCCGCGCCGACGATCACGACATCGTATTCCATCCGCTCGCGCGCCATCGTCCCCTCGGGCCGTTTCCTCGCGCCGGACTATAGATCGTGATCTTTCCAGATGGGAGCGCCTGCGCCGCAGGGATTTTGTGCCGCGGGCAGGAGATAGGGCGAAGGCCCGTAGCCCGGACTACGGGCGAGCCCTTCGACGAACCCGTGGCGCAAAAGACCGCGGCCCTGCGGGTTGCGCGCGGGCGGGCGCCCGCGTCGTTGCGACGCTCCGACGATGAATGGCATCGCCTGTCGCGCCGCGCCTAGCGGATCGCCACACCCGCACGCAACGCAGGCGTTTCCCATCTGGAAAGATCACGATCAAAGGATCGCCCCCAAAGTGGTACCCTCGCGCCATGCCGACTCCTGTCCCGCCCGCGCCCGATACCGCTGCCGCGCTGGCGCTGCTGCAGTGGCAGATCGAGATGGGCGCCGACGAGGCGATCGGCCCAGAGGCAATTAGCCATCTCGCGGTCAACCGACTGGCGCCCCCGCCGCCCGCAACGCGCCCGGTCGAGCGGCCCGCGCCCACCCGACCCGCCGCCCCAACCTACGCGCCAACCGTCACCGCGCCGCCGCGGGCGCTCACCGAGTCGGCGGCCGAGCCGGTGCAATCGGCCCGCATGCTGGCAGCGCAGGCCCAAACCGTCGAGGCGCTGGCGGCGCTGATCGCCGGGTTCGACGCGTGCCCGTTGAAGCGCACCGCGACCAACACCGTCTTCGCCGACGGCAACCCGCAAGCGCCGGTGATGATCATCGGCGAGGCGCCTGGCGCCGACGAAGACCGCATCGGCAAACCCTTTGTCGGCCGCGCCGGCCAGCTGCTCGACCGCATGCTGGCGGCGATCGGGCTCGACCGCACCCGCGTGCAGATCACCAACGTCATCTACTGGCGCCCGCCCGGCAATCGCAAGCCGACCGCACAGGAGATCGCTTCCTGCCTGCCCTTCGTCTTCCGCCACATCGTGTTGTCGCAACCGAAGGTGTTGGTGCTCGCCGGCGGCACCGCGGCAAGCGCCCTATTGCCGATGAGCGAAGGCATCACCAGGTTGCGCGGCCGCTGGTTCGACCTCGCCATCCCCGGTCTCGACGCGCCGCTGCCGACCCTGCCGATGTTCCACCCGGCCTATCTGCTGCGCACGCCCGAGCGCAAGCGCGAGGCCTGGCGCGATTTGCTGGCATTAAAGGCGAAGCTGTCGGAATTAGGAGTTAGCTGATGCCCCTCAACCACGAGCGCCCGTTCCTCGCCGTCAACATCGCGCTGTTGACTGTGTCGGACACGCGCAGCTTCGACGACGACCGCTCCGGCAACACCTTGCAGGAACGCGCCGAGGCGGCCGGACACAAGATCGTCGCCCGCAAGATCGTCCGCGACGAATTCGCCGACATCGTCGCCCAGCTCCGCGCCTGGATCGGCGACCCGGAAGTGGACGTGGTGATCTCGACCGGCGGCACCGGGGTCACCGGGCGCGACGTCACCCCCGAGGCATTTCACAGCGTCTATGAGAAGGAGATCGCCGGGTTCGGCGAGCTGTTCCGCTGGCAGAGCTACAAGAAGATCGGCACCTCGACGATCCAGAGCCGCGCCACCGCTGGGGTCGCCGGCGGCACTTATCTCTTCGCGCTACCCGGCTCGCCTGGGGCCTGCCGTGACGCCTGGGACGGCATCCTCGTTCACCAGCTCGACAACCGCTTCCGCCCGTGCAACTTCGTCGAGCTGATGCCGCGGCTGATGGAAAAGTAGCAGATCAGAACCCTCTCATGGGGCCGAGCCGACGATAGGCGGCGCCGTCATCGACATCATCGAGCGTCGCGGCAAACCCGACTGAAAGCCGTTTCGGCAGATTGGCCAGCGCGTCTTCCAGGGCATACCGGCTCGACCAACGCACCTTGCCGAAATCCGGCGCCCGATGCCGCGCCCCGACCAGCCAGAACCCGCCGTCCCGCGCCGGGCCGAAAACGAGGTCGTGGCGGCCGAGCAGCGTGAAAGCCTTGGAGATGTGAGCGGCTGTCAACGCCGGGATGTCTGTGCCGATTAGAAGCACGCGGCCGGGCGAGCATCCCGCCATGATTCGCCGCATGCGTTGACCAAGATCGCCGCGACCCTGCGGCATCGCACCGAGCCGGCGCGCCTCGCGGTCGGGGGTGATCGCCAGCCGCAATCGCCAGCGCCGGTCGCGTCCCAGGCGACGCAGACTGCGCGCCAGCATCAGCCGTTCGAAGCGCAGTGCCGCGACCGCGCCGATATCGTGCGCCAGTCGGCTCTTGCCGCCGCCCTGCCGCGGCGCGCGGGCGAAAACGATCAGGGCTCGCGTCATCCGTAGAGCTTCGCTATCTGCTGCGGCGGCACGCCGATAAAATACAGCGATAGGCAGAAGAGGTTGCGCAGCGAGCGCCCCCAATAACCATCGCGCTGGTAGCGCATGGCGGACGTAACGATCGTCGCGCCGAGCGGTTTCAGCCGCGCCCGGCCGAGCCGCCGCACCAGCGCGACATCCTCCATTAGCGGAAACGCCGGATAGCCGCCCGCCGCCGCGTACAGTGAACGGTGGATCAGCAGCCCCTGATCGCCATAGGGCAGCGCCAGCGCGTGGCAGCGCCACGCCGCCAAACGCTCCACCCGCCTCGCCGCGGCAGCCGGATCGTCGAGCGCGAAGGTGAAATAACCCGCCCGCTCTTCCGATCCGGGCGCTTCGATGTACTCCCGCACAGTAGCGTCCCATCCGGGCAGCGGCCGGCTGTCGGCGTGCAGGAACAAGAGCCAGTCGCACCGCGCCGCCTTGGCCCCGGCGGCGAGCTGCGTGCCTCGCCCCCGCGGCGCTTCGATCACCCGCGCCCGCGCCCGCCGCGCAATGCGCGCGCTCGCGTCGCGCGAGCCGCCATCGACGACGATAACCTCGCCAATCTGCGCAACTCCAGCCAGCGCCACCAGTGTCCGCGGCAGCTCAGCGGCGGCGTCGAGCGTGGGGATCACTACGGAAAGCCGATTATGTTCTTGTCTTGTTCTCATCAATGTGGCATCTTGCCAGCATGGGTATGCCGGCCTCCCCCCTGCCGCGCAAGGGCCGCGGCTCCGTCAGCAATGCGAGCGGGCGCTTCGAGCACGAGGAGCGCGTCGCCTTCGACGACGGCTGGAGCGTGCCTGGCGCCGAGCTCGAGCCGATGCCGCTCGCCACGCGGCTGCAAATCGATTCGACGCGCACGATCATCGCCCGCAACAATTCGCCCGATATCGGCTTCGATCGCTCGATCAACCCGTATCGCGGCTGCGAGCATGGCTGCATCTATTGCTACGCTCGGCCGAGCCACGCCTTTCTCGGCCTGTCGCCCGGCCTCGATTTCGAGAGCCGCATTTTCTACAAGCCGCGGGCCGCAGCGCTGCTCAAGGAGGAGCTCAGCAAGAAGGGGTATAGCTGCCGCCCGATCGCGCTGGGCAGCAACACCGATCCCTATCAGCCGGCCGAGCGCAAGCTCGAGATCACCCGCTCGATCCTCGAAGTGCTGCGCGATTTCCGCCATCCGGTGACGATCGTCACCAAGGGCGCCCTCATTCAGCGCGACATCGACATCCTCTCCGAGATGGCGGAGATGCGGCTGGCCTGCGTCACGGTGTCGGTGACAACGCTCGACCGGGCGCTGGCGCGGGTCATGGAGCCGCGCGCCGCGACGCCCCAACGCCGGCTCGAAACCATCGCCGCGCTCGCCAAGGCCGGCGTCCCGACTGGGGTCCTGTCGGCGCCGATGATCCCGGCGCTCAACGACGCAGAGATGGAGGATATCCTCGCCGCCGCCAAGGATGCCGGCGCGGCCACCGCCGGCTACACGATGCTGCGCCTGCCCCTTGAGCTAAAGGCGCTGTTCAAGGAATGGCTCGAGACGCATGTGCCAAACAAGGCCGCGCACGTGCTGTCGCTGGTGGCGCAAAGCCATGGCGGTAAGCTTTACGATTCGACCTGGTCGAAGCGGATGGTCGGCTACGGCCCCTATGCCGATATGCTGAGCATGCGGTTCGACCGCGCCTGCCGCCGGCTTGGCCTCAACCGTCGCCACACCGAACCGCTCGACGTGAGCCTGTTCCGTCCGCCCTCGCGTCAGGGCGCCCAACTCGCGTTGTTCTGAGCAAGCCGCCCCACCCCCCCGCTGTTGATTGGCTGTTTTAGCAGCGGGCAACGACGCACCGAGGTCAATTCGGCTACTCTGCCCGGAGGACGGCGGAGGCACGGGCATGGCGAGAGAGCGGCGGCTCGAAGCGCACCAAGTCGAGGCGATCTTCCGCGCCTTCGCCGAGGTCATGCGCGAGCTGCCGCCCGACACCGAGGCAGGCTGGCTCGACGGTGAGGGCGATCTGCGCCTCGCGCCCGATATCGGCCGCAAGCTCAGGACCGCGCGCAGCGTCCGCGACCTGCTCCGACAGATGCGCGAGACCCGAGACGGCGGCTAGATCACGCCCTCGTCCTTCAGCCCCTTGATGTCCCCGGCGCCGAGGCCGAGCCAGGAGCTGAAAACCTCGCCGGTGTGTTCGCCCAACAGCGGCGAGCGGGTGATCTCGGGCGGCTTGCCGTCGAAACGCACCGGGAAGGTCGGCATCTTCAAATCGCCATTGGGGTGCTTCTGGGTCTGGATGATGCCGCGCTCCTCGAAGCTCTTCTCGGCCAGCAGATCGCCAGTATCGAAGACCGCGCCGGCGGGGATGCCGGCGGCGCCGAGGATCTCCATCGCCTCCTGCTTGGTATGCTGCCGCGTCCACGCCGTCACCATCGCGTTGACCTCGTCGGCGTGGTTCAGGCGCTTGTCGCGATCGAGGTATTCGGGATCGTCGGCCAGCTCGGGCCGCCCCATGATGTTGACGGTGCGGCGCCAATGCTCCGGGTTGTTATGGCTGTTGAAGACATAGATCCAGTCATTGGGCCCGCCCGGCTTGCACGGAAAGATGTCGTTCGGCGGCACCGGCGGGCCGAACCCGGCGCGCCCGCGCTCCTGCGGCTTGCCGGTGCGCGCGTAGTTGGTGAACGCGCCGCGCGTATAATTCAATTGGGCGTCCTGCATCGCGACCTGCAGCCGCCGCCCGGTGCCAGTGGTGTTGCGCTGGTAGAGCGCGGCGAGGATCGAAATCGTCATCAGCATGCCGGTGCCGGTGTCGCCCAAGGTCGGGCCCGGACGGACCGGCCGCCCGCCGACTTCGCCGGTGATCGCCATGTTGCCGCCGGCGGCCTGCGCGATCATGTCGAAGGCCAGACTGTGCTCGTACGGGCTACCGGTGCCGAAACCCTTGACCTGGGCGTAGATCAGCCGCGGGTTGAGGGCATGCAGCACATCCCAGCCCAACCCCAGCTTCTCGATCGTGCCGGGCGCCATGTTCTCGATGAAGACATCGGCCTTGGCCGCCATCTCCTTGACCAGCGCCAAACCGCGCGGCGATTTCAGATTGACCGTCACCGACTTCTTGTTGGCGTTGTAGATCATGAAATAATAGGCGTCGGCGCCAGGCTTCGGGCCGGCTCCGAGAATGCGGCCGGGTTCGCCGCCCTTGGGGTTCTCGACCTTGACCACCTCTGCGCCGAGCTGGGCCAGCGCCTCCGTGCAGGTCGGCCCAGCCTCGAATTGCGACAGGTCGAGCACACGGACTCCGGCAAGGCAATTGGGCGCGGCGGCTGCGGTCATGGGTCACGTCCTCCCTCGGTGATGTGCTAACGATAGCGAAGCAAGCGGAGCGACGCCATGCGCCTCAAGCTCTTCGAGAACTACCGCTTCGTGCTCTACGCACCGTTTTACGCGGCGCATGCGACCGGCGCTTACGAGGCCGAGGGGATCGAGGTCGAGCTCTTGCCCTCGCCTGGTCCCGGCAAGGCCGAGACGGCGCTTTTGGCTGGGGAAGCCGATGTGATGTGGATGGGCCCGATCCGCATCATGAAGGCGCATGAGCTTGACCCGGCCTCACCGCTCACCGCCTTCGCCGAGGTGGTGTGCCGCGACCCGTTTTCGCTGGTCGGCGCCACTCCCAATCCGGGGTTCACGCTCGCCGATTTGCTCGGCAAGCGCTTCGCCAGCACCAGCGAGGTGCCAACCCCGTGGCTTTGCCTCGAAGGCGATCTACGCGACGCCGGCATCGACCCGGCGCGGCTCGAGCGGGTCATCGGCCGCACGATGCAGGAGAACGTCGCCGGCCTTACCACCGGCGATATCGACGTAGCGCAGCTGTTCGAGCCGTTTGTCGAGGTCGCGGCGCGGGGAGGGGCGCATGTTTGGCTGCCGGCGAGCGCGCGCGGCCGCACCAGCTACACCGTGTTCGCGACAACCCGGCAGCGCCTCGACAGCGACCCCGAGCCGTTCGGCAAGATGGTGCGGGCCATCTACAAGACGCAACAATGGGTCGTGGCGCAGACGCCGGCGGCGCTGGCCGACACGATCGCCGGCTATTTCCCGGCGCTCGACCGCTCTGTGTTGACCGGCGCGCTCGCGCGCTACAAGGCGCAGGGCGTGTGGGGCGCCGACCCGGTCCTGCCCGAGGAAGGTTTCGACCGGCTGCGCCGCGCGCTGCTCGCCGCCGGCTTCCTCAGCCGCACCGTCCCGTTCGCCGATTGCGTCGATAACCGGCTAGCGGAGGAGGTCGTCGCCTAGCGCACCCCGGAGCCGTGGAACGGCTTTTCGGCATCGGGCTGGTTCACCGGTGCGGCGTCGGCGAACGCGGGGATCGCCATGCAGGTTTCGAAGATGCGCATGACACGCGGATAGCGCTCGAGTTCGGTATCGAAGGTCTTGGCCGGCGTCACCTGGGTGACGAGGCCGATATCGGCGAGGGTCGACTGGTCGCCATGACAGAATTTTCCCACTTCCTTGTGCTCGGCGAGCAAGGTCTCCATCGCCTGGAGCCCGGCGCCAAGCCAATGCTGGATCCAGCCGACCATCTTCTCCTGAGGCACCTTCAAATCGTCGACCAGATAATGCCGGATGCGCGGCACCAGCAGCGGGTGCGAGTCGGCGATATTGATCAGCGCGAAGCCGCGGCACCAGGCCCGCGCGGCGGCGTCCTTCGGTAGAATCGGCGGGTTCGGGTATTTCTCCTCGAGGTATTCGAGGATCGCCAGCGACTGGAACAGCTTTACCCCGCCGTCGATCAGGGTCGGGACCACCATCTGGGGATTGACCGCGCGGTAAGCGGGGTCAAACTGGTCGCCCTTTTCAAGGTGCAGATAGGTGTCCTCATGCGCCAGGCCCTTGATGTTCATCGCGATGCGCACCCGGAAGGTCGCCTGCGAGCGATAGTAGGTGTAGAGCTTCATGCTTGCCGCCTCCCCGATGGATCTGACGTCCGATGATGGACCTGTCGCACGATACCGCACCGCCGAAACCGACGCTGCTCTCAGAATACCGTCCGCCGGATTTTGTGATCGACCAGGTCGAGCTCAGCTTCGTCCTCGGCGAGGACGAGACCATCGTTCGCTCGACCCTCGCGGTGCGGCGCAATCCGGCGGCCGGTACGCCCCCCGGCAAATTGAATCCGCCGCTGCGCCTCGACGGCGAGGAATTGGAGCTGGTGTCGATCGCGCTCGATGGCGCGCCGCTCGCGGCCGAGCGCTACCGGATCGAAGACGGCGACCTGATCATCGCCGAGCCGCCCGACGCCTTCCGGCTCGAAATCACGGTGCGGATCAGGCCTCAGCTCAACACCGCGCTCAGTGGCCTCTACACCTCGGGCGGCAATTTCTGCACGCAATGCGAAGCCGAAGGGTTCCGCCGCATCACCTGGTTCCTCGACCGGCCCGACATGTCGGCGCGCTATCGCGTCGTCATCGAGGCCGACAAGGCGCGCTACCCGATCCTGCTGTCGAACGGCAACCCGGGCGAGCACGGCGATCTGCCCGATGGCAAACATTTCGCCACCTGGGACGACCCGCACCCGAAGCCCAGCTACCTGTTCGCGCTGGTCGCCGGCGACCTCATCGCCCAGCGCGACGAGTTCACCACCCGCTCTGGCCGCAAGGTCCCGCTCGCCATCTGGGTGCGGCACGGCGACGAGGACAAGTGCGCGCACGCCATGGCGTCGCTGAAAGCCGCGATGCGCTGGGACGAGGAGACCTACGGGCTCGAATACGATCTCGACGTGTTCAACATCGTCGCGGTCAGCGACTTCAACATGGGGGCGATGGAGAACAAGGGGCTCAACATCTTCAACACGCGCTACGTGCTGGCCAAGCCCGACACCGCGACCGACACCGATTACGAGGGCATCGAATCGGTCATCGCCCACGAATATTTCCACAACTGGACTGGCGACCGCGTCACCTGCCGCGACTGGTTCCAGCTGTCGCTAAAGGAAGGTCTGACCGTCTTCCGCGATCAGCAATTCTCCGCCGATATGGGCAGCGAGGCGGTATCTCGGATCAGCGACATCCGCGCGCTGCGCGCCGCGCAATTCCCCGAGGATGCCGGGCCGCTCGCGCATCCGGTACAGCCGCAGAGCTATCTGCGGATCGATAATTTCTACACCGCGACGGTCTACAACAAGGGCGCCGAGCTCATCCGGATGATGCACACGCTCCTTGGGCGCGAGGCGTTCCGGCGCGGCATGGACCTCTACATCCAGCGCCACGACAACTCGGCCGCGACGATCCCCGATTTCGTCGCGGCGATGCAGGATGCGAGCGGGATCGACCTCACCGAACTCTCGCGCTGGTACCGTCAGGCCGGCACCCCCGAGATCACCGTCGAAGACCGCTACGACGCGGCTTCGAAAAGCTACGAGCTGACGGTCGCGCAAAAAACGCCGCCGACCCCGGGCCAGCCGGAGAAACAGCCGCTGCCGATCCCCATTGCCATGGGCCTGCTCGGTCCCAACGGCGACGAACTACCGACCCGGCTCGAGGGAGAAGCGGCGGCGCAGCACGGCACCCGACTGCTGGTCTGCGACGGAGCGCGCCAGACCTTCCGCTTTGTCGATGTCCCAGCGCCGCCGGTCCCGTCGCTGCTGCGCGGCTTCTCGGCGCCGGTGAGGCTGCAGGGCGTGCCGCTCGAACGGCTGAAGTTCCTCGCGATCCACGACACCGACCCGGTCGCGCGCTGGGACGCCGGGCAGCGCGCCGCAATCGCCGTTCTGTTGGAGCGCGTGGCGCTATGGCGCGACCGCAAGGCGTTGTCACCGCTTGACGCCGACCTCGTCGAGGCGGCGCGCCACAACCTCGCTGGCGCCGCGCGTGACCGCGCCTTCGCCGCCGAGGCGCTGCTGCTCCCCGGCGAGCTGGCCCTTGCCGACGAGATGGCGGTCGTCGATGTCGAGGCGGTCCATGTGGTGCGCGAGGAGGCGCGCGCGGCGATCGCCACCGCGCTGTCGGCCGAATTCGCCACCGCCTATCGCGAGCTCGCCGAGCCCGGGCCATACCATCCCGATGCGCCCTCGATCGGCCGGCGGGCGCTGCGCAATGTCTGCCTTGCCTATCTCGCCGCCGGCAATTCGCGCGAGGGAGCACGTTTGGCGAAAGCGCAATTCGACGCGCAGCAGAACATGACCGACGTGCTGGCGGCGCTGTCGGTGCTCACCGATATCGACGGCCCGGAACGCGAAGCGGCGCTCGACACCTTCTACCGGCGCTGGCAGGAAGACCTGCTCGTCATCGACAACTGGTTCTCGCTGCAGGCGCGTTCCGCGTTGCCGGGAACGATCGCGGCGGTGAAGGAGCTGACCCGGCATCCCGCCTTCACCCGTGCCAACCCGAACCGTTGGCGCGCGCTGCTCAGCACCTTCGCCAACGGCAACCGCCTGCATTTCCACGCGGCGAGCGGCGAGGGCTATGAATTTCTCGCCGACGAGGTCCTCGCCATCGATCCGAGCAACCCCCAGCTTGCCGCGCGCGCGGTGCAGCCGCTCGGCCAATGGCGGCGCTTCGACCCGGCACGCCAGGCGCTGATGAAGGCCCAGCTGCAGCGCATCCACGACACCAAGGGGCTCAGCACCAACACTTTCGAGATGGTGTCGAAGAGCCTGGCGGAGGGATGAGCTTGACCTAGAGGTCCAGCTCCAGCACCTCGCTCCTGGCGCGAGTGCAGCATGTTAAAATAAAGCGCTTGCGATCGGACGGGTTAAGGATCTGGTCGCGGAAATCCGGCTCGCCTGCGACGTAACGCGTGAGGCAGGTGCCGCAATAGCCAAGCTCGCACGAGGTATCGACCTTGACCCCCTGGCGGCGCAGCGCCCTGGCGATCGACTCGTCGGCGCGGACCTCGTATTCACCGCCGCGCTTTTTGAGCCGCACGCGAAACGGCAAATCCTCGCCGACCATCTCGGCGATCGCGGCGGCCGGACCCTTGAAATACTCCGAGTGCACCGTGCGCGGCGGCCAATGCGTCGCGGCACGCGCGACGGCGTCCATCAGCCCGGCGGGGCCGCAATAATAGAGATGCGTGCCGGGCGGCGGCTCTTTGAGCAGCGACACTACATCGAGGCCCTTTGACGGGTCGCCGCCATCGTAATGAAAATTCGCCTTGCCCATTGCCGCGAGCAGCGACAATTCCTCGCGGAACGCGGTGCGCTCCGGCGCGCGGCTGCAGTAATGCAGGTGAAAATCGGCGCGGCGCCGCTTCAACTCGGCGATCATCGCCATGATCGGGGTGATGCCGATGCCGCCGGCGATCAGCCAATGCCGCTCGGCCTCCTCGACCAACGGGAAGAAATTGCGCGGCCACGAGACTTCAAGCAGATCGCCAACCCGCGCCTGCTCATGCAGCCGGTTCGAGCCGTGCCCGTCTTTGTCCTTGAGCACAGCGATGCAGTAGCGCCGCCGTTCGGCCGGATCGTTCCACAGCGAGTAGTCGCGCAGCAGCCCGGGCGCGACCCGCACCGCGACATGGGCCCCCGCGGTGAAGCGCGGCAGGTCGCGCTCGTTGGGGTCCACCAGCTCGAAGCCGAGCACATCCTCGGCGAGATAGGTGATCGAGCGGATGCGCAGATGCATGCGGGCGTTATCGCGCAGTAGCGCGAGCCTGTCACCCGCGCAGCGTGCCCCCGGTCGCCTTTTCGACCGCGGCGACGAGGCGCGTCGAGAAGGCTTCGATCTCGGAATCGGTCAAGGTCGCCTCCTGCGGCTGCAAGGTGACGGCGATGGCGAGCGATTTCTTGCCGCCGGCGAGGCCCTTGCCCTCGTAGACATCGAAGAGGCGGATGTCGGATACCAGCTTGCGGTCGACACCGCGCGCCGCGCGCAGCAGCGTCTCGGCCAGTACCTCGCGGTCGACGACAAAGGCGAAGTCGCGCTCGACCGGCTGGAACACCGAGAGCCGCAGCGGCGGTCTGCGGCCGCCGCGCGGCAGCGGCACCGCTTCGATGAAGACCTCGAAGCCCGCAGCCTGGCCCTTCACGTCGAAGGCGGCGAGGATTTCCGGATGCAACTCGCCGAAATATCCGAGCACGGTCGGACCCAAGCGCAGCACACCGCTGCGGCCAGGATGGAACCAGGCGGGCGGCTCGCCCGAGACCTGCAGGTTGTCGACCGGTGCGCCGGCGGCGGCGAGCGCGGCGAGCGCGTCCGCCTTCGCGGCGAACAGATCGGCCTCGCCCGGCCGGTCATGCCAATCGCGCGGCCCGAGCCGCCCCGCGCGCAGACCCGCCGCCACCGTCACTTGGCCGTCGGGCGTGTCGTCGCGGTAGAGCGGCCCGACCTCAAAGAGCGCAATGTCGGGGATGCCGCGGTCGGCGTTGCGCCGCGCCGCTTCGACCAGACCCGGCAACACGGACGGCCGCATCTGGTCGAGATCGGCGCTGATCGGGTTCACCAGCCGCAGGGCAGCCTGGCCGCCACCAAAGCGCTCCGCGGAAGTGGCCGAAATGAATGAATAGGTGACGGCCTCGGTGAGCCCGCGCGCCGCAAGGCTGCGCCGCACCAGTTCGGTGCGACGGCGCCGCGCATCGATCGCCGGGCGGGCAATCACCGTTTCGCGCGATAGCGGCACCGGCGCGATGTCGTCGTAGCCACGAACCCGCAGCACCTCCTCGACCAAATCGGCCTCGCCGACGATGTCGCCGCGCCATGGCGGCGGGGTGACCCTCAGCACGACGCCTTCTGTCTTCCCCTCTTCCTCCTCTTCTTCGTGGAACGTGAAGCCTAATACTTTGAGTATTTTCGTTGAGTAATCCGCTGGCACCGCCAAACCGCCCAGTTCTGCCACCCGGTTTTCGCGCAGCCTATACTCGCGCCGCCATTCCGGCACGACCCCCGCGACAACAACCTCGGACGGTTCGCCGCCACACAATTCCATGACCAGTCGCGTGGCGATTTCCAGCCCCGCCGCGGTGAATTTCGGGTCGATCCCGCGCTCGAAGCGATAGCGGGCATCGCTGATGATCTCTAGCCGTCGCCCGGTCGCCGCTGTCCGTACGGGATCGAACAGCGCCGCCTCGATGAAGACTTCGGTCATCGTCTCGGTGCAACTTGTCGGCTCGCCACCGATGACACCGCCGAGGCTCTGCACCCCGTTGTCATCGGCGATCGCGGTGATTTCGGGGTCGAGCGCGTATTCGCGACCGTTCAATGCCAGCAGCTTCTCGCCCGGCTTGGCGAAACGCACGACCAGGTTGCCCTTGACCTTGCCGGCGTCGAACACGTGCAGCGGCCGGTTGAGGTCGAAGGTGAGAAAATTGGTGATGTCGACCAGGGCCGAGATTGGCCGCAGCCCAACCGACTCCAGCCGGCGCTTCAGCCAGTCCGGGCTCGGCCCGTTTTTCAGGCCTCGTATGTGGCGCCCGAGGAACAGCGGGCACGCCTTGACGTCGGTTAGCATGATGCCGATCGGCGATTTGAACTTGCCGGGCACGGGGGTTTCGTCGAGCGGCTTAAGTTTGCCGACCCCAGCGGCGGCGAGGTCGCGGGCGATGCCGCGCACGCCGAGGCAATCGGCGCGGTTCGGGGTCACTTTGATGTCGATGACCGGGTCGGCGAGCCCCGCGTACTCGACATAGCGCGCGCCGACCGGCGCATCTTCGGGCAGCTCGACGATGCCCTCATGGTCGTCGCTCAAGGCCAGCTCATAGGCCGACATCAGCATGCCGCGCGAAGCCACGCCGCGGATCGTGCTTTCCTCGAGCTTCTTTTCCGTGCGCGGCACGATGATCCCCGCCGCGCCGAACACGCCCTTCATGCCGGTGCGGGCATTGGGCGCGCCGCACACAACCTGCACTTCGCCCGCGCCCGTATCGACGATACAGACCTTGAGCCGGTCGGCGTTCGGGTGCTTCTGGGCCGAGACCACGCGCGCCACCTTGAACTCGGCGAGTGCGGCGGCCGGGTCCTCGACCCCGTCGACGTCATGGCCGAGCATGATCAGCCGCTCGACGATCTCGCGGACCGAGGCCTCGGTGTCGAGATGCGTCTTGAGCCAGGAGAGCGTCGTCTTCACGGCAGCGGCCCGCGCACCGGCGAGGGAATGTCGAGCGGCAGGAACCCGTAATGGCGCAGCCAACGCAGGTCGGAATCGTACATCGTGCGCAAGTCGGGGATGCCGTATTTGAGCATCGCCACCCGCTCGATTCCCATGCCGAAAGCAAAGCCCTGGTACTCATCGGGGTCGATGCCGCAGTTGCGCAGCACCTGCGGGTGCACCATCCCGGACCCCAGGATTTCGAGCCAATCACCACCCGCGCCGATTTTCAATTCGCCGCCGGCGCGCGAGCAGCCGATATCGACCTCCGCGCTCGGCTCGGTGAACGGGAAATAGCTCGGCCGGAACCGCACCGGCAGATCGTCGACATCGAAAAAGGCGCGGCAGAACTCGATCAGGCAGCCCTTGAGGTGGCCCATATGGGTGGTGCGATCGATCACCAACCCCTCGACCTGATGGAACATCGGCGAGTGCGTCGCGTCGTGGTCGCAGCGGAAGGTGCGGCCCGGCACGATGATGCGGATCGGCGGCTTCTGCCGCTGCATGGTGCGGATCTGTACCGGCGAGGTATGGGTGCGCAGCACGAGACGCGAGCCGTCGGCGCGCTCGGGCAGGTAGAACGTGTCGTGCTCCTGCCGCGCCGGATGCTCGGGCGGGATGTTGAGCGCGGTGAAATTATAGAAATCGTCCTCGATATGCGGGCCCTCCGCGACGACGAACCCCATCTCGCCGAAGATCGCGATGATCTCGTCGATGGTCTGGCTGATCGGATGGATGCGCCCGACCGCGCCGGGCGCCACCGGCAGGGTCGCGTCGGCGCGCTCGGCGGCGAGACGTTGGCTCAGAGCAGCTCGGTCCAGATCAATGGCACGGGTCTCGATGGCCGCGTTGAGTACGTCCTTCAATATGTTGAGTCTTGCGCCAGCGTCGCGCCGCTCCTCCGCTGGCAGCGTACCGAGGCCGCGCATCAGCCCAGTCACTAACCCCTGGCGGCCGAGGTACTTGATGCGCACTTGCTCCAGCGCATCCGGCGAATTTGCCTTGGTGATTTCACCAAGTCCCGTTACGCCAACTTGTTCCGGGTCATCCATGACCGATCCTTGAACCTTCACGCAGAAATAGAAAAGGGGCCGATTGCGGCCCCCTCGTGACTCGAACGCAAGCGCGTGGGGCCTAGAAAAGACACCCGCCGGTAAATCGGCCCGCAGGGCCGCCCCGGCGAAGGCCGGGGCCCAACTGCGCCGCGCGCCGGATCACTCTGCCGCCGCTTGAGGCGTGGCCAGCGCCGATTTCGCCGTCTCGACCACGCTGGCGAAGGCTTCCGGCTCGCGGATGGCGATGTCGGAAAGCACCTTGCGGTCGAGCTCCAGCCCGGCAAGCTTCAGCCCGTGGATGAATTGCGAATAGGTCATGCCGTGCTCGCGCACCCCGGCATTGATCCGCTGGATCCACAGCCCGCGGAAATCGCGCTTCTTGTTGCGCCGGTCGCGATAGGCGTAGCGCAGCGCCTTCTCGACCTTTTCGAGCGCGATCCGGTAGGCCTTGCTGCTCCGCCCGCGGTAGCCCTTGGCGAGGTCGAGAACCTTCTTGTGGCGGGCATGTGTCGTCGTCCCGCGTTTGACCCGGGCCATGGCTCAGCCTCGCAGATACGGCATGTAGGTGAGCACGAGCTTGGCGTCGCCCGGCTGCAACGTCACTTTGCCGCGCGCCTTGCGTTTCATTTGCTTGGGCTTCGAGATCAGGCGATGCCGCTTATGCGCGACATTCATCGTGATTTTGCCGGACGCGGTGCGCCCGAAGCGCTTCTTCGCGCCGCTCTTGGTCTTCAACTTGGGCATTTCGGTTCCTGTAGGCTATGGACGGCAAGGCATGCCCTATGGGCGCATACGCGCGGCCCGCTGTCCGATTGAGCGGCGGGTTATACCGATGCGATGGGCCGGAAGCAAGAAGCGCTCATGCCGCTTTGCGCCGCAAAGCTGAGAGACGCATGATGCCGCCTCCTTTCGCTGGGAGCCCACGTGGCGATCCTGTTCAAGACGACCCCGGCGGCGCTGGCGCGCTGGCGCAAGCACTTGCCGGCGGCATTTCCGGACCATGACATCCGCTATTGGCCTGAAACGGGCGATCAGGCGGCGATCGACTACGCTCTGGTCTGGCACCCGGAGCCGGGGCTGCTCGCTAGCCTGCCAAACCTGAAGCTGATCGTGTCGCTGGGCGCCGGGATCGACCATATCCTGCGCGATCCGAACTTGCCGCGCGGCGTGCCGATCATGCGGCTCGTGGACCCGCACATGACCCAGGCGATGAGCGAATACGTCGCGCTGCAAGTGCTTCGCTTGCATCGCCAGGATGTCGACTACCGCGCCCAACAGGCGACGGAAGAATGGCGCGAGCGGCCACAGCCGAATGCCGCCGAGCGCCGGATTGGCATTCTCGGCTTTGGGACGCTCGGGCAAGCGGCTGGACGGGTCTTGCAGATACTCGGCTTCACCGTCGCCGGTTGGAGCCGTTCGGCGAAGCAGATACCGGGTTTTGCCACCTATGCCGGCAGTGCCGGGCTCGACGAGATGCTCGCGCGCAGCGACATTCTCGTCTGCCTCTTGCCGATGACGCCCGAAACCGAGGACATCCTCGACAGCAGCCTCTTTGCCCGGCTGCCGCGCGGCGCGGGCCTCGTCAATGCCGGGCGTGGCCGGCAACTGGTCGAGGCCGATCTGCTCGCGGCGTTGGATAGCGGCCAACTCTCGGCGGCGGTGCTCGACGTTTTCCGCGACGAGCCGCTGCCGGCCGGGCACCCTTTCTGGCGCCACCCGCGGATCGTCGTCACCCCGCATGCCGCGGCTGACACGCATCCGCCGACCGCGGCGCCGATCATCGCCGCCGCGATCCGCGATCTCGAAGCCGGAAGACCGGTCGCCAATCTGGTGGACCCGCGGCGAGGATATTGACCATGGCAAAGCTCCTACTCGCCGCGTTGCTCTGCCTTGCCGCGGTTGCCGGAGCGGCGAGGGAACCGTCGCGCCCGCCCATGGAAGGATTTGGCTGCGCCTGGAAGCCGTTCGAGAGCAAGGAACTCGGCATCCGCCTCCTGGTACAGGACTGTACCGACCCGCGGGCCCACTACGAATTTTCGATCAAGGACGGTTGGCTCGAAGAGCACCGCCCCTCGGACCCGATGACCTATGGCCCGGCGCAGATCATTCGCGTGCTGACAAAGCCGGCTGATCAAAAGATCGAGGATGCAATCGCCCAACAATTCATCGCGACGCTTACCGACCCAGCAGCCAAGGCCAGCTGCAAGGTGCGCCCGTTCAAGAACGCCGGGGTCAAAGGCAAGGACAAGCTGCTGTTCACGATCATGCCGACCGGCGCCTACGCGAAGAAGATCGACAAGGAGCTCCAGCAGGAGCCCCGCGACTTCGGCTGCGGCGATTACGGCGCCGGGCAATCGACCATGTACTTCGAGTATCACCCGGGCGAGACGAAGACGAAGTTCCTCTGGGTCGATACCGGCCAGGACGAGCCGCTCTTCGATCAAGCCTCGATCGAATTCCTAGCGGAATAGACCTCAGCGCAGGCTCGCGAGGAGCCCGCGCAACGATTCTTTGTCGGCATCGTCTGTCACCGGAATGGCGAATTCGAGATGGCTCGCGACGCCGGAAAAGCGCTCGTTGAGCTTCTGGGCGATCTCGTCGTGGGTGCCGATCACCGCGTAGTGGTCGAGCATCTCGTCGCTGATAAAGCCCGGCATCTCGTCCCAGCGCTGCGCCCGCGAGTAGGATTGCAGGGCGCGCGCGACCTCGCCGTAGCCCTGTGACTCGAAGGCGATCAGATAGGTCGGGGTCGAGGCGTAGAACGCGATCCGCGCCCGCACATCGCGGATCCACGCTTCGAGACCGGCCTTGTCTGAGGCAGTGGCGATCAGCGGCATCACCGCCATCTCGAATCTCGAAAAGTCGCGCCCGGTCTTCGCCGCGCCCTTCTGCGCCGCCGGCAGCATCACCTCTTCGATATAGCGCGGCGTGCACACCGGGTGGGCGCGGATGCCGTCGGCGACCTCGCCGGCGATCTGGCACATAAACGGGTTGACCGCGGCCAGCTGAATGGGGATGCGGGGATGCTCGATCGGCGGCGGCGCGAAGAGCGGCACCATCAGGCTCAATTTGTAATGCGGGCTGTCGTAATCGAGCTTGGTGCCGCCGGCTTGCCAGCATTGCCAGATCGCCCGCAGCGCGCCGACATAATCACGCATCCATGGCCCGGGCGGCGTCCATGCCATGCCATAGCGGCGCTCGATATGGCCTTTGACCTGGCTACCGAGACCCAGGGTGAAACGGCCCTTCGACAGGCGCTGCAGGGTCCAGGCGGCGAGCGCGGTCACCGCCGGGGCGCGCGGGAAGGCGATCGCCACGCCGGTCGCGAGGCCAATCCGCGTCGTCGCCTGCGCCGCTAAGGTGAGCACGATAAACGGGTCGTCCTTGGTCTCCTCGGTGACGATACCGTCATAGCCAAGCGCCTCCGCAAGCCGCGCCTCCTCGCCCACCCGGTCGAGATCGAGCCGCGTTGACGCCGCGCGCAAGCCGGGATCGAGGTTACCGAGCGGCAGCTGAGTTTCGATTTTCATGCGGGCTTCCCGGTGTTGACGGCGTCAGTATAGTTAGCTAAGTCTATGACTAAGTCAGGAGTAGGATGATGGCTGAGCCGATATCAATTCATGCCGCCAAGACGCATCTGTCACGGCTGATCGCACGCGCCGAGGCGGGTGAGGAAATCGTCATCGCGCGAGGCAACAAGCCAGTCGTCAAGCTGGTCTCAATCGCGCCGAAACCAAAGCGCGTTTTCGGCCGGTGGAAGGGGCAGTTTACCATTGCTCCCGAATTCTTCGAGCCGATGTCGGAAGAAGAACTCGAGCTTTGGTACAAATAGGTGGTGCGGGCGCTTCTCGATACTCACGTGCTGCTTTGGTGGCTTCTTGGCGAGCGGGCGCTCTCGACGACGGCTCGGACAGCAATGGCAGACGCCGGCAATGAGATTCTTGTCAGCGCAGCCTCGGCGTGGGAAATTTCGATCAAATACAAACAGGGAAAGCTGCCTGCAGCCACGCGTTTTATAGCCGATCTTGAGGGTGCCATTGCCGCCGAGGGTTTTGCGGCGCTGCCTGTCACGATTGGTCACGGAGAGAGAGCCGGTAGCCTTCCCTTGCACCACAAAGATCCGTTCGACCGCATGCTGATCGCGCAGGCGCTCGCGGAGTCGCTAACGCTCGTATCCAACGAGCGGCTGTTCGATCGTTACGGCATCGCGCGGCTCTGGTAGTCGCTCACCCAAACCGCCCGGCGATGTGCGCATAGACCGCCCGCAGGGTCTGCGCCTCGGCGCCTTCGGGGCGGCCGGGGCGCGAGCGTTGGTTCCACGCCATCACGTCGAGATGCGCCCACGGCACTTTCGGGTCGACGAATTCCTGCAGATACAGCGCCGCGGTGATGGCGCCGCCCTGCGGCCCGTCCGACACGTTGTTGAGATCGGCGACCTTGCTGTCGATCATCCGGCGGTACGGCTTGTAGAGCGGCATCCGCCACATCGGGTCGTCCTCCGCTTGGCCGGCGGCGATCAGCGCGTTCGCGAGGCCGTCGTCGTTGCAGAACAGCGCCGGTAGCTCCGGGCCGAGCGCGACCCGCGCCGCCCCGGTCAAGGTCGCGCAGTCGACGATCATCTCCGGCTTCTCGTCCGCGGCCTCGGCCAGCGCATCGCAGAGGATGAGGCGGCCCTCGGCGTCGGTATTGCCGATCTCGACCGTCAGCCCCTTGCGCGTCTTGATGATGTCGCGCGGCCGCATTGCGTTGCCCGACACCGAATTCTCGACGCAGGGCAGCAGCACCCGGAGCCGCACATTCAACCCGGCCTGCATGATCGCCTGTCCCAGGCCGAGCATGATCGCCGCGCCGGCCATGTCCTTCTTCATGTTGAGCATGCCCGAGGCCGGCTTCAGATCGAGCCCGCCCGAGTCGAAACACACACCCTTGCCGACCAGCGTCACCTTGGGCGCGCTGTCGTCACCCCAGGTAATGTCGACAAGCCGCGGCGGCCTGGTGCTGGCGCGCCCGACCGCGTGGATCGTCGGATAGTTCTTCTCCAACAGCTTGTCGCCGGCGATGATTTTGCAGCGAGCGCCCTCGGCTTTGGCGACCTTCTGCGCCGCGTCGGCCAGCTCCTCGGGGCCCATGTCGGAGGCCGGCGTCGTCGCCAGGTCGCGAGCAAGGAAAATCCCCCCGGCGAGCCGCTCGACAAGCCCGCGATCGGCGCCTTTCGGCCAGACCAGCCGCGCTTTCCCCTTCGGCTTGTCGTGGTAGCGGGTGAACCGATAGGTGCCGAGCGCCCAGCCGAGCGCGACCCGGCTGGGGTCGCCGCCCTCGGGAACAGGATCGAGCCGGTAGGCGCCTTCGGGCAGGCTTTCGGACAGGCCGGCGACCGCCCACATCGCGGCTTCGCTGTCGCTGGCGCCGACCAGCGCCCGTCCGAGCTTCCCCTTCTCGTCCGGCACCAGGGCGACCTTGCCGGCCTCGCCGGTGAAGCCGGCCGCCTGCGCCCAGTCGCGCTCGCGCGCCGGCGCACTCTCGCGCCAGCGCGGAAGCTGCGCCTTCGTCAGCGCGGTCAGTGGCACCGCGCCGGTATCCTTGTCGATCAGCGAGAAAGCCATCGTTCCAACCTCATGTCTTGCTCGCCGCAGCATGCCCTCGGCAACGCAGCCATGCCAGCGGAGTCGATGGGCCGATTGCCGCGCCGCTGCGTTAGCTTCACTGTAAGAAACCCGCGCCACTCGATCGGGAGTGCCTATGGCCGACCTGACCATCTATCTCGGCAACAAGAACTATGCTTCATGGTCACTGCGCGCCTGGCTCGCGCTCAAGGCGACCGGCGAGGCGTTCGAGGAAGTGGTGATCCCGCTGTTTCAGCCGGGCAGTAAGGAGACGCTGCTCAAATATTCGCCCTCGGGCAAGGTGCCGGCGCTGCATCACGGAGATGTTGTGGTGTGGGACAGCCTGGCGATCTGCGGCTACCTCACCGAAAACTTCCCCGCCGCGGGGCTATGGCCCGACGACCCGGCGGCGAAGGCGGTGGCGCGCTCGATCAGCGCCGAGATGCACTCAAGCTTCCGGGCACTGCGCAGCCAGTTTCCGATGAACATCCGCTCGAGTTTTCCCGGGCGCGAGGTCACCCCGGAGTCGCAGGCCGACATCAACCGGGTCATGGCGCTTTGGCGCCAGTGCCGCAGCCGCTTTGGCGAGGGCAACGGTGATTTCCTCTTTGGCCGCTTCACCATCTCCGACGCGATGTACGCGCCGGTGGTGACCCGCTTCCGCACCTACAAGATCGATCTTGAGCGCGAGGCCGATGCTTATTGCGAGACGATCATGGCGATGCCGGCGATGCAGGAATGGGCCGGCGCGGCGAAAAACGAGCCGATGATCATCGACCAGTACGAATTCTAGGACGTTAGCTCATCCAGCACGCGCGCCAGCCGCGCGAGGTCCTGGTCGCGCGACAGCCGGTGGTCGCCGTCCTTGACCAGGGTCAATTCGACGTTCGCGCTTTGCAGCCGCTCGGCAAGCTTGAGGCTTTGTTGCCACGGCACCGACCGGTCCTCCATGCCGTGCAGCAGGCGTACCCTGCAAGTGAGCGGGATCGATCCGCGCAGCAAGAGGTTGCGGTTGCCATCCTCGATCAGCGCCCGGGTGTAAAGATATCCGGCCGGGTCGAATTCCGACGGGAGGGTGACCTGGCCTTTCTCGTAGAGCTCGCGGCGCTGTTCCTCATCGAAGCGCGCCGCCATCAGATCGGTCGTCGCGTCGGGCGCCGCGGCGATCCCGACAAGGCCGGCGACGCGCTCGGGCCGCGCCAAGGCCGCCAGCACCATGATCCAGCCACCCATGCTCGAGCCGACGAGAATTTGCGGACCCTCGGTCAGCGAATCGATCACCGCGACCGAATCGTCGCGCCACCGCGATACCGTACCCTCGGCGAAATCGCCGCTCGATTCACCATGACCGAAATAATCGAACCGCACATAGCCACGCCCACGCTGTCGGCAATAATCCTCTAAAAACAACGCTTTATTGCCCGTCATATCGGAACGGAAGCCGCCGAGGAACACAATCCCCGGCGCTGCGCCGGCCAGCCGGTGGTAGGCGATTGTCGCCCCTTGTGGTCGTGCTAGACTCGCGGCGCCAGCGTTGCGCACCGTGTCGGTTTCGGGCGTTGGCATGGGAATAAGCGCTACAGCAGCGATATGGCACGCGACAATAACATCTCGACCGGGCGCCCAGAAACCCGCCCACCGGCGGTTCTTCAGGTCGTTCCGACCCTGGTCTCCGGCGGGGTCGAACGCGGCACCATCGAAATCGCCACGGCGCTCGCCGCCGCGGGCTGGACTGCCTATGTCGCCTCGTC
The DNA here is from genome assembly GCA_035604035.1 of Allostellaceae bacterium. Taxonomy (GTDB): domain Bacteria; phylum Pseudomonadota; class Alphaproteobacteria; order ATCC43930; family CGMCC-115725; genus DATARH01. The sequence goes on along the minus strand of DATNJF010000291.1, from coordinate 5,717 downwards.
GGGCGGGCCGATGGAGCGCGAACTGGCTCGCGCCGGGATCGAACACATCCACCTGCCGCTCGCCTCCAAGAACCCGTTGACTATCCGCCGCAATGTCAGCGCGCTGGTCCGCATCATCCACGAGCACAGGATCGACATCGTCCATGCGCGCAGCCGCGCCCCGGCCTGGAGCGCCTGGAAAGCGGCAAGGAAAACCGGCCGGCGCTTCGTCACCACGTTCCACAACGCCTACGGCACCGGTGCGCCGTTCAAGCACTGGTACAATTCGGTGATGGCGCGCGGCGAGCGGGTCATCGCCATCTCAGACTTCGTCGCCGAACACGCCGTCAGCGAATACGGCATTGGCGTCGACCGGCTGCGCACCATCCCGCGCGGTGTCGACATGAAGCTGTTCGATGCCGACCGGGTTAATGGCGACCGGGTCGCCGACCTCGCCAACAGGTGGCGCATTCCGGACGAATTTTCTGTCGTCATGCTGCCCGGTCGCCTCACGCGGTGGAAAGGCGGGCTCGACTTCATCGAGGCGATCGCCCGGCTCGGCCGGCGTGACGTCTGCGGCGTGCTGGTCGGCGCCGAGCAGCGCACCGGGTTCCGCCGCGAGCTCGAAACCCAAATCGAGCGCTACGGCCTCTCCGGCCAGTTCCGCATCGTCGAGGATTGCCGCGACATGCCCGCCGCCTACGTGCTGGCCGATGTCGTGGTTTCGGCCTCGACCGATCCCGAGGGCTTCGGCCGCACCATCGTCGAGGCGCAGGCGATGGGGCGCCCGGTGATCGCCACCGATCACGGCGGCGCGCGCGAAACCATCATCCCCGGCAATACCGGCTGGCTGGTGCCGCCTGGCGGCGCGGAGGCCATGGCGGCCGCGATCGGCGAGGCGTTGAGCCTGGATCCTGTGTCGCGAACGGCGTTGGGAAGGCGGGCGCGCTCGCACATTGCTGCCGGTTTCACCCGCGAGGCGATGTGCGCGCGCACCATCGACATATACGAGGAGCTGCTGTTTCCCGAGGCGCGCATTCTCGAATTGCCGGCCGAGCCACTGGCGATCCCGGCGTGAAAGTTGCACCGGGATAATCAAGTTATTATATCTACCAGATCAGTATAGAAGGGTAGATATCTTGAGCCTCAACATCAAAAATCCTGAAGCATGTCGTTTAATCGAAGAGCTAGCCGACGCCACTGGTGAAACTATGACGGGAGCGGTAATGACCGCCGTGCGGGAGCGCCTCGACCGGGTACGGGAACAGAAAGCGGGTTCGCTGGCGAACAGGCTCCTAGCTATCGGGAGGGATTGCGCAAAACGGCTGGGTCCCGAGTTCCGGGCACTCGACCATGACGCGCTGCTCTACGACGAGAATGGCTTGCCTCGGTGATCATCGACACGTCCGCACTGATTGCTATTCTGTTCGCTGAACCAGAAGCGGAAGCCTGCGCCAAAGCGATTGAAGACGCCGCGCATCGTCGGCTGTCGGCAGCGAATTTCTTGGAGGCTGCGATCGTCCTAGAGAGTCGGCGTGATCCGGTAGCCAGCCGGCGCCTTGATGACCTGTTGCGCGAGGCAGCGATAGTCGTTGAGCCCTTCGATGAGATGCAGGCGATAATCGCGCGTGCAGCCTATCGAGACTTTGGAAAGCGCAGCGGCCATCCGGCGCAACTGAACTTTGGCGATTGCTTCGCCTACGCGTTGGCCCAGCGTCATGGCGAGCCGCTGTTGTTCAAGGGCAACGACTTTGCCCACACGGACATTACGCCAGCGCTACCGTAAATCCGGATTGAGTACCGCCAAAAAAATCCTCGTCATCAAGCTCGGCGCGCTCGGCGATTTCGTTCAGGCGATGGGCTCGGCGGCGGCGATCCGCGATTTTCACCGCGGCGCCGAGATCACGCTGCTGACCACCCGTCCGTACGCTGATTTTGCACGCCTGGCGCCGTATTTCGACCGGGTGTGGATCGACGAGCGTCCGAACTGGAGCGATCCCGGCGGCGTACTCCGCCTCGCCGGGCAACTCCGCGCCGGCCGCTTCGACCGGGTCTACGATCTCTCAACCCGGCAGCGCAGCGCTTTTTATTTCTGGCTGATGCGGCGGCCCGGGCTCAAATCTTGCGGGCCGGAATGGTCGGGCATCGTCCGCAGGGCCTCGCACCGCCAACCCGATACCCCCGCACGGCGGCGCATGCATACGCTCGACCGCGAGGCCGACCAGTTGCGCTGGGCCGGCGTCCCCGGCCCGATCCCACTCCCCGACCTGTCATGGGCGACCGCCGATGTAACCCGGTTCGCACTGCCGCGGGATTACGTCTTGCTGATCCCGGGCGGCGCCCCGCACCGGCCGGCAAAACGCTGGCCCATCACGCAGTTCATCGAATTGGCAGCGCGGATCGCGGCGGCCGGCGCGACGCCGGTGGTGATCGGCGGCCCCGACGAACGCGATCTGGGCCACGCGATCGCCGCCGCCGTGCCGCAAGCCCGTGACCTGACCGGTCAGACCGAGTTCGCCGATATCGTCACGCTCGGACGTGGCGCGAAGCGCGCGATCGGTAACGATACAGGGCCGATGCACCTGGCGGTCGCCGCCGGCGCCCCGGCGACGGTGCTCTACTCTTCTGCCTCTGACCCGGCCCTGACCGCGCCGCGCGGCAAAGACGTCGTGATATTGCGGGTTGATGACCTCGCCTACCTTGCGGTTGACAAAGTTGCCCGCACAATGGGCCTGGCTTGACGCGGCATGGGGGTTTGGCGATATTCCGGACATGGGCATCAGCGACCGGACCACGACGACCATCACCACTCCGCGAGGCGGGGTGTCGGGAGGTCGCGTACGCTGATCCAGCAGCAAGGCTCGAACCCGAACGACCCCGCCGGCCGCCGGACGGGGTTTTTTCGTCGCCAATCGCCCCATTCCGCGCGCCGCCTACCGACGGAGCATGACGCGCGATGAGTGAGCACCCTGTCGTCGTTACCCTGCCCGATGGCAGCAAGCGCAACTTTCCGGCGCCGCTGACCGGCGCCGCGCTCGCCGCCTCGATCGGCCCCGGTCTCGCCAAGGCAGCGATCGCCTTGAAGCTCGACGGTCAGCCGCGCGACCTCGCGAGCGTGATCGACCATGACGCCGCCGCGGCGATCATCACCCGCGACCAGCCGGACGGGCTCGAGATCCTGCGCCACGACGCTGCCCATGTGATGGCGGAGGCGGTCAAGGAGCTTTATCCCGAGACGCAAGTCACCTTCGGACCGGCGACGGAGACCGGCTTTTATTACGACTTCGCCCGCGACACGCCGTTCACCCCGGAAGACCTCGAAAAGATCGAGGCGCGGATGCATGAGATCGTCAAACGCGACGAGGCGATCACGCGCGAGGTCTGGGAGCGCGACAAGGCAGTCGCCTTCTTCGCCAGCGTCGGTGAAAAGTACAAAGCCGAGTGGATCGCCGAAATCCCCCAAGACGAGGCGATCAGTCTCTACCGCCAGGGCAATTTCCTCGATCTTTGCGTCGGCCCGCATCTGCCCTCGACCGGACATCTCGGCCAGGCCTTCAAGCTGATGAGCGTCGCTGGCGCCTATTGGCGCGGCGACGCCAAGAACGCGCAGCTCCAGCGCATCCACGGCACCGCCTGGGCAAACCAGAAAGAGCTCGACCAGTACCTCTTCCGCCTCGAGGAAGCCGAGCGCCGCGACCATCGCCGCATCGGTCCGCAACTCGGCCTGTTCCATCTCGGCGAGGAGGCGGTCGGCAGCATCTTCTGGCACCCGAAGGGCTGGACGCTGTTCCGTATCATCGAGAGCTACATGCGCGCCCGGCTGGACCACACCGGCTACCAGGAGGTCAAAGGGCCGCAACTCCTCGACCGCTCGCTGTGGGAAGCGACCGGCCACTGGGACAATTTCCGCGACAATATGTTTATCGCTGAGAGCCGCGACGATCGGGTGCTGGCGGTCAAACCGATGAACTGTCCGGGCCATGTGCTGATCTTCCGCAACCGGCTCCGGAGCTACCGCGAACTGCCGCTGCGCCTCGCCGAATTCGGCAGCTGCACGCGCAACGAGCCGTCGGGCGCGCTGCACGGGATCATGCGGGTGCGCGCCTTCACCCAGGACGACGCGCATATCTTCTGCACGGAGGATCAAATCACCGGCGAGTCGATCGATTTCTGCAGGCTGCTTTTGTCGATCTACAAGGATTTCGGCTTCGACGATGTCGCGATCAAATTCGCCACGCGGCCGGAGCAGCGCATCGGCAGCGACGAGACCTGGGACCATGCCGAGCAAAGCCTCGGCGACGCGGTGAAAGCAGCCGGCCTCGACTTCACGTTGGCCCCCGGCGAAGGCGCGTTTTACGGGCCCAAGCTCGAGTTTCACCTGCGCGACGCGCTTGGCCGCGAGTGGCAATGCGGCACCTTGCAACTCGATTTCATGATGCCCGGGCGCTTGGGGGCCTCCTATGTCGGCGAGGATGGCGGGCGCCACGTGCCGGTGATGCTGCACCGCGCTATCCTCGGCTCGATGGAGCGCTTCATCGGCATCCTGATCGAGCATTACGCCGGCCGCTTTCCGCTGTGGCTGGCGCCGGTGCAAGCGGTGGTCGCCACCATCACCGAGGAGGCCGACTCCTACGCCGCCGAGGTCGCTAAGATCTGCGCCGAGGCCGGGCTTCGCGTCATCCTCGACACCGGCAACGAGACGATCAATTACAAGGTCCGCGAGCACAGCCTGGCGCTTGTCCCGGTGATCATCGTCGTCGGCAAGCGCGAGGCGGAGGGCCGCTCGGTATCGCTGCGCCGGCTGGGCGGGAATGCGCAACAAGCGCTTGCGCTCGCCGAGGCGGTTGATACATTGAAAGTAGAGGCGGCGGTTCCGACCGCGCCTTGACGGTTTGGTCAATCGCCGAGCCGTCTCGGTTCGACAATTAGAGGAGAACGTAAATAGCCAGACCACCGTTTAATACCACTCCCACCCGCGATGGACCGCGCATCAATGGCGAAATCTCGGTCACGCAGCTTCGCCTCGTCGATGAACGCGGCGAAATGGTGGGCATCGTCACGCGCAACGAAGCGCTCGATATGGCCGCCGATGCCGGCATCGACCTGGTGGAGATCGCGCCGAACGCCGATCCGCCGGTCTGCAAAATCCTCGATTTCGGCAAATACAAATACGAGGAGCAAAAGAAGAAGAACGAGGCCCGGAAAAAACAGAAAGTCATCGAGGTCAAGGAAATCAAGCTGCGTCCCGGCATCGACGATCACGATTACGCCGTCAAGATGCGCAGCATGCTCAAATTCATCGATGAGGGCGACAAGGTCAAGGTGACCATGCGCTTCCGCGGCCGCGAGCTGGCGCATCAGGAGCTCGGCATGAACGTGCTGATGCGGGTGCGCGACGATCTCGACCAAGTCGCCAAGATCGAGCAGCACCCGCGCATGGAAGGGCGGCAAATGACGATGGTCATGTCGCCGAAATGAGCCGGGCCGCGCGCCGGCGAGGCTAGCGCGATGTCATCTCCCGGACATGCGCCGGTCATGGGGCGGGCCGATCCAGCCAAGACGGCGTAGCGAGCGGCGCGATCGCGGGCCGAGCGGCGTTAGCAAGCAGGAACGGCGCCCTGTGCGCCGTCGTTCCTCGCTCTGGGAGTTGTCGCATGAAGCCAAAGACGCTTGCTGCCCTGCCACTAAGCATCGCGCTCGCCGGTGCCGCCCTCGCCCAACCCGCTCCCGGCTCGGGA
>DATNJF010000290.1:0-15506 GCA_035604035.1 Allostellaceae bacterium | reverse complement strand
CACCAACCGCTTTCGCTCCGAGCATGTCGAGGCCTTCGTCGCCGAGGAGGACGGCGCCATCGTCGGCTCGAACTTTGCGACCCGCTGGGGCAGCGTTGGCTTCTTCGGCCCGTTATCGACCTCGGTCGACCGCTGGAACGGCGGGCTGGCGCAGCCGCTCGTCGCTGCGGTGTGCGAGACGTTCGACCGCTGGGGAATCACCCATGCCGGGCTTTTCACCTTCGCCCAGAGCACCAAACACATCCACCTCTACAGCAAATTCGGTTTCCATCCGCGATTTCTAACGGTGCTGATGACGGCGACGGCGCGGCCGGGCACGTTGTCCGACTATTCGCGCTACTCGGCGTTGGCGCTCGATGGACGACAGGCGGCCGAGGACGCCACCTTCGCCCTCAGCGACAGCGTCTATGAGGGCCTCGACCTGCGTGGTGAAATCCGCGCCGTGGCCGCGCAGGAATTGGGCGACACGCTCCTACTGTGGGACGGGCCGAGCCGTCTTGCCGGGTTCGCGGTGTGCCACTGGGGTCCGGCCAGCGAGGCCGGCAATGGCTGCCTCTACATCAAGTTCGGCGCGGTGCGGCCCGGGCTTGGCGCCGGCGACCGGTTCGGTGCGCTGCTCGATGCCGCCGCCGTGCTTGCCCAGCAGGCCGGGATGCCCGCCGTGCTCGCCGGGATCAATCTCTCGCACGAGGATGCCTGGCGCCGGATGAAGGCGCATGGCTTTAAACCGGCGTTCCAAGGGGTGGCGATGCATCGCGGCAACGAGCCCGGCTATTGCCGGCCCGACATCTACGCCATCGACGATTGGAGATAACCGAATGAGAGCCGTTGTCTGCGAGGCGTTTGGCGGGCCCGAGGTGCTGGTGTTGCGCGAGGTGCCCGACCCGCCGCCGCCCGGGCCGGGCGAAGTCCAGGTCAGGATCGCTGCCCGCGGCGTGCAGTACGTCGATGTGCTGATGCTTGCCGGGAAGTACCAGTTCCGCCCCGAGCCGCCCTTCATTCCCGGCAACGAGGCGGCCGGCGAGGTGGTGGCGGTCGGCCCCGGCGTCACCCGGTTCAAAGTGGGCGACCGGGTGATGAACCGGGTGCGGCTCGGCGCCTTTGGCACCCTCGCCAACTCGAAAGAGGAGGATTGCGACCCGATCCCCGCCGGTATGAGCGTCGAGGAAGCAGCGGTGTTCCGAGGCGCTCATCACACCGCCTATCACGCGCTGATCCAGCGCGGCCGGATGAAGGAAGGCGACTGGGTGCTGATCCACGGCGCCGCCGGCGGCATCGGCATCGCCGCGATCCAGATCGCCAAGCTCTACGGCGCCAAAATTATCGCCACCGCGTCGAGCGAGCAGAAGCGTGCCGCTTGCCTCGAGGAAGGCGCCGACTACGCGATCGACTATCGCGAGGGCTTCCGCGACCGCGTCAAGGAAATCACCGGCGCGCATGACGGCGTCGACATCTGCTACGACCCGATCGGCGCCAACGTTTTCGACGAGTCGCTGCGCTGTCTCGCCTTTGGCGGGCGCATCCTGGTGCTGGGCTTTCTCGGCGGCGGTCCATCGACCCCGCGCACCAATTACCTGCTGATCAAGTGCCTTGAAGTCATCGGCGTTCGTCTCGGCGGCGTCACCGAGCACAACCCTGAAGTGGGCCGCGCCAACACCAAGCTGCTGGTCGAGCTCGCGAGCCAAGGCAAATTGAAGCCGCGCATCTCGCACCGCTTTCCACTGGAGCGCGCCGCCGACGCGGTGCAGGCGGTGATCGACCGCAAGGTCATCGGCAAGGCGGTGCTGGTGGGCTGAGCGCCAGCCCTCAGTCGAAGACCACCCCGATCGTCTCGGATACCAGCACCGGACGGCTGCCGCCCTCGATCTCCATCGTGCCTTCGTTGGTGACGCGCACCCCGCCCTTGACCTTCTCGACCTCCTTGATCTTGAGCCTGAGGCGAATGCGCGAGCCGGCCGGGACCGGGCCGGTGAAGCGCACCCGGTTGGCGCCGTAATTGATCCCGCGCGAGCGCTGCTTGACCCGGTAGATTGTCGAGGCAAGACGTGGCACCAAGGACAAGGTCAGCCAGCCATGCGCGATGGTCTTGCCTCCGGGCATGTCCTTCTTGGCGCGCTCGACATCGACATGGATCCACTGGTGGTCGCCGGTGGCGTCGGCGAATTTGTCGATCTGCTCCTGGGTCACCGTGTACCAATCGCTGACCCCGATCTCCTTGCCGACATATTGGGTGAGGTCGGTGCCCCGTTCGACTTCCAGCATGGTTGGCTCCCTTGGTTAGGCCTCACGGCCGCATGCAGAACTTGCTCTCGCCCGGCTGGCGCAATTTGTCGGCGAGGCGGGCGAAATCGACGGCGAGGCGCCTGGTGTCGCGCGGGTCGATGATCTCCTCGACCCAGAAGGTTTCCGCGGTACGGAACGGCGAGCGCAGCTTTTGCAGCCGTTCCTCGATTTCCGAAATCTTCGCGGCACGGTCGGGCGCGGCGTCGATCTCGGCGCGGTAGGCGGCCTCGATCCCGCCTTCCAGCGGCAGCGAGCCCCAGCGTGCCGACAGCCAGGCATAGCGGATCGAGAACCGCCCGGCTGGCTGGTTGACCGCACCCGCGACGCCGAACACGTTGCGCACCAGAAAGGTGCACCACGGCACCGTGGTTTGATTGACCGCGGCCATCGCCCGCACGCCCTTGCGGATCGTTGCCGTCTTCTCGGCCTCGAGCCCGATATGGAACCCCGGGCAATCGCACAGGTAGACCACCGGCAGGTGGAAGGTTTCCGCGAGATCAACAAAGCGAATGATCTTGTCGCAAGCGTCGGCAGTCCAGCAGCCGCCGTAGAAGAACGGGTCGCTCGCCATCACCGCCACCGGCACGCCGTCGATGCGGGCGAGCCCGGTGATGATCGGCCGGCCGAACATCCGCCCCATCTCGAAAAAGCTACCCTCGTCGACCACCGCCTCGACGATCGGCCGCATCTTGTAGACCTGCCGCGTGTTGCGCGGGATGACGTCGAAGAGGAACTCATCGCGCCGTTCCGGATCGTCGGTCTGCGGGCCCTTCGGCAGCACCTCGTAGACCGAGGACGGTAGGTAAGACAGAAACCGCCGCGCCGCCGCGAACGCCTCTTCCTCGGTGTCGGTGGCGTGATCGACCGCGCCGCAACGGGTCTGGATCTCCCAGCCGCCCAGCTCGAACCGATCGAGCTTCTGTTGCCCCAGCGCGTTCACCACCGGCGGTCCGGCGACAAACATCGCCGAGGTCTCCTTGGTCATCACCGAGTAATGCGATGAGGCGAACCGCGCCGAGCCGAGACCCGCCACCGACCCGAGCCCCAGCGCCACCACCGGCACCAGCCCGAGGTTGGTCGTGGTGAAGTAATAGGGCAGGGCCGAGCCGACCCTTCCCGGTAGATTGGAGCGGCCGCTGGTCTCGATGGTCTTGACCGAGCCGCCGCCGCCCGAACCTTCGAGGATGCGAATGATTGGCAGGCGCAGATCATGCGCCATCTGCTCGGCCATCAGCGGTTTTTCGCGGATCGTCGCATCGGCCGAGCCGCCGCGCACCGTGAAGTCGTCGCCGACCACCACCACCGGCCGGCCGTCGATCTGCGCCCGGCCGAACACGCAATTCGACGGCACTAGCTCTTTGAGGTTGCCCTCTGCGTCGTATTGCGCCTTGCCGGCGATCGCGCCGATCTCATGGAAGCTGGCCTTATCGACCAGCCCGTCGATGCGCTCGCGGATGGTCAGCTTGCCGGCATCGTGCTGGCGCTTGACCTTGTCGGCCCCGCCCAATTCGCGCGCCAGCCGCTCGCGCTCGCGCAGCTCGTCGAGTTCCGGCTGCCAGCTCATCCAACTCTCCGCCTGTCGATCAGCGCCATCATATTGCCGTTATGACGTGTTAGCTTTCAATCGCGGCTCGGGATCGGACGGTCGGCGAGCCCGCCGATAGTCAAAATTGCACCCGCCAGCGAGCGTAACAGGAGGCCACGCCCGCCTGTTACCGGCGCGCATAACAGGCGGATAACAGGCAGTCAGCCGCCTGTTAAAAGCGAACACGGGCTGGACAGGCTCGTGGCGGGCGGCAATGCTGCCGGCAGCCACCACAGGAGACACCGACATATGGCCATTGAACTTCACGCCTGGGGCACCCCGAACGGCCGCAAGATCTCGGTCGCGCTCGAGGAAATGGGCCTGCCCTATACCGTCCACCCGATCAATATCTCGAAGGGCGAGCAGTTCAACCCCGACTTCCTCAAGATCAGCCCCAACAACCGGATCCCGGCGATCGTCGATCCCGACGGGCCGGGCGGCAAGCCGATCAGCGTCTTCGAATCCGGCGCGATCCTCATCTATCTCGGCGAGAAGACCGGCAAGTTCTGGCCCAAGGGCGATCTGCGCGCGCAGGTGCCGGTGCTCGAATGGCTGATGTGGCAGATGGGCGGGTTCGGGCCGATGCCCGGCCAGGTCCATCACTTCCTGATGGTCAAGGGCGAGGCCGACCGCAAATACGGGCTGGAGCGCTACATGAAGGAGACGCACCGTCTATACGGCGTCTTCAACAAGCGGCTCGGCGAGGCGAAATATGCCGCCGGCGACGCCGTCTCGATCGCCGATTTCGCCATCCTCGGCTGGGCTTGGCGGCACGAGCGGCACCAGGTCGACCTTAGGGACTATCCCAACGTCAGGCGCTGGTACGACGAGCTGATGGCCCGCCCGGCAACCAAGCGCGGCATGGAGATTTCGCTGGGCAACTGAAAATCACAATGAGACGGTGAGGCAGTGAGATGCAGCGGCACGGCATCTCATCGTCTCACTGCCTCATTGTAAAATCACAGGCGGCCTCATGCCTCTTCGCAGTTTTCTGTTTGCCCCCGGCAACCACCCGCGCCGGGTCGAGAAGGCGCTGACCCTCGACGCGGACGCGGTGATCCTCGACCTCGAGGACGCGGTCGCGATCACCGAGAAACCGGCGACCCGCGAGACGGTGGTCGCCGCCTATGGGGAACCCCGTACCGGGCTGCTCTACGTGCGGGTCAACGCCGCCGACACCGAGTTCTGCCACAGCGACTTCAACGCCATCGTGCATCCCGGGCTCGACGGCATCGTCCTGCCCAAGGCCGAGAGCGCGGCGACAATCCAGACCATCGACTGGCTGCTCACCAACCTCGAGCGCGAGCGTGGCCTACCGACAGGCGGCATCGACCTCATTCCGATCATCGAAACCGCGAAAGGACTCACCAATATCGAGGCGATCCTCGGCGCGGGGACACGGGTCAAGCATTGCGCCTTCGGCGCCGGCGATTTCACCCTCGACGTCAACATGATCTGGGGCCGGGCCGAGAACGAATTGGCCTATGCCCGCGCCTGCGTCGTTACCGCCAGCCGCGCCGCCGGGATCGAAGCGCCGCTCGATACGGTCTGGGTCGACCTCCAGGATGAGGAAGGCCTCGAAGCCTCGACCCGCACCGCACTCGCCATGGGCTTCCAGGGCAAGATGTGCATCCACCCGAACCAGATCCCGGTGGTCAACCGCGTCTTCACCCCGACCAACGCCGAGATCGATTTCGCCGAGCGCGTCGTCGCCGCCTTCGCCCAGGCGGAGAAGGAAGGCAGCGCGGCGATCCAACTCGACGGGAAGTTCATCGACTACCCGATCGTCTACCGCGCCCAGCGCACGCTGGACGCGATGGCGGCGATCCGCGCCCGGAGCGTCAAATCATGACGGAAGCCAAACCCGTCGGGCCACTCACCGGCGTCACAATCCTCGATCTGTGCAGCTATCTCGCCGGCCCTTACGGCGGCACGCTGCTCGCCGATCTCGGCGCGACGGTGATCAAGATCGAAGCGCCGCAGGGCGACCAGTTGCGCCAGTTTCCGTCGAGCCTGCCCGGCGGCGACAGCCGGTTCTTTATCGGCGCCAACCGGGGCAAGCTCGCGCTCAGCCTCGATCTGAAGCAGAAGGAAGGGCTGGCGGCACTGCACCGCATGGTCGAACAGGCCGACGTGCTGATCGAGAATTTCCGCCCCTCGGTGCCGGCGCGGCTCGGGATCGACTATCCGCGGCTGAAAAAGATCAATCCGCGCCTGGTCTATGCTGGCGTCACCGGCTACGGCGATTCCGGGCCGCTCAGCGAGAAGGGCGGGTTCGACCAGGTCCTGCAATGCCTGACGGGAATGACCGTGTTCCAGGGCGGCATCGACAAGCCGCAGCTCGTGCTCGGCTCGGTCGTGGACTATTTCACATCGGCGCTGCTCGCCTACGGCGTGGCGGCAGCGCTGTTCCACCGCGAACGCACCGGGAAGGGCCAGTACCTGGCGCTGTCGCTGCTGCGCAGCGCGTTGACCATCCAGGCCGGGCGCTTTGTCTGGGCCGACAGCGAAGGCCGCGATGCGGTGCGCGATTCAGGGACAGGCGGCCTCACCGGCATCCACCCGACCAAACAGGGGATGCTCTACATTTCGGTGCACTCGAACCATTTCTTCCGGGCAATGTGCGAACTCGTCGGCCTCTCCGAGCTAGCCGACGATCCGCGCTACGATTCGATGCGCAAGCGCGCGGCGGAAACGGCCGCTCTGGTGCCCCAAGTGCGCGCCGCGCTCGCGGCGAAGACCGCGCTCGAATGGGAGGAGCTGTTCGGCGAGCGCGTGCCCTGCGCCGCGGTGCGGCCGATCGAGGACATGTTCAACCATCCGCAGGTGCTGTCGGAGAACCTGGTCGCGGAGATCGATCATCCCGTCTTCGGCCGCTACCGGACGATGACCAAGCCGATCGCCTTCGCCGACACGCCGGGCCCGGCGCCGTCCGCCGCGCCACTCCACGGCCAGCATTCGGACGAGGTGCTGGGCCGCTTCGGCTTTACCACCGCCGAGGTCGCCGCGCTGCGCGACAAAGGCGCCGTGAAGTGAGGCGTGGCGGCTAAGCGTCGCCGGAAGCCGGCTCCTGCAGCCAGCGCGACAGCAGACCGGCGATGACGGCGCCGAGGATTGGCGCCGCCCAGAACAGCCAGAGCTGGCCGATATACTCTCCGCCGGCGAAGAGCGCCGGCCCGGTGCTGCGCGCCGGGTTGACCGAGGTGTTGGTGACCGGGATCGAGACCAGGTGGATGAGGGTCAGTGCGAGGCCGATCGGGATGCCGGCGAGACCCACCGCGGCGCCCTTCGAGGTCGTGCCGATGATGATAAAGAGGAAGAAGAACGTCATCACCGCTTCCATCAGGAAGCAGCCCCCGAGCCCGTATTTGCCGGGGCTGAGGTCGCCGTAGCCATTGCTGGCGAATCCTCCGGGAACCCACCCGGCATGGCTCGAGGCGATGAGCCACAGCACCGCCGAGGCGGCGATCGCCGCGATCACCTGGGCGATGATGTACGGGATAACGTGGCGGTTGGCGCAGCGTCCGGCCGCCCACAGTCCGATCGTCACCGCCGGGTTGAAATGCCCGCCCGAGACGTGGCCGACCGCGTAAGCCATGGTCAGCACCGTCAGGCCGAAGGCGAAGGCCACGCCGAGGAAGCCGATGCCGAGATTGGGAAAGCCGGCCGCGAGCACCGCCGCGCCGCAGCCGCCGAACACCAGCCAGAACGTGCCAAAGAATTCGGCGGCTACCCGCCGCCCGGTGTTGCTATCCATCGTTTCCCCCTTTTGTCGCCGCTTATCTCAGTTCTATTGAGTTTAGCCGATGGCCGCCATAAAGCGCTCAATGCGGCCCGAGCCGAGCGGCGAAAAACGCCTGCGTCTCGGCGACCGCGTCAGCCGCAGCGGCAGAATCACGGCCGATATAATGGCCGGCGAACCACCCGGGATTGGTCAACGCGTCGAACGAGTGCAGGGCGCCCGGGTATAACTTGAATTGCAGCGCGTGGCCGTTCGGTTGCGCCCGGTCTCGCCAGCGTTCGCAGCGCGCCGCCGGGGTCCATTCGTCAGCACCACCGATGAGGATCAGCGTGTCGGTTTCGAGCGCCGAGCCGGGCGGATCGCAACCGGGATAGAACGCGACCGCGGCGGCGAACGGCGTCTCGCCCGGCCGCCGGACGACCCCGGCGAGCACCGCCTTCAGCACCGCCCAGCCGCCGTGCGAGTAGCCGATCACCCCGACCGGCATTCCCGGCATGCCAAATCGTGCGCGCAGATAGGCCGCGCCGTCGAACGCGTCGCGGGCCTGTACCTCGGGCGGCACCAGCTGACCGCGATTGCAGACTTCGGTGTAGCCGCGCGGCCGATAGCTGTCGATCAGCAGCGCGGCGTAGCCCCAGCGGGAAAGCTGGTCGGCCCACCAGCGGTCGTGCGGCACGACGCCACCGCAGCCCGGCAGTACGACGATCGCGGCTTTGGGCGCGGCACCCACGGGCAAGGTAAGTTCCGCCGGAGCGCCGCTCCTCGGCGCACCAACCGAATTCGGATCGAATCCGCCGGTCTCTGCTGCGCACGGAACCGCGCCGGCACAGACGAGCACCGCCAGGAAAGACAACATCCTTCCCATGGCCGGTTATAGGAATGCCGGACCTCCGATCATTCCCGTCATAGCTGACGAATTCGGGGCTAATACTCCTTATAGGTAAGGAATTTGCCGCTCATCGTCACCTTAACGCGGTCGCCCTTCGGGTCGGGCTGGCGCTCGATCGCCATGTCGAAATCGATCGCGCTCATGATGCCGTCGCCGAACTCCTCCTGGATCAACTCCTTCCACGCGGTGCCGTATACATTGACCAGCTCGTAGAAGCGGTAGATCAGCGGGTCGGTCGGCACCGCGGTCGGCAGCGAGCCGCGATACGGCACTTCCTGCAGCAGCAAGGCTTCTTCCTCGCCAAGCCCGAACAGCATCGCGGCGCGCTCCGCCTGCTCCGGGCGCAACTTCATCTGGCCCAGCAGGGCTGCGGTCAGATAGGTCGGCGAGCCACCGCCGATCTCGGTACAAATCGTCTTCCACGTGAGCTTCTTCAGGCGCTTGGCGGAGAGGATCTTTTCGGTGACTTCGGCGCGCAACATGGGAGCCTCCCGGTTCTGGCCGCGCAATGCTCCGCAACCGGCGTGCCAATGGGCTAAGCTTGGAGCCATGTTGACCCTGAGCGTTCTCGACCAATCGCCGGTGCGGCAGGGAGTGACCCCGCGCGACGCCCTGATGGAGACCATCGAACTCGCGCGCCATTGCGAGGCGCTCGGCTATCGCCGTTATTGGCTGGCCGAGCATCACGCGAGCCCGGCGTTGGCCGGCAGCGCGCCCGAGATCATGATCGCCCGCATCGCCGCGGAGACCCACCATATCCGCGTTGGCTCCGGCGGGGTGATGCTCTCGCATTACAGCTCGCTCAAGGTCGCCGAGCAGTTCCGCATGCTGGAGACGCTCTACCCCGGCCGCATCGATCTCGGCATCGGTCGCGCCCCGGGCAGCGACCAGCTGACCGCGGCGGCGCTGGCGCACGGGCCGGGCGCGCTCGGCATCGAACATTTCCCTAACCAGATCGCCGACCTCATCGGCTATCTCGAGCATACGATCCCCAGCGACCACCCGTTCTCCCGCATCCAGCTGATGCCCGACGGCGAGACCCTGCCGGAAATCTGGATTCTCGGTTCGAGCGATCAGAGCGCGATCTTCGCCGCCTATTTCGGTCGCGCTTTCTCGTTCGCGCATTTCATCACCGACGAGGGCGGGCCGGAAATCATGGGAATCTACAAATCGCAATTCCGCCCGTCGGCGGCGCTTGCCGCGCCGCAAGCCAGCATCGGGGTCTTCGTCATCTGCGCCGAGAGCGAGGAACGCGCCCACTACCTCGCCGCCAGCCGCGACCTGGCGCGGCTGCGCTCGCGCCAGGGCATCCTGAAACCGTTTCCGCCGCCCGAAGACGCGCTCGCCTATCCCTTTACCGACATCGAGAAGCGCGTTGTCGAATACCACCGCCGCCGCCAGATCGTCGGCACCCCCGAAACGGTGAAGGCGCAGCTCGAAGCGCTTGCCCAAAGCTACGGTGTCGACGAGATCGTGGTGCTGACCATCACCCACGATTACCAAGCGCGCAAACACTCCTACGCGCTGCTCGCCGAGGCCTTCGGGCTGGCGCTACCGCAGGGTTGAGACAATTGCGCCGGATCGTCATGGGACCGTTCATCGCCGGGCTGGTGCTCGCCGGGCTCTGTCTGGCGCTGCGCCTTTACATGGGCCGCGCGGCCGAGGATGTGTTGCAAGCCGGTGAACGAGTCACCCTAGCTGAACTGCGCGATCCGATCCCAGCCAACGCCTTCCTCGCTTGCCCACGCGGTTATTGCGCGGCAACAGCTGCAGAAAGCCCGGAATTCGCGCTGTCGGTCGACCGCCTCACCGAGGATTGGGCCGAGATGATCGCGGGCGAACGCGACGTCGTCCAGGTCGAGGACCAGCCGGCCGCGCGCCGGGTTGTTTTTATCCAGCACACGCCGCTCTTGCGGTTCCCCGACATCATTACTGTCGAGTTTGTTGCCCTCGCGCCGGACCGGTCGAGCCTCGCGATCTACAGCCGGGCGCGCTATGGGCGCGGCGATTTCGGCACCAACCGCAAGCGCGTGCTGCGCTGGCTGGACCGGTTGGCGCGGATCGCCGGCTAGTACAGTCCGCCGGTGCCGGTCATCACCGTCCGCGACGGCGGCGGGACACCCGTGCCGATCGGCAAGGGTGAGACACCGGCCGTCACGGAATTGCTGTCATTCGAATCGACCGGCGGCGCCGACGCGATCTGCTCATTGCCCAGGCCGGTCCTCGGTCCGGCGCCGGGTCGGAAAGCCTCGAGGACCGCGTCCTTGTCGCCGGACATCGTCGGCTGGCCGCTGATCGAATTGACCAGCACCATCTCGGCCCCCGGCGCCTCCGGGAAAGGCAGCGCCGGCGCGTCCCTGAGCGCGTCGGCCATAAAGTCGCGGAAAATCGGTGCGGCGACATTGCCGCCGGTCTCGCCGTCGCCAAGGGTGCGCGGCTGATCGAACCCGACATAGCCGCCGGCGGCGATATCGGGTGAAAAGCCGACGAACCATGCGTCGTTCCAGTCGCTGGTCGTGCCGGTCTTGCCGGCGAGCGGCTTCCCGACCGCCGCCACCTTGGTGCCAGTGCCCTGCTGCACCACGCCTTCCATCATCGAGACGATCTGATGGTCGGCGATCGGGTCGATCATGGGGTCGGGCTTGGTTGGCCGGTAAAACAGCGGCTTGTCGGCGAATTTCGCGTCCTTGAGGTAGATGACCGACGGGTCGGCGGGCCCGACCGCGACGTAGCCGGGTTCGCCGTCGGCGCGGCTGCGCTGACCGGCGACGACGTAGCACGCGGCGCAGGTGCGGGTACCCTTCTGGTAGAGGATGCGACCTTGGCGGTCCTGCACCAGATCGATGAGCGAGAGCAGGATGTCGTGCCCGCCATTGTCGAGCATGGAGTAGGCGCTGGTCAGCCGCAGCAGCGTCGTTTCGCCGGCTCCGAGCGCCATCGAGTAGTAGAGCGGCATCTTATCCATGATGCCGAATTTCTCGACCGTCTTGGCGATCGCCGGCAAGCCGATCAGCGTCGCCAGTCGGGCCGTCGCCAGGTTACGCGAATGCACCAGCGCCTGGCGCAAGGTGGTCTGGCCGACATAGTTGCCTTCGTAGTTGGCGGGCGTCCATTTTGGCATGCCCGGGCCTTGGTCGAGCTCGATCGGCGCGTCCTCGATGACGCTCGACGGCGTGTAGTTGTTTTCAAGCGCGGTTACGTAGACAAACGGCTTGATCGCCGAGCCCGGCTGGCGCTTGGCCTGCACCGCGCGGTCGAACTGACTCTGCTGGAAGTCCCAACCGCCGACGATGGCGAAGACGCGGCCGGTTTTCGGGTCCATCGCGACGAACCCGCCGCCCACATCCGGAACCTGGCGCAGCCCAAAAAGCGACAGGCCGGGAACATGCTTTGTCGCCAGTGCGGCGGTACCGAGCGGCTCGACCAACACGATGTCGCCGGGGCTCAGCACCTCCTGCGCCCGAAACACCGCCGGCCCGAGCCTCTGATCGGCCAGCGTCCGGCGGGCCCAGCGCAGCTCGTCGAGCGGTATGCGGCCAGGAATGCCACTTTTCAACACGATCTGCGCGCCACCGCTATCGACGCTCGTCACCGCGGCCACCCCCCAGTTCGGCATCGCAGCCGGATCGCCCATGCCCGAGAGTGCGGACTGTGCCGCCTGCACCGTAGCGAGATGCGTCAGCGGGCCGCGCCAACCATGGCGGCGGTCGTACTCGACAAGGCCGTTGCGGAAGGCGCGCTGCGCCATTCCTTGATAGATCGGCACATAGCTGGTCCGGACGATAAGTCCGCCCTCGTAGACCGTCTTCTCGCCGAACTGGTCAACCAGTTGGCGCCGCACCTCTTCGGCGAAATAGCCGGCGTCGCTGGGGGTGAGATCGACGCGGGGACGCGCATCGAGCGGCTGCGCCTTGGCGCTGTCGGCCTCGGATCGGCTAAGCCAGCCCTGGTCGGCCATGCTGTCGAGCACCCAATCGCGGCGTATGCGCGCCGCGTCGGGATGGCGCAGCGGGTTATAGTTGCTGGGCGCCTTCGGCAAAGCAGCGAGAAACGCCGCCTCGGCCGGCGTCAGCTGCGCGAGGTTCTTGCCGAAATAGGTATCGGCCGCGGCAGTAACGCCATAGGCGCCGGCGCCGAGATAGATCTCGTTCAAATAAATCTCGAGAATGCGGTTCTTGCTAAGCTGGTTCTCGATACGGTAGGCGAGCAGCGCCTCCTTGATCTTGCGCGAGACCGATACCTCGTTGGTCAGCAGGAAATGGCGGACTAGCTGCTGGGTGATGGTTGAGGCGCCCAACGGCCGCTGGCCGCGTTTGTAGCGGACGATGTCGGCGAGCGCGGCGCGCAGGATCGACATCGGGTTGACCCCGTTATGGCTGAAGAAGTCGCGATCCTCGGCGGCGAGAAACGCATGCACGACCAGGGGTGGGATGTCATCGATCGGGGTGATGACGCGGTGCTCGGAGGCGTATTCGGCAATGAAGCTGCCGTCGCCGGCATAGACGCGGGTGCCGGTCGCCGGCGCGTAAGCCAGAAGCTGTTGATGGTCCGGTAGGTCCCGGCTGAAATGCGCAACCGCCAGCGCGAGGGTCCCACCGACGAGGACCGCGAGGAGGATGACGACGACAAAGATTAGCTGCGCGAGGCTGCGTAGAAAGCCAGTCGCCGCGCCCAGCACGGCCGCGCCGCTCGGGCGTTTCAGCAATCCTCGCATAGAGTTAGAAAATGCCACGCGCTCCTTGGCCGCGCCATAGGGCATTTCGCGCCGGCGACGCCCATCGGCAAACGGCAATTGTCTCGGTTCATTCCGGCTCGCCTTCAACCAAATTTTTACTCCATGGATGGATAAGCCGTAGAGTGTCGGAAACGGGGTATCCGGCCCCTCGGGAGAGTGCGCCATCGAAAGGGCGAGCATCGACCCCGCGGAACTTGGGGAGGACGGCGCGCTGCCTTTCACCGATCCGCGGCTGGAACAAGTCTATCTTTACTGGCGCGGCAAGTCCGCCGGCCGGGCAATGCCGAGCCGTGCCGACATCGACCCCATCGAGATCCCCAAGCTGTTGCCCGACGTGATGCTGGTCGAGCGGCATGACGACGGCCGCTACCGTTATCGCCTGATCGGCACCGAAAACACCCGTGCGCATGGGATGAATGCCACCGGCCGGTTCCTCGACGAGGTGCTGCCCGGCCCCGACTACGCCGCTCATGTGCTGGGGCTTTATGACGAGTGCGTGAGCGAACGGCGGCCGCTCTATTCTGAATGCCTGTTCTTCCCACCCGGCCGCTCGGAGCCGGAACGTCACACCAAGGTGCTGTTCATGCCGCTCTCGCCCGACGGCGAGACCGTCAACATGGTGTTCGTCATCCAGGTATTCCTCTACATCGACCGGGCGACCCGCGATCGCCATTTCGTCGATGCGCGGCCCTACAAGGAAATTGTCCACACGCTGCTTTAGGCGGTCCGCGTCTCGGCGGATCGCGAGTTAGCCGACGGCATCCCACGGCCCGCGTCGGCGAATTTTCGCCGCCTCGATCTCGGACACCGCGCTCTGAACCGCGCCGTGGAAAGTGTCTCGACCGCTAAAATTGCGCGGTGCCGTCACGGCGAAACTCGGCGATCTGGGCGGCTGCAACAGGGTTGTCCCGCGCGGCCGCAACAGGACGAGCAGCACCATGCCGCTGACAAACCCGCCGACATGCGCCCAAAACGCCACCCCCGCATCGCCGGGATCGCCCAACAGCCCATCCAAGAGCTGTAGCCCGAACCATAGGCCCAGCATGATCCAGGCCGGCACGGCGATGATGCGGACGAAGATGACGATCCACATCAGCACGTGCACTTTGGCGAAAGGATACAACAGCAGATAGGCGCCAAGCACCCCGGCGATCGCGCCTGATGCGCCGATCATCGGCACGGTCGAAGTAGCATCGGGCAGCGCCTGGCACAGCGCGGCAACGGCCCCGCTCACCAGATAAAGCAGCAGGTAGCGGACATACCCCAGCACGTCCTCGATATTGTTCCCGAAAATCCATAGGAACAGCATGTTGCCACCGAGATGCAGCCAGCCCCCATGCAGGAACATGCTGGTGAAGATCGTCATCCAAGACGGTACTGATGAAACGTAATCGGCTGGTAGGTCGGCGGGATGGAACAGCGCCGCCGGGACCATCGCGAAGGCGATGCCGCTATCGTCCTGGCCGAGCTGCCACAAAAAGACGAGGCCGCAGAGCGCTATCAGCCCATAGGTGACGTATGGGGTCCGGCCGATCGGGTTGTCGTCATAGAGCGGCAAGAAGAAAAACATCGAGGTCTCGGCGCGGCCTGAGTCTTGCCGGCCTCGGCGAAAGTGTTACGTGCCGACCAGACCCAGCTGTGGACTCGATGGCTCGGCCATGCTGCGCTTCGGGATGCGCCCGGCGAGCCGAGCAAGTCGGCCGCCCTCGACAGCCGCCTTAATCGCCGCCGCCATGCGCACCGGATCGTGCGACTTGGCGATTGCAGTATCGACCATCACTGCGTCGCAGCCCAGTTCCATCGCCTGTGCCGCGTCCGACGCGGTGCCGATCCCGGCGTCGAGCACCACCGGTACCGGGCTTCGCGTGCAGATGAGCTCGATCGCCGCCGGGTTGGCGATGCCGCGCCCCGAGCCGATCAGCGAACCCAACGGCATCACTACGGCGCACCCGACATCGGCCAGTTTCTGGCAAGAAACCGGGTCTTCATTGCAATAGGGCAACACCACAAAGCCCTTGCGCACCAGCTCGTCGGCGGCATGGACCAATTGTTCGACATCGGGATAGAGCAGATCGCGGTCGCCAATCAGTTCGAGCTTGATCCAATTGGTGTTGAGCGCCTCCCGCGCCAATTCGGCGGTAAGGATCGCGTCGCGCGCGGTAACGCAGCCTGCAGTGTTGGGCAGGATCGGATACCGGTCGCCCAGCAAGTCGACGAGACTCTCGGCATACCCCTCGAGACTGATACGACGGATTGACATCGTCACCATGCA
>DATNJF010000289.1:0-54760 GCA_035604035.1 Allostellaceae bacterium | reverse complement strand
GCACCAGCGCATCGCCGAGAGGTTGGCGCCGCGATCGGCCCGACGATTGCGCGCCGAAACCGCGGTGACAACGATCGGCCGCCCCGCTCTTACCGCGAGCCGCTCTGCCTGGCGCTCCAGCAGCTGCAAGGTCCCCGCGCCAACCGTGCCGAGACCGGCGATGGCGATCTTAAGCGGCGGCTTCAACCCGTGGCTCCCGCGGCCGGGACCAGCAGCTGCACATCGATCCGTCCGGGCGGCGCGACCGGGGTCGACGGCGCGGCCTGGGTCTGGATCTGCTTCGCCGGAACGCCTGCGTCGTTCAACGCCTTGGCGACGATCTGGGCGCGGTCGAGCGCGGCGCGGAAACTGTTGAGCTGCTCGGCGCTGCCGGTCGCGGCGGCGGCATAAGCGACGACCCGCACAACCCCGGTGCTATCCTTGTAGCGAGCGGCGATATCGGCGACACGAGCCTGCTCGGACGCGGTAAGGGCAGCGGCGCCTGGCGACAGCTCGAGCGAGGTGAGGGTGATCGGCGTCGGCGGCAATTTCGGCGCCGGGAGAGCGGCGATTTCGGCCGGCACTTGTGGCGGCGGCAGCACGGCGGGCGGCGGAGATGGCTGCGGGTTCGCGGACTGGACCACGGCCGGCGCAAGCTGCGACGGCGCTGGAGCCGGCATTGGCGCCAGCGAACCTTGCGACGGCGATGGCCGCGGCGGCACGGCGCCCGGCAGCGGCCCCTCGACCTGCGGCGCTTGCAGCGTCGCATTGAGCGAGCCCGGCACCGGCGGCTCGTCGGCGCCGCGCAGCGGCGGTGGCGGCGGCGCTGGAGCAGGCGGCGTGGCCCCCGCCGCAGCGACGAGCTCGGGAGGGATTGGCGGCGGCGGCGGCACCGGACCCGGTACCGCCGAGCCCGGATGCCCCTGGGCGTCGGCCGCCTGGGCGCTGGCGCGCTGAGCGTTGAGCCCTTTGGCGATCTGCGCCCGCTCGGCCGCGGTTGACGAAACGATCGGCGGGTCGGGCACACTGGCGAGGTTCGGGTAGCCGCTGCTTTGCGCCGAATCGAGGTTCTGGTTGAACAGCGCGGTCGCCGGATCGGGATCATTCTTGTTGAGCCCGGCGAGCGAACGGTAACCCTCGATCGGGTTGCAACCCGATAAGCCGGCAGCCAGCCAAAGTGCGGCGAGCGACAATGCCGACCCGCCGGCGCGAGCGCGGGCGATCCGAGATTTCATCGACGAAACCCACCTCATCGGCGGCGCCGCCGCTCCCGCGCGTCCGGCGCGGCATGCGCGGACGGCCAGCGGCTTCACAATCGGCCTGTTGGTGTATTAGATCAGAAACCGCGCGTCACTACATTTGATCCGTACCGCCGCCAAAACCCAGTGGCGGAGCCCTCTTGCCGGCCTCGCGAAATGCCGGCAGACGACAAGGATACTCGATGAACGATGCGAGCGGCGAGAAGAGCACCGGCGCGGGCGCCGCGACACCGTCCCAGAGCGGCGATGCCGAGCTCGCTCGGAACCTGGCCGGGATCGCCGAACGCAGCCAGCGCCTCGTCGCCGATTTTCTCAGCCGGCAATCGGCAAGCGAGGGAATCGGCCTCGGCGACCCAGCAGCGATCGGCGCTGCGTTCTTCGAGCTGACCGCACGGATGATAGCGGACCCGGCCAAGCTGGTTCAGGCGCAGATGGCACTGTGGAACGACTATCTGACGCTGTGGCAGCGCACCGCCGAGCGGATGACCGGCAAACCCGCCGAGCCAGTGATCGCGGCCGCGGCGGACGACCGCCGGTTCCGCGACCGGGAATGGAACGACAACGCGGTGTTCGACTACATCAAGCAGAGCTACCTCTTGGCCGCGCGCTATATCCAGGGCGCGGTCAAGGAGACCGGCGGGCTCAACGAGCAGACCGGACGCAAGGTCGATTTCTACACGCGCCAGTTCGTCGACGCGCTGGCGCCGTCGAACTATGTGCTGACCAACCCCGAAGTGCTGCGCGCGACGGTCGAGAGCCGCGGCGAGAACCTGGTCAACGGACTGAAAAACCTGCTCGACGATCTGGAGCGCGGCAAGGGCCGCCTGGCGATCAGCATGACCGACATGGCGGCGTTCAAGCTCGGCGAGAATGTCGCCGCCACGCCGGGCAAAATCGTCTACCAGAACGACCTCATCCAGCTGATCCAGTACGCGCCGACGACCGAGACCGTGAAACGCCGACCGCTGCTCATCATCCCGCCCTGGATCAACAAGTTCTATATCCTCGATCTGCGCCCCCAGAACTCCTTCATCCGCTGGGCGGTGAGCCAGGGCCACACGGTGTTCGTCATCTCCTGGGTCAATCCAGATCAAAAGCTTAGCGGCAAGAGCTTCAATGATTACATGAAGGAAGGGCCGCTCGCCGCGCTCGACGCGATGCATGACGCGACCGGCGAGAAAGAGGCCAATATCATCGGCTATTGCCTCGGCGGGACGCTCTTGTCGGCGACGCTCGCCTATATGGCGGCGAAGCGCGACCGGCGGGTCAAGAGCGCGACCTATTTCGTGACCATGGTCGATTTCGCCGAGGCCGGCGACCTCTCGGTCTTTATCGACGAGGAGCAAATCCATGCTCTCGAAGGGCGGATGGAGAAGAAGGGCTACCTCGAAGCGCACGACATGCACACGACCTTCAACATGCTGCGCGCCAACGATTTGATCTGGTCGTTCGTCGTCAACAACTACCTGTTAGGGAAGTCGCCGCTACCCTTCGACCTCCTCTACTGGAACGCCGATTCGACGCGGATGCCAGCGGCGATGCACAGCTTCTACCTGCGCAAGATGTACCAGGAGAATTTGCTCTCGAAGCCGGGCGGGATCACCCTCGATGGCGTCAAGATCGATTTGCGCAAGGTCAAGACCCCGGCCTTCATTCTGTCGACCCGCGAGGACCACATCGCACCGTGGCGCTCGACCTATGTCGCGACTCAGATTTACGGCGGGCCGGTCAAATTCGTGCTGTCGGCCTCGGGCCATATCGCCGGGGTGGTCAACCCGCCCGGCAGCAAATACGGGCACTGGCAGAACGACACGAACCCGCCCTCGCCCGACGACTGGCTCGCCACGGCGACAAAGCACGACGAATCGTGGTGGCCGGTGTGGGACGAATGGATTTCGCAATACAGCGGTGGCGAGGTGCCGGCCCGCCAGCCCGGTGACGGCAAGCTCACGCCGATCGAGGACGCGCCAGGGGGTTACGTAAAGGTGCGGGCGGAGGACTAAATCGAGCTAAAGTGCCCGCCGGCCCGAGGGAGGAGCACCAATGTTCCTGCGCAATTGCTGGTACGTCGCCGGTTGGAGCCATCATTTCGCCGAGGGTGCGGTGGTGCCGAGGACGATGCTGGGTGAGCCAATCGTGCTCTATCGCAAGGCGGATGGCGGGATCGCGGCGCTGGAAGACCGCTGCTGCCACCGCCTCGCGCCGCTGTCGAAGGGGCGGCGGGAAGGCGACGATTTGCGCTGCATGTATCACGGGCTCAAATTCGCGCCGTCGGGGCAATGCGTCGAGATCCCGGGGCAGAGCATTGTGCCGCCGCATGCGCGGGTGCGCGCCTATCCGGTGATCGAGCAGGATTGCTGGGTCTGGGTGTGGACGGGCGATGCGGCATTGGCCGATCCGGCGCTGATCCCGCGCGCGCTGGGCCACGATGACCCGGAATGGTGGATGCAGACAGGGCAGCTCGCCTACGAGGCCAACTACCAGCTCATCAACGACAATCTGCTCGACCTGTCGCATCTGAGCTACGTCCACGAGAACACGCTCGGCCGAAATAGCATGAGCTGGGGCAACAGCAAGCCGACGGTCAGCCGCATCGACCGCGGCCTCAGGATCGCGCGCTGGGTGGTCAACAACCCGGCGCCAAGATATCTCGACCAGCCAAAGGGCATGCTGACCGATATGTGGGCGGCCTACGACTACATGGCGGCCGGGGTGTTCCTGCTGCGCACGCGCTCCTACCCGCCCGGCACCGCGGCGGCGTGCGCCATGCAGACACCGACCGCCGAGCCGCTGTGGACCTCGCTGACCTCGCAGGCGGTGACGCCGATAACCGAGCAGCAGACGGTCTATTACTATTCCGGCTGCCTCAATAAGGCGTTCGCCAGCGAAGAAAGCTCCAAAGCGCAAATCGCCGTGTTCGAGCAGGCGTTCGCCGAGGACAAGGCGATGATCGAGGCGCAGGCGCGGGTTATCGCCAAGACGCCCGAGCCGCGCATGCTGGGCACTGCCTCCGACCATGCGCTGAACCAGTTCCGCCGGCTGATGGACGAGCTGATCGCGGCGGAGGAGCACCCGGCGAAAGCTGTCGCCGCAGAGTAGGGCGCAGCCGCGCGCAAGCGGCGAGGGTTATTCGCTCCGATACTCCTCCGCCAGCTCGCGGTAATGCTGTGGGACCCAGCGCATGTAGTCTCGTTCCTCGGGCTTGAGGTGGCGCGAGAACCGAGCCGGAGTGCCGGACCACAGCTCGCCGGTCTTTACCACCTTGCGCGGCGCCACCAGGGCGCCGGCGGCGACCATCGCGCCCGATTCGACGATGGCGCGGTCCATCACCGTCGCCCGCATCCCGACAAAGGCGCCGGGTTCGAGCCGGCAGCCATGCAGCAGCGCCATGTGGCCGACCGCGGCATCGTCGCCGACGATACAGGGTATGCGCTCGGTCCCGTCGAAGGTGACATGGAGCACGCAGCCGTCCTGGATGTTGGCGCGCGCGCCGATGCGCACCGGCGCGTCGTCGCCGCGGATGACGACATTGAACCAGATGTTGGCGTGCGCGCCGATCTCGACGTCGCCGGTGATGACCACGCCGGGCGCGATAAAGGCGGTCGGGTCGATGCGCGGCAGGATGTTGCGGTAGGGCAGGATCACGGGACCGTTCATGCGAGTAGTCTTAGAGCACGACCGGGAGGATCAAAACTCTTTCGTCACCCCCGCGGACGCGGGGGTCCGAGGGCAAACGCACCGGCGCACGCTCTGGATTCCCGCCTTCGCGGGAAGGACGAGCAAAAGAGCTAGGCCGCTGTGACGATCACACCGTCTATCGCATTTGGGGATGGCAACACCGCGATTTTCGCGGGAATCAACGATTTCCGTCACACGAGTTTCTGCGCTATCGTTCCGTCAAGCGATTCTGCTGCACGCGGCCAGAGGGAGCGGGAAACGATGAGCGGAAATTTTGCGCCATTGCAGTGCCTTCAAGGCGTCCGGGTTGTCGATCTGACCCAGTTCGAGGCGGGACCGACCTGCACCGAGGCGCTGGCCTGGCTCGGCGCCGAGGTGGTCAAGATCGAGAACCCGAGCCGTGGCGACCCCGGCCGGCGCATCGCCAGCACCGACGCGAAGGCCGCCGATTCGTTCTATTTCAAGATCCTCAACGCCAACAAGAAATCGGCGACGGTCGACCTCAAGTCGCCGAAGGGCGTCGAGCTGGTCAAGGAGCTGGTCAAGAAGGCAGACGTCTTCGCCGAGAACCTTGCCCCCGGCACGATCGAGCGGCTCGGCCTCGGCTACGACGTGCTCAAAGAGATCAACCCCGGCATCATCTATTGCCAGGTCAAGGGCTTCGGTGAAGGCAGCCCGTACGAGAAGAGCCTTGCCTTCGACATGATCGCGCAGGCCGCCGGCGGCACGATGAGCGTCACCGGCGAACCCGGCCAGACGCCGGTCAAGCCCGGCTGCACGATCGGCGATACCGGCACCGGCATGCTGATGGCGATCAGCGTTTTGGGCGCGCTCTACGAGAAGAAAGCGACCGGCAAGGGCCGCCGCCTACAGCTGGCGATGCAGGATTCGGTGATGCACTACATCCGCACCTCGTTCGCGGTGATGGCGCAGGGCGGCAACAAGAAGGCGGCGCCGCGCATGGGCGCGCAAAGCACCTCCGGCGCGCCGGCCCCGTGCGGCATCTACCCGTGCAAGCCGGGCGGCTACAACGACTACGTCTACATCTTCTGCAGCCGCGCCAACCCCGAGCATTGGGATCGGCTGCTCAAGGTCATCGGCCGCGAGGAGCTGATCGGCGACCCCCGCTTCGCGACCAACGAAGAGCGCAACAAGAACGAGGGCTTCATCAACGAGATCCTCACCGAGTGGACCAAGAACCACACCAAGGAAGAGGCGATGCAGATCATCGGCGCCGCCGGTGTCCCAGCCGGCGCGGTGCACGACACGCTCGAGCTGCAAAACGACCCGAGCTTCGAGAAGCGCGGCATCATGCAGGTGATGCATCACCCCGACGGCGACTGGAAATGCGAGGCGTGGCCGGTGCGCTTTGACGGTAAGCCGCCCGAGCTGAAGCCGTCGCCCAAGCTCGGCCAGCACACCGACGAGGTGTTTCAGAGCTGGCTCAAGATGAGTCAAGGCGACATCCAGTCGCTCAAGACCGAGAAGGTCATCGGCAACAGCTAAAGCCAGACGACGACAATGCGGCCCGCGGAAGCGGGCCGTTTCTTTTTAGGCGAGAGGAGACCCCCATGGCGGAGCTGACCGGTTCGGAAATCCTGGCGAAATGCCTCAAGGCCGAAGGCGTCAAGGACGCGTTCTTCATCATGGGCGGGCCGATGCTGCTGGCCGAGTCTTCGATGATCAACGAAGGGATTCGCATGATCGACGTCCGCCACGAACAGGCGGCGGCGTTCTCGGCGCAGGCCTATAGCCGGCTGCTGCAAAAGCCCGGCGTGTGCATGGCGGCCTCGGGTCCGGCGGCGATCAACCTGTCGACCGGCCTTGCCAACGCCCTGATAGATTGCTGCCCGGTGATCGGCTTTGGCGGGTCAAGCCCGATCAGCCAGTTCGGCCGTCAGGTCTTCCAGGAAATCGACCAGATGGCGATCTTGAGCGGCTGCGTCAAATACGCCGACCGCATCCACAACGTGAAGCGCATCCCGCAGCAGATCAATTTCGCCTTCCAGAAGGCGATGACCGGCAAACCCGGCCCGGTCTACCTCGATTGGCCGGGCGACGTGCTCTACCAGAAGGTCGAGGAGAGCCAAGTCGATTGGAGCTATGCCGGAAGGCCGATCGTCGCCGCGCGGCCCTACGCCGAGCCGAAGGCGATCAACGCGCTCGTCGATGCGATCGCCAAGGCCGAGCGGCCGATCATCGCCTCGGGAGGCGGGGTGATCTGGTCGCAGGCGTGGGACGAGATGCGCACCTTCGTCGAGAAGGCCGGTATCCCGTTCTTCACGACGCCGCAAGGCCGCGGCGTGGTGCCCGACGACCACCCGTACTCGTATCTGACGATGCGCTCGACCGCGTTCCGCGACGCCGACCTCATCATCGTGCTCGGCACGCGGATGAACTACATCATCGGCCACGCCGCGCCGCCGCGCTTTGGCGCCAACGCCAAGATCGCCCGCATCGAGATCGACGCCGAGGAACTCGGCATGTCGGCGCGCAATGTCGACTACCCGATCGTCGGCGATTGCAAATCGGTGCTGCAGCAGCTGATCGACGCGATTCCCGCCAAGACCGGCGAGCGCTTCGCCGGCTGGCGCAAGACGCTCGCCGACGGCGAGGCCACGAAGCGCAGCGGCCCCGGCGGCAACTACCCGACCGACGGCGACATCCACCCGATCCGGCTCCTGGAAGAAGTGAAGAACTTCATGAACCGCGACGCGATCCTCGTCGTCGACGGCCAGGAGACCTTGAACTTCGGGCGCCAGACGATGCCGACTTTCGAGCCGGGCCACCGGCTCAACTCCGGCCCGTTCGGCACGATGGGGGTCGGCCTGCCGTTCGCGGTCGGGGCCAAGGTGGCGAAACCGAACACCCAGGTGATCTGCTGCCATGGCGACGGTTCGTTCGGCCTCAACGCGATGGAACTCGATACCGCGGTCAGGCACAAGCTGCCGATCCTCGTCGTCATCAGCCTCAACGGCGGCTGGACCGCCGACCCGCAAAAGAACAAGCCCGGCCGCGAACTCGGCTACACCCGCTACGACAAGATGGCCGAGGGGCTAGGCTGCTACGGCGAATATGTCGAGCAGCCCGAAGGCATCCGCCCGGCCCTGGAGCGCGCGCAAAAGAAGGTCGACGAGGGCATGGTCGCGCTGGTCAACGTCAAGACCGACTACCGCGCCCGCGCCGGCACGGTGCAGTTCTCCGATTATTCGACCTGATCTGACGCACTGCGGCGAATGGAGGGGGGTGCCGTGAGGTGCCCCTAGGCGGCGTCGACGACCACCGCTCGGTGCGAACGACCGCCAATCAATTCTTGTTCAGCGACCAGTTGCAGGCCGCCTCGATCAGAATTGGCACGGTGGTGCCGCTCATGGTCGTGGGAGCGGTCACGGTACCCTTGAAAACACCAGAGGCCAAAAAACCCATGAGTTTCAAAATGCACCTCCTTTCCGGCAATCGACCCGGAGATTGTCTGCCCTGACATCGTGCCCGTCAGCGTGTACTGATCGAGGCCTGCGGAGGTCGCGTTCACCACCAATGCTCCCGAGGTTATCGGGCAATTGGCGTTGCCGGTCCACCGCCCGGCCAGAGACGGGGCAGGGGGTAGCGGCGCCACGGACGCCGCTTGTGTGGTTGCGGGTGGAATGTACTCCTGACTGGCCGGGGGCTGCGCCGGGCGTGGGGCCGGCTTTGGCGGCGTCGGCGCGGTCGAGCGGAACGGGTCGGGGCTCTGTGCTGCAGCCGGCAATGCGGGGAGCAGCAGCAGGCTGGTCAGGACGATGGTAGCCGACTTCATGGCACTCGGCCTATTGCCTTCGCAAGCGCAGTTCGAACGTGCAACTGGCGCTCTGAGCGGTCGCCACAAGCTCGTTATTTTGAATGTGGCCCGTCAGCCGCGCTCCGCCGTAATACGACGGTGCGAAGCCATCCAATGTTCCGTCGATGCCGACCTTGCCCCTCACGATGATGTTGGTCGCTCGATTGAAGATGAACGTGAATTGGCTGTTCCTGATCTCGAGGTTTTGCGGGACGTCCGTAGAATTGCAGTTTTCATAAACTCGGACTCCGAAACCATTGCCTGTAGATTCGCTCTGCCCTGATGGGATTTTCACGGTGCCGACATAATTGCCGTCATAGCCGGCGGGAGACGGAGCTGGCGCTGGTGCCGGCTGGGGCGCGACAACGGCCGGTTCAGGCGAGTACGTCGGCGCCGGTCGCGGGCGAGGTGCCGGCGCTGGCGCCGGCGCGGTCGAGCGGAACGGGTCTGGGCTTTGCGCGGCGACCGGCAGGGCGGCGAGCAGCAGAAGGCTGGTCAGCAACGCGCGGCGGGCGGGAAAGCCGCTCATCGCCAGGGCCGCTAGGCCCCGAGCCGTTTCAGCGCGGCGCGCGCGTCGGGATCATTGAGCGCGGCGGCGCGCTGGTACCACGCTTTCGCCAGGTCGAGATTGGCGGCGACGCCGATGCCCCGTTCGTTGAGGACGCCGTGATCGTACATCGCGACGGCCTCGCCGCGCACGGCGGCGGCCCACCACAGCACCGCCGCGTCGGTCGGGTTAGCCTTGCTCGCGCCGAAGCCGCGCGCGACGAGGGTCCCGAGATTGGTGAAAGCCTTGGCCTCGCCGTCGCCGGCGGCGAGCGCATACCAATAGGCCGCCTCGGCAGGGTCGGCCTTGACCCCCTTGCCGGTCTCGTAATTCCACGCGCGTGTATAGCGCGCGTCGGCGCCCTTGATCGAGGAGGCGGCGACCCCCTGCGGCGATTGCGGCGGCTGGTCGAGCATCAGCGACAGGTGCTGTGCCATGTCGAGGAGCGTCTTGCGCTCGTCCTCGGTCAGCGTGCCGGTATCGGGCACCCCGTCGAACGCCTGGAACTGCTTGATCGCCGCCAAAGTGCCGGAGCCGAAGCCGCCATCGGCCTCGCCCTGGTAATGGCCGAGCAGGCGCAGCGCGCGCTGCACTTCACGCTTCTGGTCGGTGGTTAGAACCGGCTCGTCCGGCACCGGTGTCGAGGCGGAAGCCGTCGCGGGCGGCGGCGCCGTGGTTTGCGCCGGCAGCGCTGCGAGCTGGGATTGCAGCGACTTGATCTGGCTGTTGAGCTGGACGATCTGCGCCAGCGCGTCGTCCCTGGCCTTGGTCGCAGTGGCGAGCTGGTCGCCGAGCGCCTTAAGCTGGGTCTGCAGATCGGTCACTTGAGCCTGAGCCTTGGCCGCGGCGTCCTTATCTGCAGCCGCGCCCTTGTTCGCTTGGTCGAGCTGCGCTTGCGCCTTGGCGGCGATGTCCTTTTGCGTCGTCAAGTCTTTCGCCGCCTGGTCAGCCAGCGCCTTCAGCTCGGCCAGACGTTTGTCGTCGTCGGCCAGCTTCTTTTGCGCGGCGTCGAGTGCGTCCTGAACCGACGCCGCCTTCTTCTGTGTGCCGGCGAGCTCGCCCTGCAAGGCCAGCGCCCGCTCCTCCGCCGCTTCCTTCGCCGTCGCCAGCGCGGCGGTATCCGAAGGCAGCGACGGGCGGAGCAGGACGGTGACAACCGCCGCCACAATGGCGCCGAAAATCGCGCCGATGACGACGCCGGTGACAAGGCGGCCAGCGCGGCGTGGTTCGGACGGTGCGACGGCCACCGTCTCTCTTAGCGCAGACGCAGTCCGTGGGCGCTCGGGTATGGGCACGCTATCGACTAGCGCCGGAGGCGGTACGAGTTCGGTGGCGTCGGCCGTCAGCGGCGCCGTCTCATCGAAGGGTTCACCATCGATCGGAGGAGGCGGCCAGGCCACCTCCGCCCCTCGCCGTCCGCCCTAATGCGCTCGCGCACCGGCGCCCCGTCCCCCTTCTGGCGCAGGATGCGGTCCATCGCGCGGATCAGCCGGGCGGCATGGACGTCAAAATCCTGGCCGGCATCGACTTGCACGGCGTGGCGGTAGGCGAAATCCTTGACCGTTTCCGGCAGCTGCGACACGCGCGGCATCGCCGCGCGCAGCACGAGCACCGGGATGACCGGCATCTTCTTGCGCAGGCTGGCTTCGATCTCAACCCGGACGGGGTCGCTTTCGTCGTCTATCCGCGTCTGCCCGCCGCGCAAACCGAGCCATTTTGGTCCGACGATGGCGAGCAGCATGTCGCTTTGATCGAGCACGTGGTTGATGTGCTCGCGGAAATCGGCGCCCGGGGGGATGCTGTCGATGTCGCGAAAAACCGAGTCACGCCCGAAATGCGCCGCTAGCCGGTCAAATATCCGGCCGGTAATCACCCCAGAATCGTCGCGCCGATACGAGATGGTTATCCGCGGCATCGCCCTGTCTCCGGCGATGGCGATATCACCGTCAAAAGGTTCAACTATTAGGTGTTTAATCCAAAGGGCGTGTAATCGGCAAGCAGCGTGCCGCTAGACAAAGGCCCGCCTGATCCGTCCCCAATCCTCGATCGCGTGCTCCTGGCCGGGGACGATCTGCAGCGCGATCTCGCTGTAGCCCGCCGCCGCGAAGCCGGCGATGGTAGCTGTGATCTCGGCCTCGGTGCCGGTGATCGTCGTCGCGCGGATGAGGTCGGCGGTGACGAAACGGCGCTCCTCGGGCTTGACGAACATCAGGTGGCCGCGGTGGTTTTCGAGGTAGTGCGCGCCTTGCGGGCGGAAATGGCGCGCGGTCTCGACATAGGCGGCGATGGTGTCGGCGAGCGCCGGCGGCATCGAGGCCATCGGCGGGAAACCGCCGAGCGCCTGGTCGGCGGCGCGGTGCAGCAGCATCGCCGCGCGTGGGCCCGCTTGGGCCACGACGCGGTCGCAATCCATCGCTTCGCCGTCGCGCAGCACGGCGCCGCCGGTCAGCACCACCGCGTCGAGCGCGTCCGCCCTATGGCCGGCCTCGTGCCAGAACCCCGCCATCTCCTTCATACCGGCGGCGGCGCCGGCTACGTCGCCGGCGGTGTTGATCCAGCCGGCGGCGAGCTTGGCGGTCAGTGCCCGCGCGCGCGGGCCGGTCGCGGCGATATAGAGTGGGATCGGATCGCGCGTGTTGATAAGGCCCAGCTCCGGATTGAGCAGGCGGATCAAGCGCTTCTTGCCCTCGATCTCGGCCTCGACGGTCTCGTCGCGAAGCAGCGCCTGGGCGACGCGGATGTATTCTTCCATGCTCTTGAGGGTGACCGCGCCCAATCCCATCGCGCGCCGTCCGGTAAACCCGGAGCCGATGCCGAAATCGATCCGGCCTGGCGCCAGCTTGTTCAAGGAGGCGAAGGCGTTGGCGGCGACCGCGGCGAGGCGGTTCGACGGGATCAGCACGCCGGTGGCGAGGCGGATTTTGGTCGTCTTCATCGCCGCCGCGGCCATCGCGACGAACGGGTCGGCGCTCAGCATCTGGGTGTCGTAGAACCAGGCGCGGTGAAAGCCCAATTCCTCGGCGCGGCGCACCACGCGCCAGGAATCGGAATCGGTCGGGATCGCGATGGCGAAACGCATGGTGTCCTCCCTGCTTGCTGGGAGGATTTACCACGGGAGCACGAACATGGGTCCCGGCTTTCGCCGGGACGGTAAACGTCGCGACAAACGTCGCGGCGTTTACCGCTTCGAGAACTGGAAGCTGCGGCGGGCCTTGGCCTTGCCGTATTTCTTGCGCTCGACGACGCGGCTGTCGCGGGTGAGGAACCCGCCCGATTTGAGCACCGGGCGCAGTCCCGGCTCGTAGGAGAGCAGCGCCTTGCTGATGCCGTGGCGCACCGCGCCGGCCTGACCCGACAGCCCGCCGCCCTTGACCGTGCACCAGACATCGAACTGGCCGAGCCGGTCGGCCATGACAAAGGGTTGGTTGAGCAGCATGCGCAGCACCGGCCGCGCGAAATACACCGGGCTGTCGCGGCCGTTGATCTCGATCTTGCCGTTGCCGGGGCGGATCCACACGCGGGCGATCGCGTTCTTGCGCTTGCCGGTGGCATAGGCGCGGCCCTGCTCGTCGATCTTCGGCTGGACGTCGGTCGGCGCCACCGGGATTGGCGCCGCCGGCGCCGAAGGGGTGACGGCGGGGACGCGCGCGGCGGTCTGCATCGCCTGGCGCAGATTGGCGAGGCCCTGGACCGTCTGCGCCGCGGCGCGCGGCCGGCGCGGCGTCGGCTGCTCGGCCTCGGGCTTCTCAGCCGCTGCCTTCTCGGCTTCAGGCGTCTCGGGAGTGTCTTCGTCGGCCATGCTCAGGCTCTCACATTCTTGCGGTTCATCGCGGCGATATCGAGCGGCTCGGGTTGCTGCGCCGCATGGGGGTGTTCCGGCCCGGCATAGACCCTAAGGTTGCCCATCACCTTGCGGCCGAGCGGGCCGCGCGGCACCATGCGCTCGACCGCCTTCTCGAGCACCCGCTCCGGGTGCTTGCCGTCGAGGATCGCGCCCTTGCTGCGGCCCTTGATGCCGCCCGGATAGCCGGTGTGCCAGTAGAAGATGCTGGCGGCGCGCTTGTTGCCGGTGAGCTGCACCTTTTCGGCGTTGACGACGACGATGTTATCGCCGCAATCCATGTGCGGGGTGAAGCTCGGCTTGTGCTTGCCGCGCAGGCGCATGGCGATGATCGTGGCGAGCCGGCCAAGCACCAGCCCGTCGGCGTCGATCAGCACCCATTTCTTGTCGATATCGGCGAGCTTGGCGGAAAAAGTCTTCATCACGGACGGCCTGTCGAAGGCACGCGGCCAGCGCCGCGGAGCGCAGGGTTTAAGAGATCACCCGCACGCCGTCAAGCGATTTAGCCTTAGAAATCAAAGTGCTTTAAGGAGAGGTATTATATTACCTCAAGATGAGGCCGGCCGCTAAAACTCTATCTCCAAACCGCCGCCCAGAAACCGCCGATCACAAGCAAGGCCAATAACGTCAACACATACCACGGCACTGCACACTCCATTTCGGGTCGGGAAAACCGGGGCGAGAAATAGGCCCAGGCGGGTCGCCCGGCCAGCCTCTTTGGTGGTTAACACCTGACTAAAATCGGGACTTAGCCGAAAGCCCGCGGCAAGCCTCGCCCGCGCCGGCAAATAACCGTTGCCGGCGACCGGCAGGCGGGGTCAGATTCGCGCGGCGCGAATGGCAACGGAGGACGCGATGGCAGCGAACGTACGGGTCGGAAGCGACGCGGCGGTGCTGCTCAAAGAGCGCGACGCTCACGGCGTGCTGCGCCTCACGATGAACCGGCCGGCGGCGCGCAACGCGCTGTCGATGGAGTTGATGGGCGAGATCATCGCGGCGCTCGATCGCGCCGGCGCGGACGCCAAGACCCGCGTCGTCGTCATCGCCGGCGCCGGGGTCGGATTTTGCCCGGGCCACGATCTGCGCGAGATGCGTCAGGACCCCAGCCGCGAGGCCTACGCGCGCATCTTCGACCGCTGCAGCGAGATGATGCAGAAGATCGTGCGCCTCAAGCAGCCGGTCATCGCCGAGGTGCACGGCATCGCCACCGCCGCCGGCTGTCAGCTGGTTGCCAGCTGCGATCTCGCGGTCGCCGACGACGACGCGCGCTTCGCCACCTCGGGGATCAATGTCGGCCTGTTCTGCTCGACCCCGATGGTGGCGCTGAGCCGCGCGATCGGGCGCAAGCCGGCGATGGAAATGCTGCTGACCGGCGATTTTATCGACGCGGCGACCGCGAAGGCGCTGGGCCTCGTCAACCAAATCGTGCCGGCGGCCGAGCTGCGCGCCGCGACCGACGCCCTCGCCCGCAAGATCGCCGAGAAATCCGCGCTCGCCATCGGGCTCGGCAAGGAGGCGTTCTACCGCCAGATCGAAATGGATTTGTCCGCCGCCTACGCCTACGCCAGCGAGGTGATGACCAAGAACATGCTGGCCCACGACGCCGAGGAAGGCATCGACGCGTTTATCGAGAAACGCAAACCGGTGTGGCGAGACGCCTAGCTATTCCGCCCTTTTCCGCTTCCCGGCGAAGGCCGGGACCCATGCTTCAGCCGCTAGAAAGGCGGATCAATGGACCCCGACCTTCGTCGGGGAGCGCGGTAGCAGATGACGCCGAGGAAGGCATCGACGCGTTTATCGCCAAGCGCAAGCCGGTGTGGCGAGACGCCTGAAGCAGCCGGAGACTGCGAAAATCAGGCGCCGCGGTATTCATATCAGCCGTCGAGGACCCTCATCACGTTAAAGGGAACATCTACGCCCTTCAGCTCTCGGGCGAGGAGTCCCTTCCAGCCTCCAGCAGCATCCAACGGAATGTACCCGACGCCGTCAAAATCCGATGGCCTCTCAACTTCGCCCTTAACCAGCGCGGCAACATGTGATGACCCTAGTTTTCCAATTAAAAAGCCAAGCTCAAACACGACGTTTTGGCGTGCTCGCTTGCGCAGCGGCTCGCCTTCCAAAGCTCCGTCGTCATCGGGAGTTATCAGTACGACTGCAAAACCAACTCCCTCGGCCTCGTCCTGGAACTTCGTGAGAAGGTGGCGGCCAAGGTTCGGCTGCTCGTTAAGAATGATCGGCTTAAGGCCAATGTGTTCGAGGAAGCGAGCAACTTCGTTTTTCGCGTCGTTGTCACGCCCGTGCACCACGAAAACCTTGGACAAATCCGGCGCGGGCATAGCGACGCCCAAGGACCGTGTTTCTGCCACCGGCTCCGAATACAGGTCTAACCGCTCCAAGATTGATTCAAGTTTTGAGAGCTGTCCCTCACCCGTCTCCAACTGCACTCTGAAAGCATCGGCTTCGTTAGACGCGGCCCGAGACGGCAGACACGCGTTCCGATACTCACGATAGATGGCTTCTGTAGTGAACAAAGATTTCAGTAGATCGGAATTATAATCACGCCATTTTTGCAAATTGATAGCTTTCTCTTTTATACCAATACCCGACCTCATTATTTCTCTGCCGCGCTCTATGCGCTCTATTATTTTCTCAACCGTATCAGCGCGAGGCAGAGTGAGCGTGGGCGGACCAGCGGGCGCAGGCGGAATCGCGGGCTGAGAGCGGGTCATAAGTAGCGTTCC
Source organism: Allostellaceae bacterium (assembly GCA_035604035.1). Lineage (GTDB taxonomy): Bacteria > Pseudomonadota > Alphaproteobacteria > ATCC43930 > CGMCC-115725 > DATARH01. The sequence goes on along the minus strand of DATNJF010000289.1, from coordinate 38,898 downwards.
CAAACATCGTTGTGTAGCACTCGGCGTATCCCCCTAAATCGGCATCCCACCTCGCTGACCGCGAGCTCCCGTCTGGCATGACGCGGCGGGTAGCAGTCGAACTTTATCGTCATGCGCTTCATCGGCGAAGCCAAGAGCGGGTCGTGGTGATCTAAAGACGAGGCCTTGACCGAACAAAGAGAGAACATACATCTCTTCCATGCATCTGCGTACGCTGTCCCGCCCTCGCCGCCTGCCACCTTCAGATTTGCCGCCAACCGCCTCCTGGTTTGCGGCGCGCGCTTGCTGTTTTCGCGTAGGTCGCCGCCTGTTAACAAACCCCTCACCTCCTGTTTTCGAATCGAAACTTAGGTTTTTCAACCACTTAGTCCTGATCTTTTTTCGCCTCGCGCGCGTGCGCGCGAGGGCAGCCGCGATCGTCGCGTCCTGGCTCGGCTTCTTAAATCGGCATCCCCACCTCACTGACCGCGAGTTTGCCGTCGGGCATCACGTGGCGGTACTTGTCGAGGTTCATCGTCATCCGTTTCATCAGCCGCCTTGCGCCGGGGTCGAACGGGGTGCGGCGGTGCATCGTGAAGCCGTTGTCCCACACCACCAGATCGCCGACCTGCCACTGGTGCGCGTAGACGAATTCGTCGCGGGTGGCGGCGGCGTAGACCTCGTCGAGCAGCGCCATGCCCGAGGTCGTGTCCATGTAATCGATGCCGATCGTCGTCGTCGAATCGAGGTAGAGCGAGGGTTCGCCGGTCTCTGGGTGGCGGCGCACCAGGGAATGCGTCACCGGCGGGGTCTGGCGCCGGGCCTCCTCGGAGATTTTCTGGTCGCTCTCCCGCCCGTAGCCGGCGAGCCGCTTGGCATAGTCGAAAACGCCGCGCTTGCTGGCGATGGTGGCGCGCAACGGGCGCGGCAGGGCGGCATAGGCGGCGCGCAGATCGAGCCAGAAGGTCTCGCCGCCCTCGGGCGGCAATTCGAGCGCGTAGAGCGCCGCGCCGGTCGCCGGATTCAGCATGTAGGACTGGTCGGAGTGCCATTGCAGCTCGCCGTCGCCGAGCCCGCCGATCGGCCGGCCGAGCCCGTCCTGCAGATTGGACAGCACCGCCACCTCGGGCACGCTCTGGGAGGCCCAGTCGCTGCGCACGGTGCGCTCCAGCGGGCCGAGCAGGGCGCAGAACGCCGCCAGCTCGGCTTCGCTCAGCGCCTGCCGGCGAAACACCAAGACGCCATAGCGCGCGTAGAGGTCACGCAGCTCCGCGACGGCCAGTTCGTCGAGCTTCTCCCACAGCTTGAGGCCGATCACCTCGCAGGCGAGCGTCGGGTGCAGCAGGCGCGTTTCGAGCATTGGCGCTTCCTTTCAGTCCCCGCTTCACGTTACCTCATGCTGGATGACGATCAATGCGTCCTTCGAGACGGTCGCTTCGCGCCCTCCTCAGGATGAGGAGATTTTGGTGATGCCATCAAGAACGGCCCTCATTCTGAGGTGCCTCGCGCAGCGAGGCCTCGAAGGACCAAGTCGCTTTTGCAGCTCTTCACGGTGCCCATGAACCACGACGACTACAGCGACGCCTATCTGCGCGACATCCTGACGAACGTGCGCACCGTAGCCGTGGTCGGCGCCAGCCCGCGCCCGCACCGGCCGAGCCACGGCGTGATGCGTTTCTTGCAGCGCCACGGCTACCGGGCGATCCCGGTGAACCCCTTCGCCACCGGCGATGAAATCCTCGGCGAGCGGGTTTACGCGCGTCTCGCCGACATCCCGGAGCCGGTCGACATGGTCGATATCTTCCGCCGCAGCGAGTTGGCCGGCGCGGCGGTCGACGAGGCGATCGCGATCGGCGCCAAGGCGGTGTGGATGCAGCTCGACGTTCGCGACGACGCGGCCGCCGCGCGCGCCGAGGCCAAGGGCATCAAGGTGGTGATGGACCGCTGCCCGGCGATCGAAATCCCGCGGCTCGGCATCCCCGCCCGCTGATGACAGCCAGCCCCCGGACGGGCCCGAAAGCGCCGTAGTGAACAGGCTTAGTGCGACATCAGCACCGGGACGGTCATTTCCTCGAAGATGCTGCGGCTGGTCCCGCCGAGCACCAGCTCGCGCAGCCGCGAATGGCTGTAGGCGCCCATGACGATGAGGTCGGCGGTGAGATCGGCCGCGCGCGACAGGATGATGTCGGCGACGGGAGTACCGTCGGTGACGGTCGACTCCGCCGCTGCCTCGACCTCGCGCCGTTTCAGCGCGGCGACGACATCGGCCGCGAGATGGCTCGGCGGCGCCCCGGCGGAGCCGGGCGTGTCGACCTCGATCACCGTCACCGCATCGGCGCGCTCGATGATGAACATCGCGTCGTAGAGCGCCCGCGCCGCCTCACGCGTGCCGTTCCAGGCAATCATCACGTGGTCGAAACTGGTGAACTCGCCGACATAGGGGACGACCAGGACTGGGCGGCCGAGAACCTGCACCACATCCTCGGGGAGGACGCGCGGCACCGGACTGTCGGCGTCCGGATTTGTTTGACCGAGCACGACCAGGTCGAAGAGCCGGCCGACCGAGATGACGCTCTCGGCGATGTCGGCCTCGCGCCAGATCCAGTCGCCGGCAAGCTGCTGCCGGCCCAATTCCTGGCGGAAAGCGGCCTCTGCCTTGACCGCCTCGTCGCGCCGCGCCGCCATATAGGCATCGACGAGCTGGGCGCCGCTGGCGAGATCGCCAAAGCTGGTCGCGGCCGGGAGGCCAGTCGCGAAGAACCCGGTGAGACGGGCGTCGAAACGCTTGGCGAGCGCCGCGGCCGGCGCAAGACGCCGCGCGGCCGAAGCCGCGTTGTCGATGACGACGAGGATGTCCCTACCCGGCATCGCAACCTCCTTCGGTGCCTCGCGCCAAACGGCTCAAGCTCCGGCAATAGCTTCCCGGCAAACGCCGATCCGACGCTTGCCGGCGACGGTATAGAACAACGGCGCGGGTGACGAATCGGTGCCCTCGTAGACCGCGATCGCGCGCGCCAGCATGAACTGGCTGACATCGCGAAACGGTTCGAGCGGATCGCGCTCGATCGGGTGCCAGCGCACGTCCTCGAGCTCGTCGGTGGCGCAGGGCTCGCCAACGACCGAGGCGCCGTCGCCCAAGAAAAATCGCGTGTTGAAGCGGCGGAACACGCGCGCCGGGGTGATCGCCCGGCCGATATAGGTGAGTCGGTCGATCGTCGCCACGATGCCGGCCTCGGCATAGGCTTCGGCGACCGGGCTGCCGGAGCGCAGCGCCTCTCGGCGCGCGCCGGCATGGCCAAAAAACACCCCCGACTCCTCCCAAGTCTCGCGCAGCGCGGCGCGGGCGCAGCGCCGCAGCCGCGGCGGCAGCCACTCGGCGCCGGTCTCGGTCTGCCACGGCCTGGCGTCCTCGGCATCGACCGCGCCGCCGGGAAAAACGTAGACGCCGGGCATGAAACGAACGGTCATCGGCCGCCGGCCGACCAGGAGTTCGAGGTCGCGCCCATGGCCGCGCAAGAGGATCAGCGAGGCGGCATCGCGAGCGCGGACGGCAGCGGAGTTGGCCGCGACGGGCTTCACCGGCTCGGCGACGTCATTCATTCGCGGAAACCCGCATGGACGGATCAGCGAGCGCGTTCAGGCTCGGCCACCGCCGCCGACCAGGGTGACATAACGTCCGAGATGCCGTGATTGGTGCCGTCGTCGCCGCGCAGCACCAGATTCGGGCAGGCGAATTGCTGCGGCCACACCGTGTGTTCGACGAGGCGCGCGCCGCCGCGGCTACTGAGCCGATCGATCACCGCCTCGGGCAGACGCCGATCGATCGCGACGCCATCGGCGCCGCTGACATCGACGCGCGGCTGGTGCGCCGCCTCGTCCGGGCTCATGCCGAAATCGGTGATGAAGCTCGCCGTCTGCAGGACCGCGCCGAGGATACGCCGCCCACCCGAGGCGCCGACCGCGAAACGCGGCCGCCCATCGCGGGCGACGATCAAGGGGCACATGTTGGTGAGCGCACGCTTGCTCGGGCCGATCGAGTTCGGCCGGCTGGGACGCGGGTCGAACCACATGACGCCGTTATTCATCAGGATGCCGGTCTGCTGCAGCACATAGCGGCTGCCGAAGCTCGACAACAGCGTCGTGGTGAGCGCCGCCACGCCGCCTTCGCGATCGATCGCGGTAATATGGGTGGTGCAGCTTTCGGCCGGCGGCTCGGTATCGCCGAGGCCCTCGAGGCGCACGTCATAGGCCTGCTGCAGCGCCTCGACGACCGCCTCGAAGTAATTCGGGTCGGGGCGCTTGCCAAAGCTCTTGCCCTCGAGCCGGTCGAGCACGTCGGCGAGGGTCGGCGCAGCGGTGAGGCCGCGCGCCGCCTGGAAGGTGTAGCCGCGATAGGGGATGTCGAGCGACGGCACGACGCGCGCGTGGCACTGCGCCAGATCCTCGGCCGCGAGGACGCCGCCACCGGCGACCGCGTCGGCGGCGATCGCGGCGGCGATCTCGCCGGCATAGAAATCCTCGGGTCCGGCTTCGGCGAGCCGCGCCAGCGTCTCGGCCAAGCGGCCAAGCCTGAGGCTCGGCGGGGTGCCGTTGGGCGGGGCTATCGGCGGCAGGTCATTCGGTAGATAGACGCGCCGGCTTTCGTCGTAGCGGCGCAGATCGGCGGCGGCGTTCGCGATTTTCAGGGTCACATACCAATCGACCGGCAGTCCTTGCTTGGCGAGCGCCGCGGCTGGGGCGACGAGATCGCGCCACGGCAGCCGGCCGAAGCGCTCGACCGCCTGGGCATAACCGCGCACCGCACTCGGGATCGTGAACGACAGCGGGCCGATGGCGTTGCAGTCACCCTCGACCTCGGGCCAGGTGAAGAGCTCGGTGCGGGTGTCGCCGGTGAGCGGAAATAGCGCCGGGTCGAGCTTCGCCGGCGCGATCGGACCAAAATCGACGACCTCAGCGCGGGCGCCGCCGGCCGGGTGCACGACCATGAAACCGATGCCACCGAGACCGCTGTTCCACGGCTCGCGCACCGCCAGCGCGAAGGCGGTCGCGACGACGGCGTCGACCGCGCTGCCGCCAGCGGCGAGGATCTCGGCGCCGATCGTGGCGGCGACGCTGTTCTGCGAGGCGACGATGCCGCCGCGCGACGATACCGCCGGCTTGCGGACGACCCAGTTCTGAGTCAAGGCGTCCATGTCAGCCGATCTCGATGTTGTCGACCCGGTTGCCGTAGAAGGCGTAATAGCCGGCGAGCCCAGTCATCTCGTCATAGGGCGTCTCGTAGCCCCAGATCGCATTTTCCGAGCTGTTGCCGCCGACATTAAGGGTCCAGTACGAGGCGGTCCCCTTGAACGGGCAATAAGTGCTGTGCTCGGTCTTTTTCATCAGGTCGAGCCGCATGTCCTTGGCCGGGATGTACATCACCGGGCCGTGGCCGGTCTCCTCGACACGCTGCGCGTGGGTGGTGTCGGCGACGGTCGTGCCGCCGTAGGACACCCGCACACGGCGGCTTTCGGGATGGAGGTCGACGCGGTGCTCGGGTTTCTTTTCCCAGCCCGGGGCGGGGTTCGCTGCCATGATCCTCTCCCTACTTGGTGGTCTGTGAGGGGGGCGGGTTGCGCCAGTTGGCGCCGGTCGGCTGCTTGCCGCCGCAATCGAACGAGGCGACACAGCTATCGTAGAATTGCGAGCCTTGCAGCGGGCCGCATTCCTGGGCGATGCGCTTGGCACGGAATGCCGCGTTGGTGCAGGTGAGCTGCTGGTATTGCTGGCTCGCCCGCACGTTCTGATCGGGCGTTTCGTTGGCGCTCGGGGTTTGCGCCACGGCGATTCCGGCGGCGCCGATAAGGGCTAGGGCGAAAACCAGCGGTGCATAACGTTTCATTCTTTCGTGCTCCCAAGGGTGACAAGCTGTTGCTGAAAAGATCGGCACTCATCCGACCATCGTCAATCCGCCGCTGACGCTCAACACCTGACCGGTGATGTAATCGGAGCGGCCACCCAGGAAAAACATCACCGCCTCGGCGATATCCTCGGGCCGGGCGATGCGGCGAAACGGAATTGCCCGGGTCAGCGCTTCCTTCATGCGATCGGGCTGGCGCTGAAAGAGCGGCGTGTCGGTCGGGCCGGGGCAGACGCAATTGACGTTAAGCTTGTGCCGCGCCATCTCGCGCGCCAGCGATTTGGTGAAGGCGATGAGCCCGCCCTTGGCCGCGGCATAGACGGTCTCACCCATGCTGCCGACGCGGCCCGCGTCGCTCGAGATGTTGACAATCTTTCCCGCCTGCGCCTCGATCATCGGCGGCAACACCGCGCGGGTCAGCCGCACAGCGCCCATCAAATTAATGGCGATAAGGTCGTCCCACATCTCGGCCGGGTTCTCCATGAACGGCTGGATGCGATCCCAACCGGCGCCATTGACGAGCCCGTCGATGTGCTCGACCCGCTGATGAACCGCGGCGGCGAACACCTCGATCGCCACAGGATCGGCGAGGTCGAGCTTCAGAAAGTCGGCGTTGTGGCCGTGCCGGCGCGCTTCGGCGGCCGTCGCTTCGCCGCCAGTCTCGTCGATGTCGCCGATGAAGACCTGCGCACCTTCGCGCGCCAAAAGGAGCGCGGTGGCCCCGCCGATCCCGGAAGCGCCGCCGGTGACGATGACGGCACGGTTCTGCATTTCCATCGGCCGCGTCCTCCCTAGCCTGCCGCCAATGCTATGCCGACCGTCTCGACGCGCAAAGCCGGCTTGCGCGGGGCAAGTGCGATATCGGCGACGAGTCGCCCCAGTTCATGCGCGGCGAGGTCCTGCTGGCGCGGCTCACCGCCTGGGATCCAAATCGCGTAGTCGCTGCGCCAATCGTCAAAGCCGCACGTGGCGAAATCGCGCGGCAAGCTCGGCAGATGGTCGCCGTAGAAGCCGAGCACTGCGTCGGAGCATCGCTCCTCAAGACCGCCGATGAGGATGCGGAGCATCTCGTCAGATTGGGCAAGTCCTTCGAGGTAGCACTCCATCTCCGCGCCTTTGCGCAGCCAGGGACCGTGATTGCCCATGGTGACGGCGAAGATGAAGCAGCGCGGACCCGCCTCGTCGAGGACACGCAGGATATGCCGGGCGAGGTCGGGGTCGGACATATAGGGCGGCGTGCGCGAGCCGCCGAGCGTCTCGCGTCCGATAAACGCGTCAAAGCCGAGCCCCGGCATCGCCAAATCGCGGCGGTAGAAGCCGCGGTCGAACGGGTGCAGGCAGAGCGTGCGGTAGCCGGCCGCGCGCAGCCGCCAGACCTGCGAGGCGATCGGCGCTCGCGTCAGCGCGTGGTAGGGGTTGAAGCGGTCGTAGCCGAGCGCCGCCTCGGCGATCCCGGTCAGCACCGCGAACTCCGCTCGCGTTGAGTTGGCTCCCCAAGCCGGAACCTCGAGGCTGCCGTGAGCGCCGCCGGCGGAGGCCGTGTCGTAGCCGGTAAGGAAGTCGCGCGGCAGAGCCGAAAACGCCCGACGCGCATCGAAGAACGACTCGCATTGCACCAGGATCACCGGCCGGTGATCGCCGGACCCAACAATCATTGGCTTTGGTGCGAGCTGCGTCTGCCGTGCTGCACGTTCGGCGCGGGCGATGATTCCATAAACGAGGAGAATCGCCACCGGCCCGAGCCGCGCCGCGTCGGCGAACGGCTCGCCACTCGGCGTCAACCGACGCATGGTGCGCGCTGCCCGGCCAAGCCACGGTTCGTAGCCCGTGCGCCACAGCAAGCCAGCGACGAGACCAAAGGCCAACAGCGCCGCTAGCGGGTGCGGTGTCGCGACCGCCGGCTCGGCGACAAGCAAGCCGAGCCCGGCCAGCACCGCTACCCCTGCCCCGCCGATCACCAGACCGGTCCCGGCGAAGGGCAGATAGAGATGCGGGTGGGTGAAGATGTGCGGCAGCTCGCTTAGCGCCGAGAACAGCACCGGCTCGCGCAAGGCGTCGCGCACGGTGCGGTCGGCGAACGCGAAACCGCCGCCAAGGACGAATACCGTCGCTCCGGAGTAGGCTGGCCGACCGCTGGCGAGCAACAGCAGCAGCGCGACGGTAGCGAGCGGCGCGGCGTCGAGCATCATCTCCCAGCCAAGCCGGCGCGCGCCGGCAACCCAGCGCGGCAGCAGCCAGCCGAAAACGGCCAGCGTGAAGCCCGCGCCGCACTGCCAAAGCCCGTTCATCCCGGTTCCCGAAAGCCAACGACCCTTGCAGGCAATCTCGACAGGCGACTTTTCGCTTGTCCAATAAAATCGCGCAAAGGTTGTGCTGGATGACCGTTCCTAGCCGCAGGACCAGCCATGTGGGTAGTTGCTTCGAGGGACGCGCTCTGCCTTACTGCCCGCCATGCGGAGGCATCGCGGGCGATGAAAATCCTGGTGACGGGCGGCGCCGGATTTATCGGCTCGGCGGTGTGCCGGCTGTTCGTCGCCGAGCTCGGCGTCACGGTCCTCAATGTCGACAAGCTGACCTATGCGGCGAACCTCGCTTCGCTGCAGCCGATCGAGAACAATCGGGACTACAGCTTTCACCGGGCCGACATTTGCGACCGGCCGGCGATCGCGCGGCTGCTGCACGAATTCATGCCCGACGCGGTGCTGCATCTCGCCGCCGAGTCGCATGTCGACCGTTCGATCGACGGGCCGGGCGAGTTCATCCGCACCAATATCAACGGCACCTATGCGCTGCTCGAGGCGGCGCGCGCCTATTGGGAGAAGCTGCCGCCGGCGCGCGCCAAATCATTCCGCTTCCACCACGTCTCGACCGACGAGGTGTTCGGCGCGCTGGGTGCCCGCGGCAAGTTCACCGAGACGAGCCGCTATAAGCCCAATTCGCCATATGCGGCGTCAAAGGCGGCCTCCGACCATCTGGCGCGCGCCTGGCACGAGACCTATGGGTTGCCGGTGGTGCTGAGCAATTGCTCGAACAATTACGGCCCTTACCATTTCCCCGAAAAGCTGATCCCGCTGGCGATCCTCAAGGCGCTGCACGGCGAGGCGGTGCCGGTCTACGGCAAGGGGCTCAACGTGCGCGACTGGCTCTATGTCGAGGACCATGCGCGCGCGCTCTACACGATCCTCACCCAGGCCAAGCCGGGCAGCAGTTACAATGTCGGCGGCGACGGCGCGCGCACGAACATCGAGGTGGTGAGGCAAATCTGCGCGCTGCTCGACGAGATGCTGCCGAACTCGCCGCATCGGCCGCACGAGAAGCTCATCAGCTTTGTCACCGACCGGCCGGCGCACGACCAACGCTATGCCATCGACGCGACGCGGCTGCGCCGCGACCTCGGCTGGGAGCCGCGGGAGAGCTTCGATACCGGGCTGCGGCGCACGGTGCGCTGGTATCTCGACAACCGGCATTGGTGGGAGCCGATCTGGTTCGGCCGCTATCGCGGCGACCGGCTCGGCGCTGCCAGCCCGCTCGCACAAGCGGTGAAAGGCTGAACCGCGGCATCGCCGCGATTTCTCGGGCGCAAAAATCGCCTATGATCGCGCAAGAACCTGGAGGGACGCCCACGATGAGCGACGGCTTTGCCTACACCAACCTCTTTGCCAAGAACCTGCCGGCCCCGGCGGTGCGGTTCGCCGGCTATCCCAAATACAATTTCATCGGCGGGCACAACGACCCGACGCTGATCCCGATCGAGGGGCTGATCGCGGCCACCGCCAGCGCGCTGCGCAAGGAGGGTCCGAACCTGGCGATGTACACCGCGGCGCAGGGCAATCAGGGCCATCTCGGCTTGCGCGAGTTCGTCAAGTCGAAGGCCAAACTCCGAGGCATCGACTGCTCGACCGACGACATCCTCATCACCGCCGGCTCGGGCCAGGGTATCGACCTGATCAACGCGGTGATGCTCGAGGTCGGCGACACGGTGATCCTCGAGGAGTTCTCCTATGGCGGCGCGATCAGCAAGCTGAAGCGCGAGGGACAGAAAATCGTCGCCGTGCCCTTGGACGAGGACGGCATCAAGATCGACGCGCTCGACAACATCCTCGCCGATTTGAAGGGCAAGGGCACGACCCCGAAATACATCTACACGATCCCGACCATCCAGAACCCGACCGGCAGCATCATGTCGCTGGAACGGCGGCAGCAACTCGTCGCGGTCGCGAAAAATTACGGCGTGCCGATCTTCGAGGACGAGTGCTACGCCGATCTGATCTGGGGCGGCACCAAGGCGCCGCCGGCGATCTATTCGCTCGACCGCGAACACGTGATCCATATCGGCTCGTTCTCAAAGACCTTGTCGCCCGCCCTGCGGCTTGGCTATGCGATCGCCGATTGGCGGTTTATGAGCCAGATGATCGCCTGCCGCAGCGACAGCGGCTGCGGCGCTTTGGAGCAGATGGTCGTCGCCGAATATTTCTCGGAGAATTTCGGCGAGCACGTCGACGAGCTGTCGGAAACGCTGAAGGGCAAGCTCGACACCATGGTCGAGGCGATCGAGCGCGAGTTCGGCACCGCGGTCGAGCCGTGGGTTCCGAAGGGCGGCATCTTCCTGTGGATGAAGCTGCCGCCGGAGATCGACATCATGAAGCTGGTGAAACCGGCGGCCGACGCCGGCATCGCCCTCAACCCCGGCCCGGAATGGGCGGTCGAGGGCGCCGACTCGAAATCGCGCCTGCGGCTCTGTTTCGCGCTCACCTCGAAACAGGAAATCCGCGACGGCGTCGCCGCGCTGGCTAAGGTCTGCTACGAGCAGACCGGCATCCCGGCGCAAAGCGGCAATGTGCGACGCTAATGGCCTCCACCGCTAAGATCGATGCGGCGCTGAGCGAGGCGGCCGCATCGCGGACGGTGCCCGGGGTCGTCGCGATGGCGGCCGATGCCAGCGGCAAAATCTACGAGGGCGCCTTTGGGGTGCGCAGCCTCCAAGGCGGCCCGGCGATGACGCTCGATACCGTCTTCCGCATCGCCTCGATGACCAAGGCGATCACCTCGGTCGCGGCGATGCAGCTGGTCGAGCGCGGCAGGTTGGCGCTCGACGGGCCGCTGCCGGCGATCGACCCGGCGCTGGCCTCGCCGCAGGTGCTGACTGGGTTCGATGCGCAGGGCCAGCCGCAACTGCGCCCGGCGAAACGGCCGATCACCTTGAAGCACCTGCTGACGCACACGGCTGGCTTCTGCTACGCGGTCTGGAACCCCAACGTCGAACGGTACATCAAGGCCACCGGCATGCCTGAGATGTGGAGCGGCAAGCTGGCGGCGATGTGCCAGCCGCTGATGTTCGATCCCGGCGAGCGCTGGGAATACGGGATCAATATCGATTGGGTCGGCCGACTGGTCGAGGAGGCGAGCGGGCAGAAGCTCGACGCCTATTTCGTCGAGCACATCACCGGACCGCTCGGCATGAAGGATACCGGATTTTCGCCGTCGCCCGAGCAGCGCGGGCGCCAGGCGGTGGTGCATCAACGCGAAGCCGGCGGGTCGCTGACACCGCAGCCGTTTGAGGACCTGACCCCGCGCGAATTCCTCGCCGGCGGCGGCGGTTTGTATTCCACCGCAGGCGATTACCTGATGTTTCTTCAGGCGCTGCTGCAGGACGGCGGGAAAATCCTCGGACCCGAGACCGTCAGGTTGATGGGCGAAAACCATATCGGCGGGCTGCCGGCTGGGATCCTCAAAACCAATGCGCCGCTGCTGACCAACGATGTCGATCTGTTCCCCGGCCAGCCGGTGCGCTGGGGGCTCGGCTATATGCTGACCCCCGAGCCGGGCCCCAACGGCCGCAGCGCCGGCAGCGTCACCTGGGCCGGCCTCTTCAACAGCTATTACTGGCTCGACCCGGTAAAGCGCGTGACCGGGCTGATCATGACCCAGGTCCTGCCCTTCGCCGATCCTCAGGTGCTGGCGGTGTATGGCGCGTTCGAGCGCGGCGTTTACGACGCGCTGGGCAATTTGTGACCGCAACGCGCCGGTTCGTCGTCAGGGTGGCTGCCACCCTGCCGCTGCTGGCGCTGGCTGGCTGTGTTGAAGGCCTAACCGTGACAGGGCCGCCGTCGGATTTCATCGTGGTCAGCGATTTCGCCCTGCCACAGGGCGTCGTCCGGCTCGACCCGAGCTTCGGCTTCTCGCTCTATCGCGGCGAACCGGGGGTGCCCCAGCAGCAGCGTGCCGCCTCGATCGGCCGCGCGGTGGGGTTCCTCGTTACCGACACGATCACCGACCGGCTCCGCGCGCTTGGTTACGATGCCGTCAGCACCACCGACCCGTCGCCCACGACCGGCGCTCGCGCGCTGATCGTCACCGGTACATTCCGCGAGATCGACGAGGGCGACCGCCGCCGCCCGAATGAGGTCGGCAGCGCCGTGATCGCCGATGTGCAGATCAAAGCCGAACTGCCCGGCGGTGGCATCCAGCCGGTGCAGAACTTTACCGTCGATTCCCGGTCCGCTCCGCGCGCTGGTGTCCAAAGCGCTGCGACGAGCCGCGAAACCGGGGTCAACGCCGATGCAGCGCGGATCGGCGCGCAAATCGCCGGCGTCGTCGCCGAGGTCGCGAGGCGCAACAACTGGGCGCCGGCGAAGCACTAAGACCCCGGGACGGTGCCTTTCGGTAGGGTCTCGCAATAGGAAGCGATCTCACCCGGAGTGGTGATCCAGAGCTCGTCGCGGCGCTCCATGATGTGGCGGATCGCACGGCGTAAGGCGCGGAGGCGGAACGGCTGGCCGACGATGAATGGGTGCAGCGCCACCGAATAGACGAGCGGGTATTTCCGCGACTGCTCCAGCATCTCGTCGAACTGGTCGATCAGCATTTCCTCGAACTGCCGTCCTGTGTGGCGGCGGTAGACGAGGCCCGGCGAGTCGTTGAGTTCGATCGGGTACGGCACCGAGAGGATCGGGCCGGATCGCGTCGTCATCCAAATCGGCTGGTCGTCGAGCGCCCAATCCATGACGTAGCGGTAACCGGCCTCCTTCAACAGATCGAGCGTGACCCCGGTTTCCGCCAGCCACGGCCCCAGCCACCCAGCCGGCGGTTTGCCAGACAGCCGGGTCAATACTTCGGTGCACTCGGCGATGAGCCGCGCCTCGTCTTCCTCCCATAACACATCCTGGCGCTCGGAATTGGTGCGGCCGTGGCCGACATATTCGTCGCCGCGCGCGTTCATGCGCTCGACGATCGCCGGGCATTCTTCGAGCACGGTAGAATTGACGTTATGCGCGCCGGGCAGGCCGAATTCGTCCAAAAGGTCGAAATAGTGCCAAAGCCCGACCCGGTTGCCGTAATCGCGCCAGGCGTAGTTGCGCTGGTTCTGCGGGCTGACCTCGCCGGTCGAGTCGCTGCCGATCCCGGCGCGGAAGGCGAAGAACTCGATGTTGTTGCAAAAAAAGACCGCGAGCCGCTTGCCCTCCGGCCAATCATAGGCTGGCCGCTGGTGGATCGGCACGTAGTCGTAGCGTCCGTGGCGTGGCAGCTTCATCCGGGCCCTTCCCCTCATGTCCCGCCCGTCTCGCGCGCCGGTCGGCTAGGCGACGGTGGCGGGCTTTGTCTCGCGCTGCACCGAGATCAGCATATCGATGTCCTCACCGTTGCTGGCGAGCGGCAGGACGACGACCTCGTAGAAGCGCAACCGCTGATCGAGCACCAGCTCGCGGACACCGTGAGCCGGCATCCCGGTTTCGCAAACTTCGAGCCAGGTCTTGCGGACGCGTTCGCGGTATTCGGGCTCGGGCAAGTCCTCGAGCGTCTGGTTAGTGAGGTTGTAGCCGTCGCGCTCGACGACATTGGCGCACACCAGACGGTAGCGGAAATGCCACGGCCTGCGGCTGTCGGCCGGCGAGCGATACGCCTCGATGATCACCACATCGCCCAGCACATAACGGAAATCGAGCGGATCGAGCGCGGCGCGGGCGGGGTATCTCCCCTCCCCGCGCTTACTGCGCAAATACTCGACAAAGCGGCGGATCTGCGGATCGACGATCCCCGACTCGTACTCGGCATCGGCGGGATTCATCAAACCCCTCGCGGCAGCACCTGGCGTGCCTACAGACCGCCAGTTAATGGCCGATGAAGACCGGGCGGCGCTTTTCCATGAAGGCGGTGCGGCCTTCGATGTAGTCCTGGCTGGCAAAGCATTCCTCGACCACACGCTTGCACAGCGCCATGTCGCGCTTCGACTCGTCCTTGAGCGCCTCGCGGACGATCTGTTTGGCGGCGCGTACCGTGAGCGGCGCGTTGCCGGCGATCGTCTTGCAGTAATTGTCGACATAGGTTTCGAGCTCGCCGTCCGGGACGACGCGGTTGACGAGCCCCATGCCCAGCGCCTCCTCAGAGGTGAACTGGCGTGCGGTGAAGAAAATCTCGCGGGCATAGGCCGGGCCGACAATATCGATCAGCTTCTTGATGCCGTCATAGGCGTAGCCGAGACCGAGCTTCGCCGCCGGGACGCCGAACTTCGAGCCTTCGGTGGCGATGCGGATGTCGCAGGCGAGCGCGGTCGCCATGCCGCCGCCGATGCAATAGCCGCGGATCATCGCGATGGTCGGCTTGAGGGTTTCCTGGAGCCGCACGCGCGCGGTCTCGGAAATCTTGGCATAGGCCTCGGCGGCCTCGACGCTGTCGCGCTTTTCCTTGAACTCAGAGATGTCGGCACCCGAGACGAAGGCCTTGCCGCCAGCGCCGGAGAGCACGATGACGCGGATCGTGTCGTCGCGCTCGAAATCCTCCATAATCTGCGCCACAGCCTGCCACATATCGAGCGAGACCGCGTTATGGCGGGCCGGGTTGTTGAAGATGATCCGGCCGATGGCGCCATCCTTTTCGGCGATCATTTTAGCGGAGACGAGAGGCTGGTCGAGCATGGTGCCGTTACTCCTGGTCAAGGCGTTTAGCCTGGTGGGAACCGTCCCACTCTCACCGTCATCCCCGGACTTGTCCCGGGCATCCACGTCGATGGCCGGGACGCGCCCGGGCATGACGGATTAAGTGAGGGCGAGCGTCCTCGCTCCCTAAAACACGCCGGCCGCGCGCAGATCGGCGATGTCGGCCTGGTTGTAGCCGAGGCCGCGTAGGATTTCGTCGTTATGCTGGCCGCTATCGGGGGTCGGCAGACGCATTCGCGCCGGCTCCGGCGTCTTCATCATGTTGATCGCCTGGCCGACGACCTTGAGTTCGCCGAGCCGGGGATGATCCATCGGCCGTGCCATCTCGAGATGCTGCACCTGCGGGTCATTAAAGGTCTGGTCGATCGTGTAAAGCGGGCCGCACGGCACGCCAACCTCGTTGAGCAGCTCGATCCAGTAGGCGCTCGGTTTCTGCTTGGTGATCTCGCTGATCACCTCATTGAGCTGCTTGCGGTTCTTCGAGCGCTGCGGCCCGGACGCGTAATCGGGGTCGGTCAGGAGGTGCGGCACCTCGGCCGCCTCGCAGAAGCGCTTGTAAAGGTTGTCGCCCGAGGCGGCGATGTTGATCTGTCCGTCAGCGGTCGGGAAAAGGCCGGTCGGGATGCCGGTCGGGTGGTCGTTGCCCGCCTGCTTGGCGACTTCGCCGGCCTGCAGCCAGCGCGACCCCTGGAAATCGAGCATGAAGATCTGCGCCTCGAGCAGCGAGGTGTGGACCCACTGCCCCTCGCCGGTCTTCTCGCGTTCGATCAGGGCCATCATCATCGCCTGCGCCAGCAGGAGCCCCGCGCAGAGATCGTCGATGGGAATGCCGACCCGCACCGGCCCCTGGCCGGGGAAGCCAGTGATCGACATCAGACCGCCCATGCCTTGGGCGATCTGATCGACGCCGGGCCGCTTGGCGTAGGGTCCGGTCTGGCCGAACCCCGAGATGCTGCCATAGACGATGCGTGGGTTGATCTTCTTGACCGATTCGTAATCGACGCCGAGGCGGTGCTTCACCGTCGAGCGGAAATTCTCGACGATGACATCGGCCTTGGCAGCCAATTTCATGAAGATGGCGAGCCCTTCTTTCGTTTTCAGATTAAGTGCAAGGCTGCGCTTGTTGCGGTGCAGATTCTGGAAGTCGAACCCGTCGCGGCGCGAGCCGGTGATGTCGGTGCCGGGGCCGCCAGGTGGCTCGATTTTGATGACGTCGGCGCCCCAATCGGCGAACTGGCGGACCGCGGTCGGTCCGGCGCGGGCATGGGTCAGGTCGAGAACGGTGTAGCCGGACAGCGGCAGTGTTCCGATGCTCACGACAGGATTTCCTCCGATTGCGGGAAGGCTTTGGCTCAAGGCCAACTTTCGTCTTTCCGCTGCGCTAACGTCAAGGACGGTAGGCGAAAGCGGCAATGGACGCGGCCCAGCCATTCGCGTCTAAGATAGGTCAGCATTCACGCCTGAGCCGCGCCGAGATGGAGCACGCACCTTCAGTGCCGCAGCAATGGGACGTCGAAGCCGACGTGGTCGTCGTCGGCCTCGGCGCGGCGGGGGTGGCCGCGTCGGTCACCGCGCACGATCTCGGGGTCAAGGTCGTCATCCTGGAAAAGGCACCCGAGGGCGAGGAAGGCGGCAACACGAGGGTCGCCGGCCAGGGCTATCTCAACACATCGGACGCCGCGCAGGCAGCCGCCTATCTCACCGCTTTGTGTGGGCCCTTCACCGTACCCGAGAAGATGGTGCGGGTGTGGGCCGAGGAGATGGGCCGCAACAACAACTGGCTCGCCGGCCTCGGCGGCGACCCGCAGGAGCATCAGCACCCGCCGGTCGGGATCGAATTCCCCGACCTGCCCGGCGCCGGCTGCGTGCACAAATTCCACGACGGCCCGACCTACGGCTATTCCTACACCTGGAAGCGGTTCGAGAGCCTGGTCAAACAGCGGCCGATTCCGATCTTCTATGAGACGCCGGGGAAGGCGCTGATCCAGCACGACGCCACCAAGGAAATCCTCGGCGTACGGGCCGTGCGCGGCGGCAAATCCGTCAACGTCAAGGCGCGCCGCGGCGTGGTGCTGACCTGCGGCGGGTTCGAGAACAACCAAGAGATGATCCGCAACTATTTGCCCGGCATCCCCTATTGCTACACCTCCGGCTCGCCCTACAACGAGGGCGATGGCATCACCATGGCGATGTCGGTCGGCGCCGACCTCTGGCACATGAACAACTACGCCGGCCCGTCGATGGCGCTGAAGGTGCCGGAAATCCGCACCTCGCTATCGATGCAGGCGCTGCACTACAGCAAGCAGCCGCCGGGCGGGATGATCGTCGTCGGCCCCGACGGACGCCGCTTTTGCGACGAGAAATACAAGACCCGCCACGGCAAGATCCCGGTTAACGGGCGCTGGCTGCCGCTCTCCACCCCGTGCCCGATGTTCATGATCTTCGATCACACGATGTTCTCCGCCGGACCGCTCTACGACGGCCACCCGAGCCATGGCTGGACGCAGATCGTCGAGCGCTACCAGTGGAGCGAGGATAACAGCGCCGAGCTGGCGAAAGGCTGGATCGAGCAGGCCGGCAGCCTCGCCGGCCTCGCCGCGCAGATCGGCCTCGACCCTGTCGCGCTCGGCGACACGGTCGGGCGCTGGAACCGCGCCTGCGACGCCGGCCACGATGCCGAATTCGGCCGCGCCATGATGCTGGAGCCGATCGCCGCCGGGCCGTTCTACGCGATCGAGCTGTCGCCCTCGATGCTCAACACCCAGGGCGGCCCGCGCCGCAACGAAAAGGGCCAGATCGTCCGCCCCGACGGCTCGCCGATCCCGCGGCTCTACAGCGCCGGCGAACTCGGCTCGATCTATTCCTATCTCTATCAGGGCACCGGCAATATCGGCGAATGCCTCGCCTTCGGCCGCGTCTCCGGCCGCAACGCCGCGGCGGAGACGCCGTGGGATTGATCCGTCCTATCACCGCGACCAGCCGTAGATCTTCATCAGCGACCCGCCCATCAGCGCGGCGCGGTCGCGGTCGGACAGACGGTCGGTGACGCGAAACGCGTCGACCCCCTCCTTGTAGGTCAGGAGGCCCACCGCGCGGGTCCAGTCGGTGCCCCACAGGCAGCGGCCCATGCCGAACGCGTCGAAGATGCGGCCGAGCGGCTCCCAGATGTCGGCATAGGGGTACTTCTCGCGCGACAGCGTGCAGGCGCCGCTGATCTTGATCGCGACATTGGGGTGCGCCGCCAGCGCCGTCACCTTCGCCAGCTCGGCCCAGCCATTGGGCGGCGCCGGCGGCTCGAACGGCTGCTGCAGCCCGAGATGGTCGATGACGATCTGCGTGTCGGGGTTGCGCGCCGCCATCTGCCCGGCCTGCTCGAGCCGGCCCCAGCACAAGAGGTTGACCGCCATCGAATGCTTCGCCGCCGCGGCAAGCACCCGGTTGATGCCGGGGTCGGCCGGGTCGGTCGAGACATTGTCGCGCATCATGATACGGACCCCGACCGTGCCCTTTTTCGCGGCCCAGTCGGCGACCGTGTCAGCGACGCCGGGATCGTTGGGGTCGACCGGGCGCACCAGCCGGTATTTCGCCGGGTGCTTGGCATAGACCTCGAGCGCGTAGCTTGGGTCGTAGGCGTACATCGAGAACGGCGAGACCAGCACCGCGCCGTCGACCCCAACCTCGTCCATCGCCGCGACCATCTGGTCGCCGGTGACTTCGGCCGGGCCGTGCAAGGTGCCGGCCCACGGCCGGCCGGGATGGTTGCGCTCGTAGGCATGCACCTGAACGTCGATCACCGGCATGGCTTCCTCCCGAATTCTGTCGCCCGGAACCGTATCAGTCGCCGGTCGCCGGGCGCAATTCGGCGCTGCGCCGGGTGATCCGCGCGATCGGCGCGCACAGCAGCATCAGGAACGCGCCGAGGATCACAAAGCTCGCGGTCATGCCCCAGGCGTCGGCGATCGCCCCCATTACCGGCGGGATGACGATCGCGGCGAGCCGGTTCATCGTCTGCCTGAGCCCGACCACCGCGCCCTGGCGGTAGGGTCCGACCGCCTTGGCCTGCACCGAGAACATCATCGGCTGGACCACCCCCGACAGCCAGCCGCGCACCACCTGCGCCACCAGCAGCAGCGCGTAGATGCCGCCGAGGAACGGCGTCACGCAGATCACCAGGATCGAGATCACCGTGCCGCTCAGCATCGTCTTTTGCGGGTCGCCGAGCCGCATCGCCCGCCCGGCGAAGAGGTGGCCGAGGCCGCTGAAAATCTCCACCGTGGCAAGGAGCAAACCGATCGTCGTCCCGACGAGCCCGATCCCGTGCAGGTAGACGATGTAGAGCGACGACTGCACCCCTTGCGTCGCGGTGCGCAGAAAGATGATCGCCATCGTGGTCGCCACCGCCGGGATCGCCATCAGTGCGAAACAGCTCGCGTAGTCGGAAAGCCTCGGCAGCATGTCGCGCAACCGCACGCGCGCAGCCGTCGGCGCCGCGCGCTCCGTGGCCTCGGGCGCGTAAAGCAGCGCCGCCGTCAGCAGCACCCCCCACAGCGCCCCAATCATGTAGGCGGGCCAGGCGCCGCCCAGATCCCAGGCGACCCCGGCCAGGATCGGCGCGGCGGTGGTGCCGATCCGGGCGTAGAAGCTGAAGCGGCCGATATATTCGGCCTCGCCCTCGGCGAGCTGGGCGATCAGGGTCTGCGCCCCCGACCAGGCAAAGGACAACGCGCCGCCATTGACGATCTGCAACAGGAGCAGCGCCCAGAACCACGGCACCAGTGGAAACACCGGCGCCAGCGCGATTGCCGACCAGACGAAGAACAAGGTCACCCGGCGCGTGCCGAACCGATCCATCAGCACGCCGATATGGATCGACAGGAATACTGCGAGCAGCGAACGGCCGCCGACCAGCAGGCCGATTTGGCTCGCGTTCATCCCCAGCGAGAGGCCGTAGAGCGGGATCAGGAAGATGTAGAAGTCGGTGTAGCCCATGCCGAACAGGCCGACGACATAGATTGGCGCCGGATTGCTCAGGGCAGATGGCCGGACCGGTGCTTCGCCCCTCATTGCCGCGCATAGTCCGGTCTTTTGGCCGGTAGCGCCAAGAGCTTCCTCCGCAACGGTGGGATGCGGCGGTTTCGCCGGCCGGCTATTCGACCCCTGTCGCGCGGCGAAAGCGGTTCTTTAGCAGCACCCCATCGCGCGGCGGGAGCACACGTGGCGGCTCGTCGGCGTGGATCGCGACGCGAGCGAACAGGGTCCGCTCCTTGCGCTGGACGCGTCGGGCGAACTCGGCGAGTACAGCCTCGCTATCGATATCGATTGACACTTCGATACCGCAGGAACGCGCGACGCCGACGAGGTCGACCGCGCTGTCGGTGTGGCTCGGCTGCATGCCGGTTTCGGCGTAGCGGCCGTTGTCGAAGACGGCGATCGCCAGGTTCGGCGGCGCCTGGACACCGATTGTCGCCAGCGCGCCCAACCCCATCAGGGTGTCGCCGTCGCCGGTGACGACCAGCACCGGCCGGTCGGGCCGGGCGATGGCGAGGCCGACCATCGCCGCCCCGCCCATCGCGCCCCACAGATAGAAATTGCGCTCGTCGTCGGCGATGGAAGCGGCGTCGTAGGTGGTCGAGCCGAGCCCGGTGACGACGAGCAGGTCGCCGCGCTCGGCCAGGAGCACGCGGATCGCCGCACGACGGTCAAGCCGCGGCTGGTTGCTGCGCACCGCCGTCATTTCACCCACCGCTTGGCGCCGATCAGCCGCTGCGACAGCAGCACCGCCGTCGCTAGGCCGCCGTTAAAGGCAATGTCGAGCGCGGCGGCGACGGTCTCGGCCGCGTCCGCTTCCTGCTCGACGCGGTAGACCAGCACGTCCATCAGCTCGAGCGCCGCCTGGGTCTTCGAGCCCATCGCCACCTGCCACGGGTTGAACTCGGCCCATTCGCCGCGCATCGTAACCAGCATCGTCAGCGGGAAACGGCAGGATTTCGCCAGGGACAGCATGTTGATGCAGTTGCCGACCCCGCTCGACTGCATCAACAGCGCAGCGCGTTGCCCGCCAAGCCAGGCGCCCGCGGCGAGCGCGATCCCCTCCTCCTCGGTGGTCAACGACACCGCGCGGATGTCGGGATCGGCCTGGCACAGCTCGATGAGGCGCGAATGCCCGGCATCGGGGACGTAGCCAACCTGGCGAATCTCGGCGGATTTGAGCGCAGCGAAGATCTGGTAACGCCAGTCGGTTGAGACGGATTGAGCCATGGCGAAAGCGAGAGTGCGTCGGGTCGTACGCGATGACAAGAACTCAGCCCGAGCGCGACATCGCGGCAACCGCCGTGGCGGCCGTGCGCTGCGCGAAATAGCGGAATCGCCGTCCACGGCGAAAAGCAATTACATAGAAATAAATATCCATAGTATTCTTCATAAAATCTAACCGATCGTCAAATTAGACAAATTAGAATGATTTTAAAAACGGAAATTGAAGGATAAATGGTAGGAGAAATGGAAAATTTTCTCTAAGACGCGAGAAAATAACGTTTGTTAACTGGATAGTAACTGATTTTACTTCATCCAATAGATAGCGAAATTCGCCGGATTTGCTGCTGATGCCCTCGGTGCTTGCCATGGCCAGCCTAAAGGGTGGTGCCGGGAAAACGACGGTCGGCCTGAACCTGGCTGTGACCGCTCAGGCGTCCGGGATTCGCACCGTGGTCATCGATCTCGACCCGCAGCAAGCTTCGGCCAAGTGGGGCGATTTGCGCCGTCTGACCCATAACGGCCCGGCGGTCATCTCGTCGATGGCCGTGCGCCTGTCCCAGGCGATGGAAGACGCAAAGTCGCTCGGCGCCGAACTGGTGGTGATCGACACCGCGGCGCATGCCGAAGGCATCCTAGCCTGGGCAATCGACACGGCGGATCTCGTGCTGATCCCCTGCCGGCCTTCAGTGGTCGATCTACAGCATCTGGCGGCGACGGTGCAGCTCGCCACCGCGCGCAACAAGCCCGCCGCGGTCCTGCTCAACGGCGTGCTGCCGCGCACGGCCGATTGCGTCCAGGCTCGGGGCGCGCTTTGCGATATGGGCATGAACGTCGTCCCGGTGAGCGTGTCGAACCTCGTGGCCTATGGCCGGGCCATCACCATCGGCCAGGGGGTGGCCGAATACGAGCCCGACGGCAAGGCGTCAGCCGAGATGCGCGCCTTGCTCGCGGAAATCACCGAATGAGTTCTCCCATGGTTTGGCAGAGAGGCTGGTAGCGCATGGGCAGACCGAATTCCGATCTGCGCGCCGCGCTGGCCGCTCACCCCGAGCGGTTTCGGGTGGCGACGCCGTTGCTCGCAACACGACTGACGGCGACGCCGCAACCCACCAAGCCATCACGATTTCCCCGCGTCCCCCGCCTGGCGGTCGGTTCGCGGCCGGACACCGTTCTCAGTCTGTTGCGCACGCTAGGCCTGTCCGGAATGGCGGAAGCCTTTTCCCGCGAGGCCAGCGACGACCGTGACGGGCTGCGGCACGCGGACTGGTTGATGCACCTCCTCGACAGCGAGGCGGCGGAGCGCGCGCAACGTCGCCTGAGGGTGCGATTGCGCTCGGCGCAGCTGCGCTATCCCGCCTCGATGGAGAATATCGATTACTGCGCCTCACGCGGTCTCGATCACGCTCAGTTTCAAAACCTAGCCAGCGGCCGTTGGATCGCCGATGGCGCAAACTTGATCATCGAAGGCCCCACCGGCGTCGGCAAAACCTGGCTCGCTTGCGCGCTCGGACAAAAGGCGTGCCGGGACGACCGTACGGTACTCTATCAGCGGGTCACGCGGATGTTTTCCGATCTGTCGCTTGCCCGCGGCACCAGCCGCTACCAGCGCTCGATGCGACATCTCGGGAGGGTCGATCTGCTGATCCTCGACGATTGGGGGCTCGAGCCCTTCGGCGCGGAGCAACGGCACGACATGATGGAAATCGTCGAGGAACGGTGCGGGCGCAACAGCACGCTGATCGTCAGCCAGGTCCCCGTCGAGCGCTGGGCCGGGCTGATCAACGAGCCGACGCTCGCTACGGTCATGCTCGACCGCTTCATCCCGTATGCGCGCCGCCTCCGGCTCAAAGGCGACAGCCTGCGAGACCAACGGATGGCGGCTGACTAGCGCCTCCCGGTATAGCGAGCGCGCGGCCGGATCAAGACGCCGCTTTCATACTGCTCGATTGCGTGGGCGATCCAGCCGACTGAGCGGGCGACAAGAAACAGGCCGAGCGCTGAGCCTTGCGGCAACCCGAGCACGACGCTGGTCGCGCCCAGCGCGAAATCGACATTCGGCTGGCGGCCGACCAGCCGCCGCGCCTGCGGCGCCACCAGCGACAGAGCGTAGAGGATCGCGACCGCGCGCGGATCGCCCTGCGGATAGAGTGGGTGACCGATCCCCGGCAGATCATCGCCGCGGATCAGGCGCTCGGCCATCGCGCTGATCGCATCGCCGCTCGCCTTCGCTTCGTGAAACAGCGCTTCGACACGCGACGAGAGGCCGCCGTGGCGGGCTCCCGACAGCGCGCCCAGCGCCGCCGACACCGCCATGTAGGGCGTCGCCCCGGTCGAAGCGACGACGCGGGCGGCGAGGGTCGAGGCGTTGAGCTCGTGATCGGCGAGCAGCACGAGGCAGCGCCGGACGATGTCGGCGCCGGTGTCGTCGAGCCGCCATGCAGCAGCAAGACGGCGATGGATCGGGCCGCTCGTCTTGGCATTCTCGGCAACGCAGGCGGTCAGCGCATCGAGGATCGCGCTCCCGGCGGGTGCGACAGCCGCCGCGTCTAAGTCGAGCGCTGCCGCGTCCCTGCACGACATCTCGGCGAGCCGAACCTGGCACCGTTCGATCAGGCCGAGACCGGCGCCAGCCCCCACGCTATCCCTCGCCCGCTTGCGGGGGAGGGAAGCCGTTGCGAGAGGAGGCGGGACGGCAGCGATTTCCGTTTGCCACAGCAATGCCGCCACGTCCTCGAGGCTCGCAGTGTCGGAGAGGCGGATCGCATCGTCACCACGATAGTAAAGCCGCCCGTCCTCGATCAGACAGATCGACGACTCGATAAGGGGTTGCAGGGCTTCGCCGGCAGGTGGCGGCGTTCCGCCTCGCGGCGCGGCGAGCGCATCGACCTCGTCGCTGTCGTAACGCCGCTCGCGACTGGCGATCGCCGCGACCGAACGCAGCCGCCCCCGGCTGACATAGGCGTAGAGCGTATCGAGCTTGATCCCGAGGCGGGCGGCGGCCTCTCGCGCGGTCAGCAGCATCGAGAATTGATGCTATAGATTGATTCTTGAATCAAGATTGACGTTGTGCAACGCAATATGCAAGTCAATCAATTGATCAATATTACGAGGTTCGCCATGACCGCTCTCGCCGAAACCGTGGCCGTCAGCCGCGGCAACAGCATCGCCGAATTGCCCCTCCTCGCTCCGACACTCGGGCCGGCGATGATCGATACCCGCCGTTTGCGTGAGGAGACCGGGTATTGGGCCTATGACCCGGCGTTCGGCGAGACCGGGGCGTGCCGCTCGGCGATCACCTATGTCGATGGCGACGAAGGGGTATTGCTCTATCGCGGTTATCCGATCGACCAGCTGGTCGATCGCTGCGACTATCTCGACGCGGCATGGCTGCTGCTTAACGGCGATCTGCCGAGCGTCGCGCAGAAGGCCAAATTCACCGACGACATCACCCATCACACGATGGTCAACGAGCAGCTCCACGCGATCTATCGCGGCTTCCGGCGCGACTCGCACCCGATGGCGGTGATGTGCGGCGTGGTCGGCGCGCTGGCCGCGTTCTACCATGACGGGCTCGACATCTTCGACGCGCAGCATCGGATGATCGCCTCGCACCGGCTGATCGCCAAGATGCCGACGATCGCGGCGATGGCCTACAAGTATTCGCTCGGCCAGCCGTTCATCTACCCGCGCAACGATCTCGGCTACGCCGAGAATTTCCTGCACATGCTCTACGCGGTACCGTGCGAGAGCTATCGCGCCGACCCGGTGCTGGTGAAGGCGCTCGACGCGCTGCTGATCATCCAGGCCGACCATGAGCAGAACGCCTCGACCTCGGCGATGCGGCTGGTCGGCTCAACCCGCGCCAACCCCTATGCCGCGACCGCGGCGGCGATCGCCGCGCTGTGGGGGCCGTTGCACGGCGGCGCCAACGAGGCGGTGCTCGACACTTTGCAGGAGATCGGCACAGTCGACCGCATTCCCGAAATGCTGCGCCGCGCGAAGGACAAGGATGACCCGTTCCGCCTGTCGGGATTCGGCCACCGCGTCTACAAGAGCTATGACCCGCGCGCCAAGGTATTGCGGCCGCTGTGCCACGACGTGCTGGCGGCGCTCGGGCGCGAAGACCCGCTATTGACGCTGGCGATGGAATTGGAGCACATCGCGCTCGAAGACGACTATTTCGTCTCGCGCAAGCTCTACCCGAATGTCGATTTCTACTCCGGCATCATCTTTCGCGCGCTAGGACTACCGCCGGCGATGTTCACTCCGGTGTTCGCGGTGGCGCGCACCGTCGGCTGGGTCGCGCATTGGAACGAGATGATGGCCGACCCCGAGACCCGTCTCGTCCGGCCGCGCCAGCTTTATGTCGGGCCGAAGGAGCGTGCGGTCGGCCCCGTCGAACGGCGCAAGGAGCAGGCGCCGCTCGTCGGGTAGAATGGTTCACGCGCCTGCATTTGGAGCCCGAACATGACCAAGCGCATCGATCCAGCGACACTGCCCGTCATCAGCGGGACGCTCTATCCGTCGCCGTTTGACGAGCCGTGCCGGGCGCGGCATCGCACCCGGCTTGCCGACGCGGCGGGGCTGACGCAATACGGGGTCAATCTGGTGCGGCTGGAGCCCGGCGCATGGTCGAGCCAGCGCCATTGGCACATCGAGCAGGACGAATTCATCTACATCGTGTCGGGCGAGGTGACGCTGGTGACCGATGCCGGCGCCGAAACGCTACGCGCCGGCGATTGCGCCGGGTTCAAGGCCGGCGACCCGAATGGGCATCACCTGCAGAACCGCTCGAATGCCGACGCCACCTTCCTCGAGATGGGCACGCGCCTTGCCGGCGATGGCGCTCATTACTCCAATATCGATATGAAGGTGCCGCCGCACAGCGCGCCGGGGACCTATACCCACCGCGACGGCGCCCCCTATCCGAAGCAGGAGCGCCGGGGACCGTGAGCAACGAAACGAGGACGCCGTTCGGCCAATGCGGGAGACGGAAGGAAGAGGTTGACGCTCTTGCGTGTCGTGGGCGATTGAAGGAGGCGATCTCCGGAGATTGCCATGAGTGCAACTCGTAAACCTGTCAAGAATTGGGCGCCGATCCGCGGTCGATGAGATTTTGCCATCGATGGCGTGACCTTTCAGAAAATACAACAAGGGCAAACCCAGCCCCTTGGCCTCTGCGTATCAAATGTCCAGTTCGCTGAGGGAGAGGCCCGGATCAGCGTTACATTCCAAGGGGAAAAGCTCATATCCGATGTTGATTCGGGTCGATTGCTACTTGGCTATCGGTCTCCACACGACGAATACCTCAGCGTCGGCTTAGTGGGCTATGGGGCTGCCTACGTCATCAGCCGGTTCGACCCGTCACAGGGATGGCTTCCGACGGCGATCGCGGGAAGCCACGATAATTTGCTTCCAAATCGCACCTACCAACTCGCCATTCGCGTGATCGGCCAGCGCATTGTTCTCGAAGTCGACTCGGTTCGAGTTCTAGAGCACGTCCTTGCGGCGCCCTTGCAAACAGGTCAGTTGGGCTTGTTTACATGGGGAAATCGAAAGATCGAATTTGGAAAGCCCACAGTCGCACAAGAACCAGGAACAGTTTTTGTGATTATGGATTTCTCGGATCATTACCAAGAAATTTATACAGAGGTTATCCATACGGTCATTAATGAGTTCCCGAGTTTACAAGCACATCACGCAGGAGAGGTGTATGGTCCAGGTATAATACTTGAGGACATACAAAGAGATATTGTCGATGCGAAGATTATAGTCGCAGAGATTACACCGCCAAATCAAAACGTTTTCTATGAGCTCGGATATGCACACGCTCTAGGGAAACCGACGATCTTACTTGCAGAGAAAGACAAAGCGCTACCGTTTGATATCAGCGGATACCGCTGTCTTTTCTACGAAGATTCCATATCAGGTCGGCGAAAAGTCGAAGAGGGCCTACGAAAGCATCTAGAAGCAATTCTACAGGAATGACCTCAACCGCAACTTAGGTAAGGTCACTATCAAAAATAAATCTCAGGTTCTACCACCCCAGCGCGTAGGCAGCGCGGCGCGGGTCGGCGCCCGCTTCCAAGGTGCCACGATCCTTGTCGACAAGGATCGCGCAGACCGCGCCGGCAAGCCACTCGAAGTCGCCCCAGCGCTGAATCTTGTGGCCGCGCCTTGCGAGGTCGCTCGCGACCTCCTCCGAGAACCGGCCTTCGAGGTTGAGGCGGCCCGGGTAGTAGTCGTACGGCGCGAACGACGACGGATAGGAGTAGCTGGCAAAGCGCGGCTGCTCGATGGCGGTCTGCACGTCGTGGCCGTGCACGAAGATGTTGAGCAGCACCTGGAGCATGGCCTGGGTCTGAACGTCGCCGCCCGGCGTGCCGAACGGCAGGAACTGGGCACCGTTGCCGCGGATCGCCAGCGCCGGGTTCGGCGTCAGGCGCGGCCGTTTGCCGGGCGCGACGCCGGCCGGGTGCTTCGGGTCGGGGCGTGACTGCGAGCCGCGGTTCGACGGAATGAGCCCGGTGCCGGGTACGATCGGCGAGCCGTAGGAGCCGTCACTCGGCGTCGCCGAGAACAAATTGCCCCAGCGGTCGGCGGCGCAGACATAGGAGGTGTCGGGCTCGGGGAACGGGTTGGGCGCGCTCGCCGACAGCACCTGGCCCGAGGCGCCGAGAGCGCCCGGCGGCGGCATCTCCGGCCACGCTTTATGCGGGTCGATTAGCTTGCGTCGCTCGGCCGCGTATTCCTCCGAGATCAGCGTCGGCAGCGGCACACTCCCCACCGCCGGGTCGGTGTAATAAGCCTCGCGGTCGGCGAAGGCGAGCTTCACCGCCTCGGTCAGGCGATGCACGTAATCGGCGCTGTTGTGGCCGAGCGCCTGCAGGTCGGTGCCTTCGAGCAAAGCCAGCGTCTGCAGCAGTGTCGGACCCTGGCACCAGGCGCCGCAGGTGAAGACTTCGAGATCGCCAAAGCGCCGGCGCTCGGCCGGGCCGACCGGCGAGTGATAGCTGGCGAGGTCGTCGGCCGAGAGGAGGCCACCCTGCTCGCGGTTGAAGGCGACGAATTTCCGGGCGATGTCGCCGCGGTAGAACGCGTCATGCGCGGCGTCGAGCCCGGCATCGCGGCCGCGGCCCGCGGCGGCCTTCTCCTCATCGGCCATGTATTGCAGCGAGGCGGCAAGGTCCTTCTGGTAAAACACCTCGCCGATTTCGGGCGGCCGGACATTGGGCAGGTACACCGCCGCCGATGACGGCCACATCGCGTGGCGCTCGGCATGCCTCTCAAGGCTCGCCGCCATCAGTGGGTACATCGGGAAGCCATCGCGCGCGAGCCGCGTTGCGGCCGCGGCAACGTCACCAAAGCTCATCGTGCCGTAGCGCTTCAACGCGGTGATCCAGGCGTCGGGCGCCGCGGGGACGATTGTGCGCAACACGCCGACCGGGATCTTGCCGCCGTGCTCGCGCATGAAGAGGTTGGGGTCGAGCGCCTTGGGCCAAGTGCCGAGGCCGGCGATGGTGACGATTTCGCGCCGCTCGGCGAGGTAGATCATGATCGGCGCGACGCCGGCGCAGTTAACCAGGTCGCTCTGCAACACGCCCAAGGCGATTCCCGCCGCGACCCCGGCATCGACCGCGTTGCCGCCAGCCTGGAGGATGTCGAATCCCGCGGTCGCCGCCAGATAATGCCCGGCGGCAATGGCGTGACGGGTCACCGCGATGGTCGGCCGATGCGCGTTCACCATCATGACGTTTCTCCACGCTTGGGTTCGAGCTTAGACTAGCGCGTCGGCGCGTCGCTGTCGAAGCGCCGCTCAGCACATTGGGAAGAGATCGGTGAGCGATCCGTTCATTGATCGCAGTGAAATCGACCTGCAATTGGAGGGAGCCTCAATGACCCAACACAAGCTCAAGCTGGCTGCCGCGTTCGTTGCCGTCGGACTCATGTCCTTCGCCGCCGGCACCCTGGCGCAAGGCCGCTACCCCGCCATCAACCAGGCGGAAGGCGCGCTGAATAACGCACTCGGTATCCTGAGGGGGGAAGCCCGCGACGTCTTCGGCGGGCACAAGGTCAATGCCGAGAACCTGATCCAGCAGGCGCTCGGCGAATTGCAAGCCGGCAAGGGCTGGGCCGCCTCGCACGGCTACTAGGTGGAATGCGCCCGAGTCGCCGGCCGACTGTGACGGTAGGCCGGCGGCCCGGCAGCCGCTAAAGTCGGCGGTGCGCCAGGAACCTGGGAGCGCCGCATGGCCGATTTCGACCTCGTCATCAAGAACGGCACGGTGGTGACGGCCGCCGATACGCAGCATTGCGACATCGGCATCAAGGATGGGACCGTCATCGCGCTCGGCCGCGGGCTCGGGGCCGCGGCGCGCGAGATCGACGCGCGCGGCAAGCTGGTCGTGCCTGGAGCTATCGATAGCCATTGCCATATCGAGCAGAAATCCGGCTTTGGCGTCATTTGCGCCGACGATTTCTACAGCGCCACGGTCGCGGCCGCGTTCGGCGGGACCACTACGGTGATCCCGTTCGCTGCGCAGCATCGCGGCCAGTCGCTGCGTCAGGTGGTCGAGGAATACCGCGCTGCGGCAACCCTGAAGGCGGTGATCGATTACGCCTTTCACCTGATCGTCACCGACCCCAACGAGCAGGTGCTGGGCCAGGAGCTGCCGGCGCTGATCCAGGATGGCTACACCTCGTTCAAGGTCTACATGACCTATGATGCGATGCGGCTCGACGACCGGCAGATGCTGGAGATTTTGGCGTTGGCGCGGCGCGAGGGCGCCCTGGTCATGGTGCATGCCGAAAACCACGACATGATCAAGTTCCTAACCGACCGGCTCTTGGAGCGCGGGCTCGGCAACCCGCGCTACCACGCGGTCAGCCACGCCCGCATCGCCGAGGGCGAGGCCACCAACCGCGCCGTCGCGCTGTCCGAGCTGCTCGACGTGCCGATCCTCATCGTCCATGTCTCGGCCGCCGAGGCGATCGACGTGATCCGCAACGCCCAGACACGCGGGCTTAAACTCTACGGCGAGACCTGCCCGCAATATTTGTTCCTGACCGCCGACGATATCGGCATGGACCTAGAAGGCACCAAATTCTGCTGCTCGCCGCCGCCGCGCGACCATGCGGCGCAGGAGGCGGTGTGGCGCGGGCTCGCCAACGGCACGTTCCAGGTGTTTTCGTCTGACCATGCGCCCTATCGCTACGATGAGACCGGCAAGCTGCTGAAGGGCGACAAGACCACGTTCAAGGACACGGCGAACGGGGTGCCGGGCATCGAGTTGCGCGTGCCGCTGCTCTTCTCCGAAGGGGTGCGCAAGGGGCGCATCGACCTCAACCGCTTTGTCGCGCTGACCGCGACCAACCACGCGCGGCTCTACGGACTTTATCCGAAGAAGGGCACGATCGCAGTCGGCGCCGACGCCGACATCGCGATCTGGGATCCCGACCGGCAGACCGTCGTGACCGCGGCAATGCTGCACGACAACACCGGCTACACGCCCTACGAAGGCCGGCACCTGACCGGCTGGCCGGTGACGGTGATCTCGCGCGGGCGCGTGGTGATCGAGGAAGGCGCGCTCAAGGCCGAGCGCGGCAGCGGGGAGTTTCTGCCCTGCGCACTCAGCGAGATGGCGCGGCCGCTCGGCCGCGCAACGCCAGAACTTGCCTTCGCCGCCGAGAAAAGCGGCCAGCCGCTGGTGTAACGCTGGGATAGGCGAAAATGCGTCCTTCGAGGCTTCGCTTCGCTCCGCACCTCAGGATGAGGGTCTTTCTTTATGCCATCATAAATCCGTCCTCATCCTGAGGAGCGCTCGGAGAGCGCGTCTCGAAGGACGCTGGACGGGATTGCAGCATCGTCTTGGAGAAACAGCATGTCCCGTAAACTCCGCGCCGCGGTCGCCCAATTGGGGCCGATCCATCTCGCTGACAGCCGCGCGTCGGTGGTCAAGCGGCTGATTGCCCTGTTGCGCGAGGCGCATGCCGGCGGCGCCAAGTTCGTCGTCTTTCCCGAGCTGGCGTTGACGACGTTCTTTCCGCGCTGGTGGATGACCGACCAGGCGGAGATCGACCGGTTTTTCGAGGCGCAGATGCCGGGGCCGGAGACGCAGCCGCTGTTCGAGCTCGCCCGCGAGCTCGGCATCGGCTTCTACCTCGGCTATGCCGAGCTGACCGAGGAGGAGGGTCAGACCCGGCGCTACAACACCTCGATCCTGGTCGAGCGCGACGGCCGCATCATTGGCCGCTATCGCAAAATTCATCTGCCCGGCCACTCCGAGCATTTACCGAACGCGCCGTTCCAACATTTGGAAAAGCGCTACTTCGACGTCGGCAACGAAGGGTTCAAGGTGTGGCGGGCGATGGACGCGATCGTCGGCATGTGCATCTGCAACGACCGGCGCTGGCCCGAGACCTACCGAGTCATGGGGCTGCAAGGGGTCGAGATCGTCGCGCTCGGCTACAACACGCCGATCGAAAACATCCACACCCGCGAACCCGAACATCTGCGGATGTTCCACCACCTGCTGTCGCTACAGGCCGGCGCCTATCAAAACGCTGCCTGGGTGCTGGCGGCGGCGAAATGCGGGGCCGAGGATGGGTTCGGAATGATCGGCGGCTCGGCGATCATCGCCCCGACCGGCGAGATCGCCGCTCAGGCGATGAGCGAGGGGGACGAGGTGATCGGGTTCAACCTCGACCTCGAGCTCGGCGACTATCTGCGCCGCACGGTCTTTGCGTTCGAAAAGCACCGCCGGGTCGAGCATTACGGGCTGATCACCGAACGCACCGGGGCGAAGACAGAGGTGTGAGCTCCTAGCAGCGCCCGTATGTATCCTCGAAGCGGACGATGTCGTCCTCGTCGAGATAGGCGCCGGATTGCACCTCGATCACGTGGAGCGGGATCTTGCCGGGGTTTTCCAGCCGGTGCTTGGTGCCGAGCGGGATGTAGGTCGACTGGTCCTCGGTCAGGACCATATCCTCGTCGCCACGCACGATCTTGGCGGTGCCCTGGACGACGACCCAGTGCTCGGCGCGGTGATGGTGCATCTGCAGCGACAGCTTGCCGCCCGGCTTGACGACGATGTGCTTGACCTGGACGCGGTGTCCGGCATGCAGTGTCTGATAGCTGCCCCATGGGCGGTAGACGATCGGCAGTGTTTCGGCCTCGCCGCGGCCATCCTTGACGAGGCGCGCGACCAGCGAGCGCACGTCCTGGGCGCGGTCGCGCGGCGCCAGCATCACCGCGTCCTGGGTGGCGACGACAACCATGTCCTCCACCCCGAGCGCGGCGACCAGCCCGGCCTCGGAGCGGATGTACGAGCCCTTGGTGTCCTCGGCGATTACATTGCCGACGAGCGCGTTGCCATCGGCATCCTTCGACGCGCTTTCCCACAGCGCGTCCCACGAGCCGAGATCGCTCCAGCCCATGGTGACCGGCACCACCGCGGCGCGGGCGGTGTGCTCCATGACCGCATAGTCGATCGAATCGGCCGGGCAATCGGCGAAGGCCGTTTTGTCGAGGCGGACGAAATCGTCGTCGCTGCGCGCTTCGGCGAGCGCCCGGCGGCACGCGGCGAGCATGTCGGGGCGCAGCCGTTCGAGCTCGCTCAGGTAGAGCGCAGCGGGGAACAGAAAGATGCCGCTGTTCCAGAAAAAATCGTCGCTCTTGACGTAGCGCTCGGCCGTCGCGGCGTCGGGCTTTTCGACAAAGCGCGCGACCGCGAAGGCACCGTCGATGTCGCCCAGCTTCTTGCCGCGCTCGATATAGCCATAGCCAGTCTCGGCGCGCTCGGGAGTCACCCCAAAGGTGACGAGAAACCCGGCGCGCGCGGCCGCGGCGGCGCGCTCGATTGCGGCGAGGAAGGCCGGCACGTCGTCGATCCTGTGGTCGGACGGCATTACCAGCATCAGCGCCGCGGGGTCGCGCTCGGCGAGGCGCAGCGCGGCGACGCAAACCGCCGGCGCGGTGTTGCGCCCGACCGGCTCCAGCAGCAGCGCCTGCGGCGTCGCGCCGATCTCGCGCAATTGCTCGGCGATGAGGAAGCGGTGCTCCTCGTTGGCGATGACCAGCGGCGCGGCGACGCCGGGCGCGCCGGCGACGCGCAGCGCCGCCTGCTGCAAGAGGCTGATGTCGCCGACTAGTGGCAGAAACTGCTTGGGATAATGCGTGCGCGACATCGGCCATAGCCGCGTCCCCGACCCGCCCGACAGGATCACCGGGTTGATCGCCGCGCCGCTGCTTTTCCGCTTTTCCGCCATGGGCCCCGACTTACCGGTGGCTTGATTAAGAACTCACTAGCGGGCCGCTTCAGGCATTGCCGCGCGCTTCCCGCCAGAGACCGAGCTTTTCCTGAACCACCCGGTCGGAAAAGCTGAACAGCACCGACTCGGCTCGTGTGTGGTGGGTATGCGACGCCCAGCTCGGCACGACGAAGATATCGTGCGGCTCCCAAGTTAACACCGTGTCGCCAATGCGGGTTTCACCCGCGCCTTCAACGCAGACAAACACGATCCCGTCGGTCGCGCGATACGGCAGGCTGACGAAACCTGTCGGCAGCAGCTGGATAAAAGTGGCGATGGTCGGCATGGCGAACTCGCCGCTCGTCGGGTTCACGTAGCGCAGCTTATGGCCGTGATAGGGGTCGGGCGCGCCGTTCTTCGCCAGCGCCCCCAACGCCTCGCGGGTGCGGGTGTAGGGATAGTTGAAGACCGGCGAGGTTTTGACTTTGGGTTTCCAATCGACCGGCAGCAGATTGTGGCCGTAGCGCGCGAAGGCGTCGCCCTCAGGACGGGATACCGGCTGGGTATCGTCAGGATAGCCCTCGGCGAAGCTGGCGTTCAACAGGTTGACGATCTGGACGTCGAGCCCATCGAGCCAAACCATCGGCTCCGAGGTGTCGTTGCCGTGGTCGTGCCAGGTCCAGGACGGGGTGATGACGAAATCGCCCGGCTCCATCAGGGTGCGCTCGCCATCGACCGCGGTATAGGCGCCGTGCCCCTCGATGATGAAACGCAGCGCCGATTGCGTATGGCGATGCGCCGGCGCCACCTCGCCCGGCATGATCAGCTGCAAGCCGGCGAAGAGCGAGCCGGTGATCGAAGCCTGGCCGCCGAGGCCGGGGTTCATCAGCATCAGCACGCGGCGGGTCGCTTCCTGCGCGGTGATGAGGCTCCCCGACCGCATCAAATGGGGCCGCACGTCGCGGTAGCGCCAGATCGCCGGCTGCACCTTGGTGACCGGCTCGGGGGTGACCAGGCTGTGCAGCTGCTCCCACAGCGGCGCCAGATTGGCTGGGGCGATCCTGTCGTAGAACGCCTGCCGCTCCGGGGTGCGCGCGGGAGCGTCGCTTGCCATGCGCGAACCTACTCCGCCGCCTCGCGGCGGCGTTCGCCGAGGCTGTAGCCGATCTTGGCGAGATCGGCTAGGAGCGCGGCCGATTGCGCGTCCGACAGGCGCTCCATCGGCGGGCGCACATTCGCCCAATCGGGGTCGCCGTGGAAATGCGCGACGATGCGCTTCAGCGCCGGTACCATCGGGTATTTCTGGATGGTAATGCGCACCAGCGTGATGTCGGCCTGAAGCTGATCGGCCTGCGGGGTCTTCCAGTTTTCATAGACCTTACGGATGCCCGGCACGTTGACGTTGCCCGAGGCGGTGATGCAGCCGACGCCGCCGTGGCGTAGCCCGTCCAGTAGGAACACCTCGGAGCCGGGGAAGATGCCGAAGCCGGGATAGGCGTCGAGCAGCGCCTTGGTGTTGGCCCAATCGCCCGAGCTGTCCTTGAGGCCGACGATCGTGTTCGGATAGGCGTTGATCAGCCGGCCGACCAGCGCGACCCCGAACGGGATCATGGTCTGCGGCGGGATGTGATAGAGGTACATCCTGAGCGCCGCCGAGCCGACTTTGTCGATCACCGCGGCGATGAAGTCGTAGACGCCGTTATCGGTCATGCCCTTGTAGTAGAATGGCGGCAGCATCAGGACGCCGCCGCAGCTGTGGCTCACGGCATGCTTGATCAGGGTCGCGGCCTCGGTGATCGAGCAGGCGCCGGTGCCCGGCATCAGCCGCGACGCCGGAATGCCGGCGGCGATCAGCCGGTCGAGCAGCGCCATGCGCTCGCCGGCCGCCATCGAATTGGCCTCGCTGGTGGTGCCGAAGATCGCGAGCCCGTCGGCGCCCTCGTCCAAG
Source organism: Allostellaceae bacterium (assembly GCA_035604035.1). GTDB lineage: Bacteria > Pseudomonadota > Alphaproteobacteria > ATCC43930 > CGMCC-115725 > DATARH01. Next base: position 3,635 of record DATNJF010000289.1, on the reverse strand, counting down.
AGCCAGCGGCAGAACGCGACGAAGCGCCCGGCATCGGGCTCGCCCGCCGGGGTGAACGGGGTCAGGACCGGGACCAGAACCCCGGCGAACGGCTGCGACGCCATGCGATTAGCTCCTACGCTCAAACGGTTTCGAGGATGACGCCGTCGGCCATCTCGGGGGTCATCTCGGCGCGCCAATCGGCGTTCCTCGGCAGCACCTCCTCGTGCGCCAAAAGCGGGTAGTAGCTGGTGCCAGTGCCGGAAGGCGCGCCGCCGGCCTCGACCGTCCTCACCGCCTTGATCAGCAACTTGCGCGCCTGGATGATCGCCTTGTCGCCTGGCCCGAGATATTCGCGGCTGCGGTCGCAGATCTGCCCCATGCTTTCCTGCAAGGCGCGGTCCTGCTGGTTGATCCCGTCGATGCCCGAATAGGTCTCGGTGCGCTGCATCTCGCGGTCGAGCAGGTAATTGTTGGTCCTGTTGCCGATCGAGCGGAAGGTCTTCGGATCGACATGCAGCGGCCCGTTGCCGAGGCCGCGCTCGAGCCGATCTTCCTCGGTCAGCGGCGAGTCGACCGTGGTGTATATCCAATTGTAGACCATCGAGGTGTAGTCATCGATCGGGACCCAGATGTGCCCCGCATCCATCGGCTGCCCGGTCTCCGATTTCGACGGCCGGATCTGGTGGAACGGCAGGATGAAGTGGTAGGTGCGGATGTGCATGTCGCTGTCGCCGAGTGGGCGGATGCCGGCGTACTGGTAGCCGTAATCGGTGAGGTCGACGACGAGATGCGGGGCCTTGCCGCGCACAAACGGGCTCGACGGCTTGATCCCGCCGCGGGTCGAATTGTCCGTGAGGAGCCGGTGAAGGATCGGCGCGTGCGAGGTATCGATGCCGCCCTCGAGCCCTTGTAGGTAATTACACTCCTGGATCACCTTGGTGACGTGGCGGCGTTCCTCGTCGACCTGGGTCCAGGCGAATTTCGGTGGCGCCGGCATCTTGTCGATCGGGCCCAAATAAGCCCACACGATCCCGCCCAGCTCGACGGTCGGGTAAGCGGTGATGTGGACCTTGTGCTTGAACTGCAGCTCTTCCGGTTCGTTGAGCTGGTCGAGGCAGCTGCCGTCGACGTCGAATTTCCAGCCGTGATAGATGCACCTGAGGCCGCATTCCTCGTTGCGCCCGAAATAGAGCGAGACGCGGCGATGCGGGCAGTATTCGTCAAGGAGGCCGATGCGGCCCTCGGTGTCGCGGAAGGCGACGAGATCTTCGCCGAGCAGGCGCACTCGCACCGGCGCGCTGTCGGGCTCGGCGATCTCGCTGGAGAGCAGCGCCGGCATCCAATAGCGGCGCATCGTGTTGCCCATCGGCGTGCCCGGTCCGACCCGGGTGATAAGCTCGTTGTCTTCGCGTGGCAGCATGGTCGCAATCTCCTCGCCGGGACCGTCGCGCCGCAGCGTGCCCAGCTGCGGCTATTCGTGACGAGAGAATAGCTTATTTCATGCCAAACGGGAGAGGGTTCGGCTAAACACCGCGTTCCGTCGAAAAAGAGCCAAAATCAGGGCCGATGATCCTCCACGCCATCCTCGGCCTGCCGCCGCTCGCGCTCGCAGCGCTCTTCGCGGTGTTCGTGTTTGGCGGCATCGTCAAGGGCGTCACCGGCGTCGGCCTACCGCTCGTGCTGGTGCCGCTGGCGGCGCAGTTCATCGATATTCCAGTCGCGGTCGCGCTGGTTATTGGGGCGCAGGTGGCGACCAACGTTACCCAGGCGGCCGAAGGCGGCCATACGCTGGCGGCAATCCGAGCGAACTGGCCCGTGCTCATCATGCTCGTCGCCGGTACGCTGATCGGCGTCCATGTGCTGATCAGCATCGATCGTCACCGGTTGGATCTCATCCTCGGCGCCGGGTTTCTGGTTCTCGCCGCGATGCTGCTGTTCCTGCGGCGGGTGCGGATCGGGGAGCGTGCAGCGCGCTGGGCCGGCCCGGCCGTCGGATTCACCGCCGGTGTTCTCGGTGGCATGTCGGCGATGTTCGGCCCGCCGCTGATCGCCTATCTGCTCGGCCGCGGCACCGACCCCAACAGCTTCGTCAAACAGATGGCGATCTTCGCCCTAACCGCGAGCGCGACGATGCTGCTGGCGCTGGGCGGCAGCGGGACGATGGCGCTCGCGGACTTCCTGATCTCGGCCGGGGCGATCATCCCGATCGGGCTCGGCATGCCGCTGGGTCGCTGGCTGCGCCGGAGGATCAACCCCGACATGTTCCGGCTCGCGGTGCTGGCTATCCTCGCCGTCAGCGGGCTCGATCTGCTGCGGAAGGCTCTCTACTAGCCTACGGTTGCATTACTTCGAGAGCCCGCACGAAGTGACACAGCAAGTCGGCTCGCTCCCGGGAACCTGCAGCGTCAAACCAACCGAATTGTCGGCGGCGGTGCAGGCCGCACCGGTCCGCTGCTGCGGGAAGTCGGCGTTGCAGCCGGGCGCGATCGGCATGGTCTTTTGCGCGGCGCAGCTTTGCGCCGCGGTTTGGTTCAGGGGTGGCGCCGCGGTTTGAGTCGGGCCTGGCGACGGGGTCATCGGCGCGGCGCCGACTACCGGCAACGGAGGTGGCGGCGCCGGAGCAGCCGCAGGCGTCCCCGCGAGCACATTGCAGCCCGTTTCGAGCGTGACGGACTCGTGGTCTGGCTCGCGGCGTGAAATACTGAGACGAGCGACTGGGCCTGTTCGCGTTTGCTGCGAAAGTAATCTTGGGCGCGGGCGCAATCGTCCGGGAACTGGAATTTGGATGATTGGTAAATTTGAAAAGCCGAGTTGTATTGGTTCTTCAAATCGGAACATGCATCGGCGAGGGCGCTCGTACTAGACAGGAAACCGTTCGCAAGAATACCCAGACCTGCGGCCAGCAGCCCTTGCAGGATCAGGCGGCGGCCGGGATCGCGCACTAAAGCTCTCCCTCCGCTCGCATCATCCGAACCGCGTTGCGCAGCGCGGTGGCGGTGTCGTCGAGCTCGGAATCGCCATGGGTGCAGGAAATGACGCCGCCGGGATGGCTGTTGAAATCGACACCGCCAAGCATCGTCGCCAGGCGCAATTTATGGACGAGGCTCGCGTTCTTGACGCCCTTGAAGTGTTTGGCTGGGAGGCCAAGCGGCTTGAACTCGGTCGGCGTGACCTCGATCCCCTCGGGGTTGGTGAAAAGCTCGATAGACGAGAACGTGCCGTAGGCGGCCCAGGGCACCCGCTCTTCCTCAAACACCTCATTGAGGCGCTGGCGCAGCGCATCGCCAAAGGCGTTGGCGCGGGCGCAGGCGTCGGTCTCGGCGACGATCTTCAACGTGGCGATCCCGGCAGCAGCCGAGAGCGGGTTGGCGTTGAACGTGCCGGGGTGGTTGATCTTTTCCTTGCCGGCGGCCTCGGTGACCTTGAAATCGAGCAGATCGAGGATGTCCTTGCGCCCGGTGACGGCGCCGCCCGGCAGCCCGCCGGCGAGGATTTTTGCCAGGGTCGTCAGGTCGGGCTTGATGCCGTAGGCCTGCTGTGCACCGCCCGGCGACACTCGGAAACCGTTGACCACCTCGTCGAAGATCAGCAGCACGCCGTGCTCGGCGGTCAGCCGGCGCAGCGCGTGAAGGAATTCGGGGTCGATCGGCAGG